>CAZOBP010000123.1:0-8629 GCA_964577995.1 uncultured Anaerolineales bacterium
CCGTGTCGGGAGCCAGGCCGATCTCTACAGACACTCGAGGTCGAGCATCACTCATATCCCTGACCACGATCTTTGTCTCGCTGGCCGAACGCTCCACGGAGTAACTCCAGGGGATGCCCGACTCGTACCCGTGCTCGTTCACTGGAAAAGCCCATTCCATGCCGCCCGCAGCGAGCCACCAGTTGTGCTCACGAGCTAGAGGCCCCCACCGAGTGGGCTTCAAGACTGGGTTACGGTAGAAGAGGTCCTGTCCCGTGGGCTTGAAGAAACCCTCGTACAGCCGGCCCCCTAGCTCCGGCAGGATGGTCAATCGTAGATACTCGTTCTCCATGACAACCGCACGGAACGGCATGAGGACCGTGGAGTCCGGCGATGGCTCTCCGTAGGCGTTTCGATCCAGCCAGACGTGAGGCACCCCATGCTCGATATCGAAATCATCGCGGAGAAACGGCTCATATACGTACGTAGCGATGGAGAGGGTCGTCTCCCGGACCACAACCCCGTCAACCGGCGTGGTGGGCGGCACCGCTGGGCTAGGCGTCGGAGATGGGATCGGCGTTGAGGAGGGCTGTGGCACTGGCGTGGGTGATGACGACTCCACCGGGGTGCTCGCCGGGCTGGTCGCTTCCGGGCTGGGCTGCGGTGTAACGCTGGGCAAGGAGACCGCTTTGGTGGCTGTCGGTGTCGGGCTGGTCGCCTCGAAACAACCTACCAGCGTGACCAGCAGCGCGGCCATCAGCCCGATCTTGGTGCCCACGCTCTTCCAGTTCACACTTCCACCTCCTAACAAGCCACATCACCTGAAGTATGCTACCATAGCGGGCACGCCACAGGCAAGCCCAGCAAAGCCGTGAACCCGCGAATCTTAAAATGTGCCCCCAAGAGCCGAACTCACTCCTCTCGGCCAGGGCTTCTGTGCTATAATAAGACCGGGTAGGTCCCCGGACGTATGAGCTTCAGAAAGGTCGAAGCAAATGGCCGAGTTTGCCCACCTCCATGTCCACACCGAGTACTCCTTATTAGACGGCTTGAGCCGTATAGACGATCTCGTTCAGAGGGCCAGGGAGCTGGGCATGGACTCTCTAGCCATTACCGACCACGGTGTGATGTATGCTGTCCTCAGCTTCTATCAGCAGGCCAGGCAACGAGGCATCAAGCCCATCATCGGGTGCGAGATGTATGTCGCCGCCAAGAGCATGCAGAGCCGCCGCCCTCGAGTGGATGCCAGGCCCTATCACCTGGTTCTCCTCGCTGAGAACGAGACGGGTTACCAAAACCTCATCCAGTTGACGACCAGAAGTCACCTGGACGGCTTCTACTACAAACCCAGGATCGACAAGGAGCTCCTCTCTCAGCACAGCGCAGGCCTCATAGCCCTCTCCGCGTGTCTTAGGGGCGAGGTTCCCCAACTACTCGCCCAGGGTGATGGGGATGGTGCCCGACGTGCTGCGGCGTGGTACCGAGACCTCTTCGCCCCTGATAGGTTCTATCTCGAGCTTCAGGAACATGACATACCGGAACTGACGGAGGTCAACAAACAACTGATTCCGCTCGCTCGCGAACTCGAGATCCCCTTGGTGGCCACCAACGACGTACACTACGTGCGCGAGGAAGACTGCCAGGCCCAGGAACTCCTGCTTTGCATCCAAACCAACACTACAGTCAACGACCCCAATCGAATGAAGATGCAGGGTACGGGCTACCACTTGAGAAGCGCGGAGGAGATGAAAGCCCTGTTCGGGGAGGTGCCAGAGGCCCTCACCAACACGTTGGAGATCGACGAGCGCTGCAACCTCAGCCTGGAATTCGACGTCCTGCGTCTGCCGCCGTTCGACGTCCCGGAGGGCCATACCACCGAGAGCTACCTCGCTTGTCTATGCAGGAAGGGGTTGCACGAACGATACGAGAACATCACGCCGGAGGTCGAGGCTCGACTTGAACACGAACTCAACCTAGTTCGTGAGATGGGCTTTGCCGGCTATTTCCTCATCGTGTGGGACCTGATCCGCTTCTCCAAGACCAGAGAGATCCTTGTGGGTCCAGGTAGAGGATCGGCAGCAGGCAGCATCGTCTCCTATTGTCTGGGCATCACTGATCTGGATCCTCTCGAGCACGGGCTCTTTTTCGAGCGCTTCTTGAACCCCGGAAGGCGCACCATGCCCGACATAGACATGGACTTCCCCGAGGATCGGCGGGCGGAGGTTATGGCCTACGCGGTGGAGAAGTACGGCAATGACCACGTGGCACAGATCATCACCTTCGGTACCATGGCTGCCCGAGCGGCCATCCGGGACGCAGGACGTGCGCTCGATCTTCCCCCAGGCGAGGTAGACAAGACGGCCAAGCTTATTCCCTTCGGATCCTCTATCGACAGGGCGCTGGAGGCAGTGCCGGAGCTACAACAGCTATATGAAGAGCACGGCTACATACACGATCTCGTTGAGGCAGCCAAAAGCTTGGAGGGTGCAGTGCGACACGCTTCCACGCATGCGGCCGGCGTGGTCATCACCGACGAACCTCTCACCCGGTACGTTCCTCTACAGAGAGCGATCAAGGGCGACGGCCTCATCACTCAATACGCCATGGGGGACTTGGAGAGTATCGGCCTGCTCAAGATGGATTTCCTGGGCCTGTCCACACTGACGGTGATCCAGAAGGCTATGGACCTCATCCAACAGCACGGAGCCGAGCTGAAACTGGAAGACCTCGACCTAGAGGACCCGGAGATCTTTCGCCTGCTCTCCGACGGAGAAGTCGCTGGTGTCTTTCAAGTGGAGAGTGCTGGCATGCGGCGCGTCCTGCGTGAGCTGAGGCCGAGCTGCTTCGCCGACGTCATGGCCTCCATCGCCCTCTACCGCCCCGGCCCCATGGAGTACATCCCAGAGTTCATCAAGAGAAAGCACGGCGAAATGGCAATCGAGTACCTGGTACCCGAGTTGGAGCCCATCCTCGAGGAGACCTATGGTGTCATCGTCTATCAGGAGCAGATCATACGCATGGCTCGCGAAATGGCCGGTTTCACGACCAGCGAAGCGGACATGTTCCGGCACGCTATCGGCAAGAAGAAGGTCGCAGAACTGGAGGCCCAACGCGACAAGTTCATCCACGGACTCGTCACCAACGGCATCGCTCAGAAGACCGCGGAAGAGATCTTCAAGATGATCGAGTACTTCGCCCGCTACGGGTTCAACAAAGCCCATGCGGCTGCCTACGCGGTCATCACCTGCCAGACCGCTTACCTGAAAGCCCACTTTCCTGTGGAGTACATGGCCGCTCTGCTCACTGTGGATAGAGACAATGGTGACCGGGTCGCGCTGGAGGTGGCCGACTGCCGCCGGATGAGCATATCCGTCTGGCCACCCAACGTCAACTATGGTGACCTGGATTTCACCATCGAGGAAAGGCTCGCAGACGCCGGAGACGATGGTCGCCGAGGAGGACGGGTCCAAGGGATACACTTCGGTCTGGGAGCGGTCAAGAACGTAGGCCAGGGTCCCATCCAGGCCATCCTTCAAGGCCGCGGCGACGAACCTTTCTCGGACATCGGTGATTTCTGCCGCCGGGTGGATCTGCGGCAGGTGAACCGACGCGCATTGGATAGCCTCATACGCAGCGGTGCACTGGACGACTTCGGACCCCGGGGGGGCCTGTTGCACAGCGTAGACACCATGATGGCCATCAGCCAGCGCGCGCACCACGCACAGGAGATCGGACAGTTGAGCTTGTTCGATGAGGGAGAGGAACCTGCCCTCTCGCTGGAGCTATCTGGAGGGCCGGACATCCCTCGCCGGAGGCAGCTAGCCTGGGAGAAGGAGCTGCTCGGCCTGTATATCTCGGAGCATCCCCTGGAGCGCCTGGCGCCCGACCTGGACAAGCACACAAGTGCCTTCTGTGGACAGATAGACAGAAGCCTACACAGGCAGACAGTGGTCATCGCCGGCATGGTATCCACAGTGCGCCGCATCACCACCAGAAACGATAGACTGATGGCCTTTGCAGAACTAGAGGACCTACAAGGCAGCGTGGAGGTGGTCATCTTCCCCGAGGTCTTCGAGAAGACACGCGATCTGTGGAAGCCAGACACCATCATCCTGGCCAGGGGGAAGGTCCAGTTCAGAGACGATGAGGCGAAGGTGATCTGTGAGTCAGCGGTGGACTACCACTCCTGGACGCAGAACGGCGGCGGGGAAGAGGAACCACCGCTCGAGGAGCCGACCGTGCCCAGCACTCGCCGCCGCCTGCATGTGAGCATCCCGCGCAGCGGAGACCCTGAGCAGGATGTGCGACTCCTGGGCGAGGTCCATTCTCTGCTGACCAGTAATCGTGGTGAAGACCTGTTCAACCTCTACGTCCAGCGCCATGAGCGAGTGGTGCAGCTCATCTTCCCCAACGAGACCACCAACTACTCTCCCGAGCTCGACAGTGCCGTTGCCGGACTGCTGGGAGAAGGCTGCCTGAGGGTGGAGAACGTCTAGATCGTGTAGAGCCCGGGCTAGTAACCCAGCCTGGTCACAGGCCAAGAGTCGAACCAAGGAGGTTGAGGATGAAGAGACTTGGGGTTTTGACCAGTGGCGGCGACGCACCCGGCACGAATGCGTGTATCAGGGCCGTGGTGAGGACCGGCCTGGGTCACAACCTGGAGGTCGTGGGCATACGTCGTGGCTACGTGGGGCTCATGGAGGGCGATTTCGAGGAGTTGGATGGACGTTTCGTGGGGGGGATCGCTCATAAGGGCGGAACCATCCTGAAGACGGCTCGCACCGAGAGGTTCAAGACGGAAGAGGGTCAACGGCAGGCACTGGAGAACTTGAGAAAGCACGGAGTGGACGTGCTGGTCATCGTCGGTGGAGATGGATCCCTGAACGGCGCTCTCCGCCTCCATGAGGCCGGCTTCCCCGTGGCGGGCGTTCCGGCGACCATCGACAACGACGTCGCTTTCACAGACATGGCCCTCGGGGTGGACACGGCGATGAACACAGCCCTCAGAGCCATAGACCGGATCAAGGACACCGCCACCTCACACCGCCGCGCCTTCCTGGTGCAGACCATGGGCCGCGATTCCGGCTACCTGGCCCTCATGGTAGGCATGGCCAGTGCCGCCGAGGCCATCATCATTCCGGAAGTGCCCACCAGTTGCGAGAAGATACTGGAGAAGATCAAGCAAGACTACAGCAAGGGCAAAGCTCACTTCATCGCCGTCGTCGCCGAGGGAGCGAAACCCGATTGTTTGACCATAGATCAGTATCTGAGAGACCGGGAGAAGGAGCTGGGATTCGGAGTGCGCGTTAGCATCCTGGGATACATCCAGCGCGGTGGCTCACCCACAGCATTCGACCGCCTGCTGGGCACACGCCTGGGGGCCCAGGCAGTCCGGCACCTGGTCCAGGGAGAAGCAGGCAAGATGGTAGGACTCATCGGGAATCAGGTAGTCGCCACCGACCTGGACAAGGTCACCAGCAGCAAGAGAGAAGTTGACCTTTCCCTTTACGAGTTGGCTCAGATGCTGGAGGTCTATCCCTCGCCTTAGCCTTCGTCCCTGATGCGCCTCACCTCGAAAACCAAAGGGTTGTAGGCATCGGGACAGGCATGGGTAGCGACGTCCTTGTCCTCCAGCCACGGGAACTCTGCTCCGTACCGCAAAGCCATGACTTTGGGTAGCACACTGTAGAGGGCATGGAAACAGATCTCTCCCTCAACGCCGCGTTCGCCGAAGACGATCACGTCTCCCACTTTGTGTCCGAAGCCACAGGTCCCCTTCTGTTCGATGACCTTCAACTCGACCTTGTACTCACCCTGCTCCGCCACCTGTTCCTCCCTCGGTGTATGTATGCCGGCCGTGGCCCACGCCCGACAGTGTGTTGTTGGCGCTCCAGCCGCCCACGGAGCCTCATTTTTCGCTACTGCGGCAGCAAAACGCCAAAGCGCGCGAAGTCATACCTGCGCAGCGGCCCCCACACCGACTGTATGGGCTGCCATCGTGCTGCACCCATCGCGATCTGCTCGAACCCCTCGGACATTTCCACTAGAATGTGGGGGTCCAGAGGCGTCTGATTGTGACTCGGCAGCACGAGTTGCAGGTCCTGCGCCAGATCACGGAGCCGGTCCATGGTTTGCCGATAGACCTCGAAGTCCGAATGGTCAAACTGTACATAGAGAGGGCCCGCGTACACAGTATCGCCGGTGAACAGCAGGCCCTCCTCCTCATTCAAGAGACAGATGCTTCCCGGAGAGTGGCCCGGCGTATGCAACACCCTGAGGCACCGTCCTCCAAGCTCCAGCGCGTCCCCTTCGTGCAGAAGGCGATCAGCTCTCGAGGGCACAATCTTGTATCGTGCCGGGTCGAAACCGTCGGGCAGAGCACCCAAGACGTTCTCTGGCCGCATAGCATCCAGCAACAGCTCCTCAGGCGCCTCCTGCTCCAGAAAGCCAGCCTCGGCCTCGTGGATCGCTACGTGCTCGAAGCGGTGGTTGTCACCTACGTGGTCGTAATGGTGGTGGGAGTTGACCACCATGATCGGCTGGTCAGTGAGTTGGCTGGCCACGGCCTGGATGTTGCCGATACCCATCCCGGTATCCAGCAGGACGGCAGCCTCCTGTCCACCGATCAGGTACGAGATGACGAACTCCGCATGGTACGGCTCCGAGATGGCATGCAAGCCCTGAGCCAAATGTGTCACCTCAAACCAGTTGCTCACCGTTCCCCAAACCTGTTGCGGATTCGCACTTCATGGTGGGCTGTAGACATCTTCCTGGCGATCCTCGAACACCGCCATGGATCGCCTGACCTCATCCCTGTAGTCCAGATCGAGTTCGGCTGTGATCAAGGCCTCCTCATCGGCCGCACCGGCTATCAGTTCACCAGATGGATCATACATCGCCGAGTGCCCAAAGAAGGACCATTCTCCCGACTCTCCCACCCGGTTGCAGGCCACGACAAAAGACTGATTCTCTATCGCCCTCGCTCTGAGCAGTGTCTCCCAATGCAAGAGGCGTGGGTAGGGCCATTCAGCCACGAGGAACACTATGCTGGCCCCGCTCAGCGCGTACTTCCTGAACAACTCTGGGAATCGTAAGTCGTAGCAGATAGCCAGGGCGCTCCTTCCCCAGGGAAGGTCGAATACCGGGGCTTCGTCACCTGGAATGAGGTATTTGTCCTCCTCCATGGGCCTGAAGAGGTGCACCTTGGAGTACTGACCCAGCAGTTGGCCGTCAGGAGAGAAGATCACCGCTGTGTTGCGAAACCCGTCCTCAAAGGCCTCCAGGAGCGAGCCGAGGATGTGGATGGTGTGCTCCCTCGCTATCCGAGCTGTCTCGGCAAAGACCCCTGCATCAACCGGCGTGGCGTACTCTTCAGCCCGTTCGAGGACGTAGCCGGTGGACCACAACTCAGGGAAGACCACCAACTCAGAGCCCCTGCGCCGGGCCTCGGCCGTCATGGCCCTGACTTTGTCCAGGTTCTTCTCCGGCTGACCCAGGGCGATGTCCATCTGCCCCAGGGAAACGCAGAGCCCCATCGCTACTCCCCGAACCCAATCCACGGGAGGCGGCGCAAAGCCCCCACTATGCGCATGGGCTATTCATCTCCACGTCCCGCCTCATGCTCGCCAAGCCATTCCTGCAAGCGGTTCTTGTTGAAGCGCCAACGGTTGCCAACCTTGTAGGCCGGGATCTCGCCTTGCCTGGCCATGCGGTAGATGGTCATCTCGTGCATCCTGAGATAGCCAGCTACCTCTCGAACAGTCATCATAGTCGGCTGTTCACTATCGGTGGACACCGGACCTCCTCGCGCCACACGTCGTGAGCTACCAGGCCGTCAGCGACCCCACCTACCCAGATCGACTCGAGCGCCGCCCGCTTTCACGGCCTGCAACTCGACTGTTCACCCCAGGGGACCTGCGTGGCTTGCACTGAGTCCGAGTAGCGTGGCCCCAAAACAGGTGTTCCCTGTGCTACGACAAAGCCAAATGGATTATAGGAGACTTAAGGAGATTGTGTCAATGGCCAAATGGTACTGTTTGGCTTCACCCCATGCGGATGGTATAATGCCGTGCGTACAAACACTCGATGATGCGGAAGGGTCTGGCATGAAGATCACCACGACCGAGCAGATGAGAGAGATAGAGAGAGCAGCCGACGCTCAGGGTCTGACCTACGCCACCATGATGGAGAACGCTGGCCGAGCTGTCGCGCAGGAGATTCAGGACCGTCTGGCCACTGAGGGCAAGACGGTCCTCGTGTTGGTGGGGCCGGGCAATAACGGTGGAGACGGTCTGGTGGCCGCGCGCCATCTCTACGACGGCGGCGCGGAGGTGCGCCTGTACTTATGGAAGCGAAAGCGAGGGAACGACGAGAACTTTCGACTGACGCAGGAAAGGGCTATCCCTTATCTCACCGCTGAGGATGACAAACAACTCGAAGGCCTGAGAGGAATGCTCTCCAGCGCGGACATCGTGGTCGATGCCCTCCTGGGCACCGGCGTTTCTCGCCCCATTGAAGGCACACTAAAGGAGGTGCTAGACGCGTTCAGAGCCGTCAGAAGCCGGTCCAACCATGTCCGCCCCTCCGTAGTGGCCGTCGACGTGCCCACCGGGGTGGACTGTGACTCAGGGGCTGTGGATCCGGCCACCGT
>CAZOBP010000124.1:0-8602 GCA_964577995.1 uncultured Anaerolineales bacterium
GTCGATGATCTCGGGAAAGAAGGTGGGGTGGGGACCACCCATGATGGAATAGACGCCCAACCGCTCCCTGATGCGCTGGTTAACGTCGAGGTAATAGCGCTGCGCGCCCGTGTAGACACTGTAGGCCGCTACGTCGGGCTTGATTCTCAGAGCCGCCTCGACGGGGTCTTCCTCCGTTGCCACCACCAGGTCGGTGCTGTGGCCCGCCTGCTTGAGGACCGCGGATACGCGCAGAATGCCGTGGGGCTCGTTGTCGATCTCTTTGATGATGAACAGGACGTGCACTTACCTACCCCCGATGCCCATCGAAGTCTATCACAGCCCACTTCCGCTGGCAAGCATTGGCCTGCTGTAGCCCCATCGGCGGGGCGGGACATCTTTCAAACCTTAAATCGCACCCGTTTTCACACACAAGCTCTTGACTCTCCAGCCACTGGAGGGTGTATAATGGCTCACGAAGGCTCTCAATGGGGCGATCGCTCTGGAGTGTACAGTCAGAGCAGTAGACAGACAGGAGGAAGGAATGCCTATCTCAGAAGTCACACTCAAGAAGGTGGAGCCCATGACCATCGCCTCCATACGGGAAGTGGTCCCCGGCTACGAGGACATGGGGGCGCACTTCGGCGAGATCTTCGCCCACCTGGGCAAGAACCAGGTCGCGCCGGCTGGACCGCCCTTCGCCATGTATCACGAAGAGGGGTACAAGGCCAAGGACATCGATGTGGAGTCGGCGGTTCCGGTGGCCGGTCCTCTCTCCTCGGGCGAGAGGGTCAAGGTCCGCGAGTTGCCGGGTGTGGAGCAGGCGGCCTGCCTAACTGTGGAGGGCAGCTACGAGGGGCTCAGCGACGCCTACGCTCGCTTGCTAGGCTGGATCGGGGCCAACGGCTACCACATCGTCGACTGCAACCGGGAGATCTACGTCAAAGGACCGGGTCCCGAGTACGAGCCTGGAGAGTACGTGACCGAGCTCCAGTTCCCGGTGCAGAAGTCGTGAAGTAGCCGCGCCACCGCACTGGGATCCACCCTCGGTGGTTGCAGAGTAGAGGAGCGGCAACGTGACGGAACGGCAGGGGCATAGGAGTACGTGCCCCTGCCACCTGCACACCAGCGCACAGCGGGTCGTGATGGCCCAACGTTTGATGCCCGTAAGGAACAGAGTAGATGTTCAAGATAGGCGAATTCTCCAAGCTCAGCCAGGTACCGGTGAAGACGCTGCGCTACTACGACGAGATCGACTTGCTGAAGCCAGCCGAGGTAGACCAGTTCACAGGCTACCGGTTCTACTCGGCCGAGCAGCTACCCCGGCTCAACCGCATCCTGGCCTTGAAGGACCTGGACCTCTCCCTGGCACAGATCGGCGAGCTCCTGGACGGCGACCTGCCGGCGGAGCAGATCCGCGGCATGTTCCGGATGAAGCAGGCCGAGATGAAGGGCCGGGTGAAGGAAGAACAGGCGAGACTGGCCCGAGTGGAGAGGCGGCTGAGGCAAATCGAACAGGAGGGAACCATGTCAACCGAAGAAGTGGTCATCAAGAGCATCCCGGCGATGAAGATAGCCGCCGTGCGAGAGGTCATCTCCACCTACGGCGACATCAGCCAGCTCTACGGCGCTCTCTTCAAGCACACGGGGCGCCACCGAGCAAGGCCGGCCGCACCTGCCCTCGCCGTCTACTACGACGAAGGGTATCGCGAGAGCGACATCGACGTGGAGGCCGCGGTGCCCGTGTCCAAGGATATCCCCGATGGGGAACGTGTGAAGGTGCGCGAGTTGCCTGGCGTGGAGGAGATGGCCTGCGTCGTGCACAGGGGCAGCTACGACAACTTCTCGGAGCCTTACAGTCGCTTACTAACCTGGATCGAGGCCAACGGGTATCGTATCTGCGGGCCCAACCGGGAGGTGTACATCAAGGGACCGGGCCTGCTGACCAAGCCCTCCCAGTACGTGACCGAGCTACAGATCCCCGTGGAGAGGGAGTAGCGCACCGAGTGATGGACGCAGGGTGCTACGAGTTCTGCGCCGACTACGGGCTCCCGCTCTCTGCAAACTCCTTGATCTGCCTGTGGTGCTCCTCCTCATCGTCGGCCTCCGCCTGGAGCAGGCGAGCGATGGTCACCTTGTAGCGCTTGGAGCGAATCCCCCTGTCCTTGTCGAACTCTTCGGCGGGGACCGTCCCCAGAAACCCCATCAGCGCGCGCTGAGAGGCCTCCACCGCATACAGTAGCTCGGCGAAATCCTCCTTCTTATGCCGCTCCACGAGGGACGCGTTGTAGGTTCGCCAATCCCGGTCGTGGTGGGAGTAGAACTCCGGCAGCTCCCCGGCCAGGATGGACTTGGTGGCCTCGATGTTGGTGTAGTCCCAGCCGATGAGGTGGGCCAGGAGGTCTTTGACGGACCACACGCCGAGGAACACCTCGTCCTGCTTCTCTGGCGGCAGGGTGTAGGCCACGTCCAGGATCTTCCTCCTGGCCTGGATCAGTGCCGCGACGATCTCGTCCTTCTTCGCCCGGGCCTTGTCCACTGTTACTCCTTCCTTCCTACGCGCGATCTTGCACCACTGTCGATGCCGCCTTCTGGTAGCTCGTCCATCTCGTCCAGCGCTTAAATCCCAGCCGTTGATAGAGCCGCCGCGCCCTGTGGTTGTCCATGTTCACTTCCAGCGCGGCCCGTGCCAGTCCGTTGGCCTGGAACCTGCGCAAAACCTCGCACAGCAAGGCGCCACCCAGGCCATGGTTCCGCCAGGCAGGTCGCACCCCCATCTGAACGATCCAACCTTCGCTGGTTGGTTCTGAGGCGACTTCCATCTCCACGTAGCAGATGGCGAAGCCGACAGGCTCGGCGTCCTCCAAAAGGAGCAACGACAGATCAGGGCGGAAACCAGCACCGCCGGTGAAGTTTTGCCGCCAAGTCTCCTCGCTCCAATCCGGAAACCGCGGACGCTCCCGGAAGGCATCGCGATAGGTCTGGAAGAACAGACCGGCCCGCTGCGGGCTCCAGGACACGAGAGTCATGCCTGCGGGCAGCTCCGCAACCGGCACGGGATGCCTGAGGTCACGGCGCATCTCATCTTCGGCGAAGGTCATTCGAAAGCCGTGCTGCTCGAAGAGGGCCAGGGCATCGTCGCCTCGGTCGTAGAAGTCGATACGCAGCATGCCAGGGCGGTCTTCCTCCAACTCGGACAGTATCTGACGGGCTCGGGCTTCCATCCATTGCAGGATGAACGATCCCAGCCCACGGACACGGTGCTCGGGATGAACCCTGCCGTCCAGAAAGGCCCGGTACTCATGTTTCAGGCTGGCGTCGCAGGTGACCCAGGCGATGGCTGCCAAGCGCCCTGTGGAATCCACGGCGCACAGGGAGTCCGTGACCAGGCTCTCGCCGGTCTCCTCCAGCTTCCTCTGGTACTCTTCTATCGTGGTGGGGCTCGTCCTGCCGTCCGTCGACGCGCAGTCCAGCTCCAACTGGTGCAGCGCGGGGGCATCTTCCTGGCACAACGGCCGCCAGGTGTGGCCAGGTAGATTCGGGGCAGATGGAAAAGCGCCAGTCATGTCAGACAAGCCCCCCGATGTGTGATGTGGCTTCCGGGGCCCGTGCACAAGGACCGAAGTCGCTCCGGTGAGACCAGCCCCACAGACACTCCATCGCGCCATCCACGGCCGGCGCCGTGGCTGGGGTAGGCTGAGAAGCAGACGCTGATCATTTGCGGTAGCAGTAGGAGTACGGCGGCGCGTCAGGCAAATCGACGCGTCGAAGACCCGCTTCCTCGAACCGCGGGCTCATGTCTATGGGACGGGTCAGCTGCCTGGGAACCGTGAACGCCCCTATCCTGGATTCAATCTCGGTCTCCTCGAACTCCGCACCGAACTTGGGTTCGACGGCAACCACCCATCCTCGCCGCTTGACAACACGGGCCATCTGTTCCACCGACACCTGAACTGCTCGCTGGTCGTCTTGCATGTTGTACAAGACGTTGGCGCAATATGCTAGGTCAAAGGTGTCTCCCTCCAACCCGGCAATCCCCTGCGTCATGTCGCCGACGAGGAACTCGACATCATACTCCCCGAAGTAGGGGTGAGACCTACGCGTCCTGTGAAGCCAATCCCGGGCATTACGTATGTAGTCTGCGTTCTTGTCGACCACGACAACGCTGTCGGCGTCGAGTGTCCACAGCAACGCATATGGCTCGGAGCACGTGTCGCCACTACACGTCCAGCAACCGCACACAAGTATGCTTGTGATGGAGGATCCCAAGGGACGCAGCCAAGCGTACTCGCGTCTCAGGCAGATCCCGTGGCTGCTCACGAGAGCCCATCGCTCGATGTCGGCTTGCTTTCTCTCGAGTTGGTGTGCCATCCTGATACTTGACGCCCGCTGACTGCTCCACAGCGCCCGCCTGACTAGCTCCGCACGTTCGGGCAACACGATGCTCGCATCTATGTCACTGTCAGTGCGGCGCACGATACGGTAGATCTGTACATCAGCACTATCGTGCCCCTTTTCTCGGCAGTGCGCATCGACGGACAACCACTCTTGGAACTGCCGAGTCCACCGCCAGATGGCGTCAACGGTCACCCCCAGGCCATCCGCTATCTCTTCCTTGGTGAGAGGCTGGTTACGCGAGGTCACCTGGAAGCCTCCTTACCACCGGCTCGTTCCCTCCGGTCATCAGCCAGCCAGGCCTCGACTACGTCTTGCGCAGCACCGGCGCTGCCAGAGAGTGCGCAGCTGGACGACCGCCGCGACCCGGTGTGGAGGGCTGCACCGGGTGCCTCTACTTCCCCGCCTAAACGAAAGCGAATGTGAGATCACGCATGGCCAAGTTAGAGTCTTCTGTGATACCGAAGAGTCTTCAGGACCTCAGTGTCACGGCAGCCGACTCGCGACCCCAGAGTATACTTGAGCCAGGGTGCAGTCGGCGGGCCGATCCTCGCAGATGCGCCTCGCCTCTGGGAACTTCGCCTCGTACCCCAGTATCATTTTCGCCAGGATTGACATGACGAGATGCATGTGTCCTTCGATGAAGCGCGACTGTTCTTGCCGTGTTGAGGCCTGCATGATCTGGGCCCCAGCCAGGCCGTCAGCGTGCACATAGCCCGAGTAGTAAGCATACATCCTCCGTATCGTCTCTTCGCCGAAGCCGGCCGCTCTCGCCACGGCCGGCCACTCCCGCCTCCTCTTCCCCCGAAGCACTGCCTTCTTCTCCCGGCTCGATAGTGATGCGTACTTCTGTGTGGTGGATAGCCGAGATCGCATCTCCTCAATCTCCCCCTCCGACCGAGCGGCCCATTCTCCTAAGCTAGGATCGCTAGGAACGAAGCCCTCGCGCAGAACGAATCCCGACAACTGCCAGAGCGCATGATTGAACTCGAACTCATCACGCGTTTCTGGCTCCAAGAACACCTCAAACAGCGTCAAGTAGGTCTCCAGCGCAACTCTCGTCAGGACGGCCACGGAGGGAAAATCGTAGAAATCCGCACCTCCCACCGACTCAGGTGCGGGGGCGCGAGTCCCCTGTGCGAGCCACCATATCGAGGCAGCGTGCATGAAGAGCTTCCCCGCAAGCTGCTGGCAGTCTGCCAGGTGTGGTACTGTCGACTTCGTCCCCTTCAGCGATTGAGCAACCTCATAGCACAGGTCAAGTAATCTCAGATACGGCTCCCGGTCGATACTTGATCGCTGCGTCATTTTCCTCCTCCCACCAGACCAAGTTCTCGCCGGTCTCCTCCAACTTCCTGCGGAGATCCTCGACTTTACCGAGACTGGTACTCCCATCTGTCGGACCGGATTCCAGCTCCAACTGGTGGAGCGCTGCAGCATCCTCTTGGCGCAGCGGTCGCCAGTTGAAGCCAGAGTATCCGGATGGGACTGTCAGGTTCATAGCCGTCTCACGCACACTCCCCCTGCTGGCGGGCCACACATAACGAGCGAAGGCAGCAATCCAGACAACGGGGCTTCTTCTTGCAGGTATCCTTGCAGTGCACGACGATCAAGGCGTGGAACTCGTTGTAGAGAGCCGTGTCCCTGGGCAGGGCCTCCATGAAGAAACCCTGGACCTTCTCGTAGGTGCCCTTCTCCATCCAAGGGTACCCCAACCTGGAGAACAAACGCCTGGTATAGGCATCCACCACGAAGACGGGGCGCCCCAGCGCGTAGAGGAGGATGCTGTCCGCTGTTTCCGGGCCCACCCCTTTCACCGCCAGGAGCTCGTCTCTCACCTGTGCGAGGGGCAAGCGTCGCAACTGCTCCACATCCAGACCATAACTCGCCAGGTATCTCAACAAGCTTGTCAGGCGCTCGTGCTTGACGTTGAAGTACCCCGCCGGGGCGATGAGGGCCTTCACCCGTTCGGGTTGAGCGCGGAGAAGGGCGTTGGCGTGGAGCAGCCCCTCGCGCTCGAGGTTGCCGATGGCCTGGGCCACGTTTTGCCAGGCTGTGTTCTGGGTCAGTATGGCGCCCACGATGACCTCGAAGGGTGTGTCCCCGGGCCACCAGTGCTGGGGTCCAAGTTCCCGATGGAGGATATCGAAGACCTCAAGGAGCGCCTCTCTGGCCTCACTCCCCGCTTCGCCGACCACGGTTGAAATCGTCTCCTGTTAGCTTGTGAGAGACCACGCACCAGAGCTAGCTTCGGCGCGCCAACCGCCGGTCCACAAGGTCGTGGCACTCACGACTCAATCATCATAGGCCAGTGACCGGCTGAAGGCAACCCAGCGGTGACATTCCAGGCTCACCACCGCCTAGGCATCTCCTAGCATCCTGAGTAGGCCGAAGGACGTATCGAAGGGTGCGGGCGGTTGTGGAATGAGCTCTTGCCGTCGCACGCGGCAGCGTTTGAATGAAGCTCACAGCTATGATAAGATTGCTGGCGATCAAGCACTCGCGACGCCCAGCTTCGAGGTGTCGGCACTCGAGGGTCTGCTCCGAGGATGGACGACAGGTACTACCTGCTCGTAAAAGCGGCATACGACTCCAAGGGAGAGGACCATTCGGACCTCTTCCAGACCATCCTCGGCATCGCTAAGGAGTCATCGCTGGACGCCGCTTTGGCCTGTCTCGAACGATGTGCCGTAGAAAAGCGGACAGCGTGGCTGGACCAGAACCTGCCTGCTGTGGAGCGCACTGGGGATCCCATCGACGACGCCTACCGCATCTTCTACGAGACCTATCTGGGGGTGTCTGCTCCCGACGACGGCGAGATCGTTCAACGGGCGCCGCGCCGGCTGGTGACCAGGTGGTGGAACCGTTGCCCCACGCTTGATGTCTGCCAGAAACTCGGCCTCGACACCAGAGAGGTCTGCCAGAAGGCCTATCACCGGCCGGTGCAGGTCCTCTTTTCGAGGATCCACCCGGCGCTCAGGTTCCAGCGGAACTATGACGCCCTGAGACCTCACACGCCCTATTGTGAGGAGATCATCACACTGGAGGAGTAGCAGCCACCGGAGACCTGGCCGAGACGGGTAGCGCTCTCGTTTGTGTCACCCTCGGTTGGAAGACGCCAGGGCGACACGGAGACCATGGAGGAATCAAGGATGAAAGAGAGACATCAGCTCGTGCAACTCGTGCTCAAGGGCCTCGGCATGGCTATGGGAGTGGCTAGCGTGGTGTTGAGCATCCTCGGCGCCGCGCCCGTGCAGACCAACGTCACCCTTCTAGGCATAGGTCTGTTCGCCCTGGGCCTGGCTGCCCTCAACCAGGAGGGTGACTGAGCGCGCAGCGGTGTGGTAGGAACAGATGATAGCTTCTCTGCAAGGAACGGTCACCGACAAAGGCGAAAACTTCTTCGTCGTGGAAACCGGAGGCGTGGGCTTCAAGGTTCACGTGCCGGCGCCTCTCGTAGCCCGTTGGGGCACGCTCGGAAAGCACGTGTTACTGTTCACCCATCTCCACATGCGGGAGAATGAGGCATCCCTCTACGGGTTCGAGACCAAGAAGGAACTCGTCTTCTTCCAGTCGTTGCTCGCTGTCTCGGGCATTGGCCCCAAGGTGGCTCTGGGTGCCCTGTCGGCAGGCCACGTGGACGCCCTGCGGTCAGCGATTGCCGCTGGTGACAGCGACTCCCTGACTCAGTTGCCCGGCATAGGCAAGAAAACCGCACAACGTATCATTCTGGACCTGCGGGGCAAGCTGGAGGCCGCGGAACTGGCTCCCACTCCCGCCCTCAGCCCGGCGGACGAGGACGTTTTCGCCGCCCTGATCTCCATGGGCTACAACGACACCGAGGCTAGGGCCACGGTGGCCTCTCTGCCGGAAGGAGAGATGTCGGTAGAGGACCGCCTGCTGCTGGCCCTGCGTCACCTGGGCGGCGGATAGAACCCGGTCCATCACCGCTGACCGGTGGTCTCCCTCATCTCTTGGATCAAGCTCTCCACTCGGTCCCCATCCTCGGCCTCCGGGACCAGTTGCAGGTACATCTCCAGGTCCGCGATGGCCGCTTCGTAGTTGCTCAGCTTGTAGTTGATCACACCCCGGTTGAAGTAGGTCAGGTCCAGGCTGTCGTCCAGCTCCAGGGCCCGGTCGTAGTCGGCCAGCGCCTGTTGCACGTCCCCCAGACTGGCGTAGGCGTTGCCTCGGTTGTTATAGGCCTTGGCGTACTGGGCATCCAGCT
>CAZOBP010000125.1:0-8589 GCA_964577995.1 uncultured Anaerolineales bacterium
TCCGCAAGGCCCATGTGCACAGAACGCACCGCTCCTCTACGGAGACCAGGCGGGGAGATAGTCAGGCGCGGCATTGTCTGTCAGCCCCCTTTGCTCACTACCATCAGCGTCCATTAGGTAGATTGCCAGATTGCCATCGTGATCAGATTCGAACCACAGCGAACTGAGCCGACCGCCCTTCGGGCGGCGGCTCCAACGAGGTGCTAGGCCGAGCCGCACAGGATTTACTAGATGCAGTCGCAACTCCTTGCTAGGCAGGCCGCTTTGCGCCCATTGTGGATCGCCATTTACTCAAAGTTGGAGTGATTGTACTTTGTGGTGCGCCATACCCACAAAGCCCTGTTCTCAATCGACTCTTTTTCTAAAGATACTTACGCCACATTTATCCCTGCCCCAGCCAAGGCGTCGAGCATTCGTTGACGGGCGAGGGCTGGTGTCTTGGTTTTCGCTGCCTTGACCAAGTCTTCCTCTTGAACCACTTCCGAACCCCTTCCCCGAGCAAGCGTTTCGCTGGCTTCAATGATGCTCTTGAGCGCTCGCTGCCGCACAAAGGGAGGCATAGGTGAGATCGCATCCTTCACTCGCTGCCAGAGTTCTTCCTCCCAGGGCATGCTCTTCATCGCTTCAGTTCCTCCTCGCTGAACCAGCAGGCATCGTCCTCAGCGGTAAGAGAGCCTGTCTTGGCATAGACTCTACAGCGAGCCCCACCGCAAACATAGCGGTAATCACAGCGCCCGCACTTCCCTTCCAGCCTATCCCTATCTCGCAGAACCTGAAAGACTTCGGAAGTCTGCCAGATGTCCACAAAGCTCTGCTCGCGGACGTCTCCGGCCCTTTCCTGAAGGACCATGCACGGATAGACTGTTCCATCATACACAACACAACAGTAACGGGTCCCCGCAGCGCAGCAGCTACGGACGAACTTTGCCAGCACCTCATCCTCGGGCACGGTCTTCTCTATCTCTATCCAGACCTGGGGGAGACCGATGCAGCGGTAGACCATCTCGTCCTCGGCCCGCTGGCGAGTGATGTATTCCCGTACGAAGGCGCGCCTTTCTTCAATCGTCATTTCAAATTCGGGGTTTTCGCCTCCTCGTCCCGCGGGGATGTAGTCGAAGACCTCTACGGCATTGGCACCCCATCCCTTCGCTTTGTCGGCAATGACTGCCCACTGCTTCCAACTTCCATGACGCACAGTCGGCGCGATCTGAAAAGGAATGCCCGCTTGACGGACATTCTCAATACCCTGTAACGTTTGCTCCCACGCCCCCTCCACGCCTCGGAAGGCATCATGTGTCTCTGCATCGGCTCCATCCAGGCTAATGGCCAAGCCCTGGATGCCAGCATCGGCCAACTTGTCTGCTACTTCAGCGGTGATGAGGGTGCCGTTTGTCCCCATTACGGTAGTCAGACCTGCTGTCCGCGATTGACGCACAAGGTCAAAAACGTCAGGACGCATCAACGGTTCGCCTCCGTCCAATATGAGAAGACGTGCTCCAGCCTCGGCGATTTGGCTGATCAACTGCTTAGCCTCGTCGGTGCTCAGCTCCCTGGGATGAGGAGAGTCCACCGACTGACTGTAACAATGCCTGCACTTTAGATTGCATTCTCTGGTCACAGCAAAACTGACCAGTGTTGGCGCTGCAGCTTTCATGGCTTTTTCCTTACCTTTGAGATTCTGACGTCTTCTGCCACCTGCCTACGAAATGGTGATAAGCGGCCTAACTATTGAGTAGACCGAGCTATTTCGGCCTGTCTACCCGGGTCCCTAGAGTGAATAGGTTCACTATAGCACTCCCAGGGGGTCGACTTGTGCCGAATTTCGGCTATGATAGGTGGGTTCTTGATGGGCAGTCTGGTTTGCGGTGCAGGTCCGACGACGCCAATATTGTACACCCGGTATCTTTTTTGTCAAACCGAGGAACCAGCCCATGGAAGAGCATCCCCTCAACAAACCGTTGGATCAAGTCCCTGATGCCATCCGCCTCAAACACCATTCCTATGGCACCGAGCAGGCCTACGTCGCCTGGATCAAACGCCACTCCTGCTTCCACGGCGTGCGCCACCCGTCTGAAATGGGCGATCCCGCGATTGAAGCCTTTCTGACCCACTGGGCGAGCAAGGAAAACGTCGCCGCTTGGAAACAGAACCAGGCCCTCAGCGCCCTCCTACTCCCCTACCGCGAGGTGCTCCCCCCGCTGTACTAGGTGGATCGTGCCCTGCCGCTCCGGCGAGGCCACAAGGGGCGGTACCGCCGTCAGGAGCAGCACGCTAACCACCGCCGGTACAAGAATGAGCCGCCACTTGCTCACGATCACTGCGCTTCTCACGCCCCAATTATAACTGCATTCATCAGTACTGTCAGACACAAACGACAAAACCTCATAACCCTAACGGCGCGGCTGGTAGTACCCAAGGCGACGAGGCAGACAGGCTCGTACTCGAGCCGAGGCTTATGAATAGTGAGTGGAGCGATCCGTCCTCGCCACTGCCGGCTGCGCGCCTCATCAGCAGACACCAGACCACGGTGGGGTTGGGCGGGATTGCCAGCGTGTGGACGGCCAATGCCATTACCACACACCAGGCAGCAGGCGGTACCGCACCCGCTGGGCGTACTCGGCGTAGCCGGGAAGCTCGGCCTGCAACGTACGATCTTCGAGCGCGGTGCGAATCACGAAGAGCATCGCGATCAGGCTGGCGGGCACCAACGCCCACCACGAGCCCAGGAACAATGTCATGCACGGAAAGAGCAGGACGATCCCCACATACATGGGGTGGCGCACATAGCGGTAGGGGCCGCCAGTGACCACCTGGTGCCCGCGGTCCTCCTGGATGCGCACCATCCGGCCCAGGTAGGCGTTGGTGAGGATTGTCCCAAAGACCAGGCCGCCGGATAGAACCGTGCCCACCAGCCCCAGCACCTCCAAGGCCACGGGCATCTGGGACCAGCCGACCCGGCCCCCGTCCAGCCCGGCGAGAACGAGCGTGGCCAGGAGCAGGACCGTATAGATCGCCATGATGACCTTGTCCCAGACCTTGACGTTCTCCGCCACCTGGCTGCGTTCCTTAAGCAGGTCCGGGGCTCTGAGCGTGCCCCACACCGCATAGGCCAGCAGAAAGGCGCCATAGAGCAGCGACAGGATCCACGCCGCCGGCCAGTCCAGGCGGCCGGCCGGGACGAACAGCAAGAGGTCCATGACCAGGATGACGGCGAACACCGCGACGATCCGCTTGAGCAGCGCGCGCCAGACGGCGGGCCGGGCTTCAGTAGCTGGTAGCGATCTCATCTCATGCCTCACACAGGATCTCCACAACCCCCTACCCGCCATCCGCCCGCACCCTGTCGCCGCTACGCACGCGGGCGGTGGCGCTGCCGCAGCCGACCGCGGCCAGGATCCAGCGATACACTGCAGGCCAAGGCCCCCAGAACCAGCACCGCAGCCACGAGGCCCGGCATCTTCCGTGCACTCACCATCGCACCGTTCTCCCTCCCCGAGACGTCGCACGATGCGACTCAACAACCTCGACGCGACGAAAGCGTATCACCACTGGAGCGATCACGCAATACGTCGCATAACCCTCTGCCCGGCCCCTCCCAGCACCCAGCCTGGCTCAGTGAGTTACCCTCGAGACCATCCCCCAGGTTAGAGCGTGAACACCTCCTCGCTGACCGGAGTCAGGACCTCGTAGCCATCCCCGGTGACCACCACGGTGTTCTCCACCCCCACGGCGCCCTCGCCGGGGAACACGATCTTGGGCTCGATGGCGAAGACCATCCCCTCCTCCAACGGATAGCCGTGACCATCGGCGAGGTAGGGTAACTCTCCGAGCTCCAGGCCGATACCATGAGCCACGAATCTCGTTTGCAGCCCCGGCGGACCCAGATAGCTGTCGCGGTAACCCAACTCGTGGGCCAGACGCATGCTGTACTCGAAGAGCCTCTCGCACACGGCCCCCGGACGAACATCCTCCAGAACGGCATCGTGGATACGACGCGCAGCGGCATAGGCGGCCACGAACTTATTCGGCATCTTGCCGATGCAGAACATGCGCGTGGTGTCCACCATGTAGCCGTGATAGACACAGAGAAAGTCCACCAGGATAGGCTCGTTGGCCCTCAACGGCTTCAGGCTCCCGCCTACGGGGAAGGCTGGCGATAAGCCCAGTCCCCCCATCGGCGAATCCGACTGGCTGACGATGCCCCCGGTCTCTCCGCTGAGCACGTGCCAGGTGTAGGCCTCGTAGTTCATGGATCTGACCCTGGCCAGACCCTCGTGCCCGTACTTCTTGGCGGTGGTGTCCAGCATCCCGCCAACCTCTATCTCGGTCACGCCCTCCTTGATGAACCATTTGGCCGCTTCGAACACCTTTCTGGTGATCTTTCCCGCCTCTACCATCATCTCCATCTCGAAAGGCGTCTTAATCTTCCGGGCGTGTCGAATGATGGAAGAGGAGTCCATCAGCCTGCTGTCGGGGAAGATCTCCACGTACCTGAAGTACTCCCTTACAGGCAGCATGTCGAACTCCAGCCCCATCGTCTCAGGCATACCACCACAATGGTTGCGGATTAGCACTGGCAGCTCTCGCAGAGAGGTGAAGCCCACCACCTTCTCCAGCGGGGAGTCCACCTTCGCCCGCTCCAGTTCGCGCCTCACCATCAGGAGCGGCTCTCCCTCCAGAGGTACGAAGAGACAGCAGTCCTGGGTGGTGCCCGAGAGATAGAAGTAGTCCATCTTCTGAACCACGAGCAGGGCATCCAGTTGCTGGCGCCCCATGCTCCGCCTGACCCTCTCCAGCCGCAGCTCGATCTCTTCCCGGGGGGTGTAGCGAAAGCCCAGGACCTTGCTTCTTTTCTCCAGCTCCGTTCTCACCCAGTACTCGTGCTTCAAGACGTCCTCCCCCTCGGACCGGTCTTCCGGAAACCGAGGCTTCGCCCGCAACCCTGCACATTGTATCAGCCCTCGCAACACCAGGCAACCCTCTTCGGCGGGGTGCGCATCCTGGGCAAGCCGCAGCCCGCATCGAAGGTTAGAGGTGCCCGGCCGGAGAAGTCCAAGCAGCGCGTGCGCCACCCTGGGCCTCATGATGGGGACGTACTTCAGCCCTCGGGCAGTGCCACTGCCAGGAAGATCTTGACTTCGTCTCGCACAGAGCATACAATGAAGAGTAGGGTCTCTCATTTTCACCCAATCGCGTCTCCATGTCGTATAGTGCGATGCGCGCCGCTTGATCTGGGAGGAAGACATGAGTCCCATAAGCGTACCCCGCAAACGTGCCTACTATCCAGCCTCACCCGATGAGCAGGACCGGCTATTGCTGTGGATTCCCAAGGACGAACTCGAAGGTATGGTAGAGGAAGACCTGATGCCTGAATCAATCCTGGAAGACTTCCCTGATGGGCTGGAGGTCGAGGTCACCCCAGAGGCCATCAACGAATTGGGGCTCGACCTAGGTCTCAACCCGGAGGCCGTCAGGGCCGTCTATGCACACCTGTCGGAGCGTGGTCAGGTTCCCCAATCGGGGGTGGTGGACGGAGCAGCACTGGAGCAAGCCGCGCGCGCGATCGTGGAGAGCGACGAAGAGGCCCCTCCACCCATGTTCACCCCCGAGTTCCTGGAAAGGGCATCCCGGATCGGCGAACGCGAACTACCAGAACCCGAGATGACGGACGGCGAAGAAGCCACGACCTTCCTCCGTAGGCTCGGGTAGGGAAGGAGGCCGGCGATGTGCGCTCTCGAGATCTACGTACTCAGTGTGGGCCAGGGCGATACAGCGATCATCAAGACGCCGCGCGGAAACGTGGTGGTCATAGATGCCTACCGGCCCTCGAAGGTCAAGGATGCGCTGGACATCATCGGTGGCGACGGCACCATAGCACACCTCATCGTCACGCATCCCCATCTGGACCACTACAACGCTGTTTCCAGGCTCCTGGACACCTATGCCGTGGAGCAAGTCAGTCTGGCCCCCTTCTGGCACTACGCCGGGACGGCCATGTACCACCAGATCATCAATGCCGTCGAGGAGAAGGACATACCGGCGCACTTCCTGGGAGGCTACCAACGCAGCTATCCCGATGGCGGGACGTACCCCGAGTACGAGGGCGAGTTGTACCTGGAACTGCTGGGCCCGCCCAACGACATCCTCGAGGGACTGGACAAGTGGAACGAACTCAACCCCAACCACCTCTCGATCATGACCAGGCTCAGGTACGGACGGTTCAGCATGGTCCTCGCCGCCGACGCCCAGATGGAGAACTGGTTCCACTACGATCGCGAGGGCATGCTGGAGGAGGAATGCAACGTCCTCAAGGCCGCCCATCACGGCAGCAAGAGAGGGACCCAGTTTGAGAGGCTGGAGAGACTGGCGCCGGAACTGGTCATCGTCTCGTCGGAACTGGGCGGCACCCACGACCTTCCCGACCTCGTGGGCAGCGCTATCTTCCTGGAGTACGACAAAGGCGAAGACTACTCGGTCGCTCTCACAGGAAAGACGGGAACGATCAAGCTCAGCGTGGACGCGGGTGGGTACTATGACGTAGTCTCGTACGGCGAAGGTCCGAGCGAGCTCATCTCGACCCACGCGCCAGGCCCCATGCCCCAGACCGACTGGAGCCAGATCGTTGCCGACAAGGTGTCATGACGACTGCCACGGCGCGACCAGTGTAGACGAAGCCCCGCGCACCAGCAGAGAAACTTCCGTCGACCCTGGCTCATCCCCCGCCGACCTGCACTCGGGAAACCAGCTCCTCCAAGGGCACGTCTGCCAGAGAACTCAGTTCCAGGTCCGCATGGCCGGTCGACAACTTCAGGGTCAACGCGTTGGGCACCACCACGCAGAATAAGCCCGCGGCCTGGGCCGAGGTGATGCCGTTGGGGGAATCCTCCAGAGCGATGGCCTCCTGAGGAGGCAAGTCCAATCCCTCCAGGACTGCCAGGTACAAGTCCGGCTCCGGCTTGACCTTCTCTACGTCATCGGCACACTTGATGCAGTCGAACTTGTGCCTCAGACCCAGTTTCTCCAGGTATTTGAATACCCATTCACAGTCCGAGCTGGAGGCCAGCCCCAGCTTCAAACCCAGGCGCTTGGCGTCGGCGATGTACTCTTCCACGCCAGGCAGAACGCCCTTGGCCTCGATCAGTTCCTCCTCGCGCTCAAGGGCTCTCCGGGTCAGACCCTCTCGGTCCACCGAATGGCCCACCTGGCCCTCCAAGTACCCACAGGGATCGAACCCGTGGGGTGAGCCGCCAATCCAGGTCTCCCATACGGAGAGGGGCAACTCCGCCCCGAACTCCTCGAAGATCTCCAGCCAGGACTGGTAAGCGGGCCCTTCCGTGTCCAGGATCAGCCCGTCGAAATCCATAATCAGCGCTCGTATCATAGTGAAAAAGAAGACTCCTTCCACCACGCACCCAACACTGGGTCACGGCAAGCCCTGTTCCCGCTCTAGCCTCTCAGCAGGCGCACTGTCACAACGATCACCAGCAGAGCGAGCAGCACCCACACGGCGATGATGGCGCCTGCCGCCTTCCAGTTGGTGGGCTTGCCTTCGCGCATGACAGCATCGGCCTTCTCCCGGCACTCGTCCATGACCTCCGGCGGGATCATGCGCAGCGCAAGGGCGATGCCGAGAGGAACGAGGACCAGATCGTCCAGGTATCCCAGCACAGGAATGGGATCCGGGACCAGGTCTATGGGGCTGAAGGCGTAACCCACGACGCACGCCGCGAAGACCCTGGCGTACCAGGGAACCCGAGGGTCCTTGTACGCCAACCAGACGGCGTACGTCTCCACCTTCAATTGTCTGGCTCGCTCCTTCCAGACATCGATTTGCCTCAAGGCTCTAGCACCGCCTCCCGTTGTCTCACCGCCACGACGGCCAGTCCGCCGCAACCCGCGGATTATAGCTGAACCACGGGGCCTAGCCAAGAGCAAGCCAGCAGGGTGTTCGGACAAGCGGGTCTACTGCGGGCGCGATGGGATTCACAACCTGACTGGCGGGACCCGTTGGGCGGCGCCTGCTCACTCGCGATCGAAGGCCCCGGCGCGTCTCACTGGTCAGCCGAGAGTTCGAAGATGGCAGGCGCGAGGCAACACTTCCGCCGTTTCGCCAACTGTAGGACAAGCTTACAGCTTGTCCTACTAAACAGGGCGCTGTGCCATTCAGGTCCGCACCGCCACCCTCTGTGGCCTGTTGACCAGGTAGATGCCTCCCGCCACCAGCACGAGGCCCACCCACAGCAGCAGCGGTATGGGCTCCTTCAAGATCACCGCGCTCAGGACCACGCCGAACAGCGGAGTCAGGAAGGTGAAGGACGCGAGGCGGCTGACGGAGTAGCGGTGAATCATCCAGAACCACGCCAGGTAGCTCATGGAGGCGATGATCACCGACTGGTAGAGGAATGCTCCCACAACCGGCCCAGTCAGGCTGACCGGATCGGAGCGCTGGAATATCAACCAGGCCGCCGCCAACACGGGGATGGAGAAAAAGAGCTGAGCGAAAAGGGTCTGGTAGTGGGTGAAGCTGTCCCTGGCCACCATTCTCTTGACGTAGACGGTAGTGGCACCCCAAGCCAGGCCGCCGCCCAC
>CAZOBP010000126.1:0-1131 GCA_964577995.1 uncultured Anaerolineales bacterium
TTCTCTTCTCTGTAACGGCGCACGTCCTCGAGGAACAAGTCTCCGAAGGCGACGCAGGAAACGCCAGCGTCCACGTGCCGTTGAAGCGCTTCTCTCATCTTTGCCCTGTACTCTTCGTCAGTGGTTGCCGACGAGATGAAGACTGTATGGAGAGGCAGGCCCACGGCCCTCGCCTGTCGCTCCAGAAGGACCCGCCGGACGCCGTGCATGGTGATGCGGTCGTACTCCTGGGTGACTGAGGTCAGGAGAGCTGTCACCTCGTAGTCGCCTGAGGCCTGTAGATCGCGAAGGGCCAACGTGGCGTCTTTTCCTCCGCTCCAAGAGAGCAGTACCTTCTGTGTCATGACGGGACGACCGGGCCTTTCCAGCGCTGGGGAAGACGGCTTATGAGAAGAGGGGCAACTGGCTGCCGGGCCTCTCGATGGCGGGGTGCAGCCCGACGATGTCTGCCAGGTCCCGCCGATCCTTTGACTTCCTGGAGGCCAGTTGTCTGAGGTGGCCCAGCTTGATGAATCTCCACTTTCTTGCCGCCAGAGCTCTGCGGAGCAGCAACTCGGTCTCCATTCTGAAGCTCAGCAGGTCGAGACGGCGTTCCGCGACCACGATGTACCATTCGCCTTCGTTGCCTCCCCGTCCGCCCGCGCCCAGAACGTCGCCGAACCCGGTGCTGTGCTTGACGGCGAAGAGGCAGAGAGGAGTCTGTTCATCCTCCTCCCACACCACGTCTATCCCCCTGGGCAGGCGGTGTGGCCGGCCGGGCGACGTGGGGTGTGTCACCGGGGGGTGGTCTGCAACGGCTGCCACCTCGTAGCCGAGTTGGCGTCCCACTGTGGTCAACAGAGTCTGGGCATCGCTCCTCTCGCGGGCGAGCCTGTCGGGGTCGTCCTCAGGCCGAAGACGCCATTGCCCGGAGTCTTCGTCGTGCAGCCCGTAGGACTGGAGACACTTCTCGATCAGCCCGGGGCCAGGCGTGAAGAGACCAGGGAAGCGGGAGTAGATGTGGTCTTCAAAGAGCTCCGGGGTCAGGTCCGCGGCTTCGCGGAGGGCCTGATGGACCTCGTGCTCGACGCGCTCGGCGAGGGGACGGGAAGGGTATCCCTTTCCCGCCAGCCACCAGAGCTGGGCGCCTTC
>CAZOBP010000126.1:1231-8536 GCA_964577995.1 uncultured Anaerolineales bacterium
TTCTGCCTCCCCCAGATCCAGCCGCTCCACAGATACGAGAGGGCCCAGAAAGGCCGGTAGTATGCGCGAGGAGCAGAGATGACCAGGCTCACACTGGCGGGAGGCAGCATCGCACTGAGACCTCGTAGTGGCTCGGTGAGAACGAGCGCTGGGGTTTCTCCCCTTGCCACCAGGTCTTGGATGTCAGACGATACCTTGATCTGAGCGGCCGGTGCCAGCCGCCTCACGAGACGATACGCCTCCTCGAAGGCAAACCACACGTTGCTCTCAACGAACGTGCTGGGAGGGTGAAGTCTGAGCGTTGTGGGTCGGGGGGCGGGACCTGAAGCAAGCTTGTTGCAGGTGTCAAGGCAGTGTAGCAGGATGAGCTGTAGTGCGAGCCGGAGGGGAGAGTCTGCAAAGAGAGACTCCATCTTCATGGAGATGTCTGCCAGTGCGTACAGACTTCGTGGTGTGTACAGTCTCAGCAGTTCCTCCGCCAGTCGACGCTCCGGCTCGTGGGGTTGGGCGAGCCTCTCCAACAGATACCAGTAGTGTACCCCCTGGCTCTCGATCCCTTGCAGGAGAGCGAGGTCAGAGTCCTCGGCGGGGAAGAGGCCCTCGGTTTCACATCGGGGGCAGCGATAGTACTTCTCGACCGGCCTGTCCTGTTCAGCGTCCCACACGAAGCGCTCGACGAACACAGGGTTCGAGCAGCGCCAACAGGAACTCTCGTACAGATGGTTGATGTGATCGCGGAGGGGCATACCTCTCTTTGGGCTGTCGCCCAGTTGCATCGTGGCCGCATCTATCTCCTCCGGGGTGGGGAGGGTAAGCATGGCCTCCACCACCAGGGTGTTGATGGGGTTGAAGTTGGCGGCGATGGCCTTTCTGGCCTGGCATGCGGCCGTCACCGGGAGCGTCGTTGTCTGAGCCATGGGGTCGAGGATGAGCTCTCCGGGAGTCGTATAGGCGGTGATGTACCGACCCAGGACGTCAGCGGGCAAGGGTTGCAGAAACCGTTCGAGTGGTACCTCTTGCGCCGCTTCTCTGGCAGGTAAAAAGTGGTCGATCTGCAGCATCATCGGCGGTCCCTGGGACAGAGTATACCACAGTTTGCACTCAGGGGCTTTCTGTGATAGAATAGAACAGTAGTTCTAAGGCGCTTGCTTTCTGTCAGGTTTTGCAGTAAACTCACGGAATGGGGGAAACCCGGAAGGAGCATCCATGGAGGGGAAGAACGGTCGAGAGAAGGCCCTGGAGGTGACCCTCTCGCAGATAACGAAGAGGTATGGTGACGGGGCTGTGATGAAGCTGGGATCAGCCCCTGGCATGGATGTGGAGGTCATACCGACGGGCTCCATGGGCCTGGACCTGGCCCTGGGGGTTGGCGGGATACCCAGGGGACGAGTGGCGGAGATCTTCGGCCCCGAGGGGTCGGGCAAGACCACGCTGTGCCAGCACATCATAGCGGAGGCGCAGCGTGACGGGGGTATCGCGGCCTTCATCGACGTAGAGCATGTCCTCGATCCCACATACGCCGCCAAGTGTGGGGTGGACATCGAAGAACTTCTCATCTCCCAACCTGACACCGCGGAGCAGGCACTGGAGATCACAGAGGCTCTCGTGAGGAGCGGTGCCGTGGACGTGGTGGTTGTGGACTCAGTGGCGGCCCTCGTGCCCAGAGCTGAGCTCGAAGGGGAGATGGGCGATCAGCACGTGGCGTTGCAGGCACGGCTGATGTCCCAGGCGCTGAGGAAACTGACAGGTGCCATCAAGAGGTCCAAGACCGCCGTGATCTTCACCAATCAGTTGCGAATGAAGGTGGGCGTCCTCTTCGGCAACCCGGAGACGACGCCAGGTGGACGGGCCTTGAAGTTCTACTCGTCGGTGCGGCTGGATATTCGGCGGGTGCAATCGATCAAGGCAGGGACCGAGGTCATCGGCAACCGCACGAAGGTCTGGGTGAAGAAGAACAAGGTGGCGCCGCCCTTCAAGAAGGCGGAGTTCGACATCATGTACGATGAAGGCATCTCTCGAGAGGGCGACCTGATCGACGTCGCCGTGGAGATGGGGCTGCTTGACAAGAAGGGAGCCTACTTCTCATACGGCGACACCAGGTTGGCACAGGGCCGGGAGAATGCCAAGGCCTTCCTGCGGGAGAATCCCCAATTGGCGCAGGAGATAAGCGACAAGGTACGCAGTGGGGCCGGCTTGGCGACGGTGCCCTGGCCGGTGAGGAAACCTCCTGAAAGGAGCGGTAGCGGAGGTGCTCGCTCGGCGGAGGTTGAGGAGCCGTCGGGAGAGCCAGCAGAAGATTAAGTTTTCTATACTTGGCTCAGAGCCACGGGTGCGGATTCACCAACTGTCGTGATAGAGGGAGGAAAGCTCCTTTCCCTCGGCGATTGATCTTGATAGAGGAAAAAGAGCAGTGGGCGGCGAGGTTCTTGCCCCTGAGACTTTGACGGTAATAGAAGAAAAGGTTCTCAACGGGCCTCCACGCAGGTGGGAGCCTGAGAACTCGCCGCACGAGACAATGTTTCTCAAACGGGGCGTTGAGGGATAGGTCGTCGGAACAAGCGACGGCCGTTGCGAACGTCCTCCCTTGATCACCCGGTAGGCACGTTGGGTTCCCTCCTACCGCAGTCGTGGCTGTGCGCCACGGCTGTTTTTGTATCGGTGGGCAGCACATGGGGAGGCAGATCACCGACATCAAGACTCAGACCAGAAACAGGAGGCGTGTCAACGTCTACCTCGATGGCCAGTACGGCTTCAGCCTGGGACTAGACGTCGCGGCTTCAGTGAGTCGAGGGGATAGCCTCTCGGACGAGGAGATCGAGAACCTACGGGCGCGGGACGCCGAGGAGATAGCCTACAACAAGTGCCTGAAGTATCTGGCCTATCGCCCGCGCAGCACCGGCGAAGTGAGACGGTACCTGCGTGAGAAAGGGGTCAGTGCAGAAGTCAGTGGGCTGGTCGCGGGCCGTCTGGAGCGAGTGGGATTGCTGGACGACCGGGCCTTCGCTCGGTACTGGGTCGAGAACCGAGAGACATTCAGGCCTCGAGGTCGGCGTCTGCTGCGGCAGGAACTCCGGGAGAAAGGCATCGACGAGGAACTTGTCGCGGAGGTTCTGGCCGGCGTGGACGAGGAGAGTAGCGCCTTCCGAGCGGCGTTGAGCAAGGCCCCCAGGTATGCTCGGCTGGACGATGAGGGCTTCAGGGCGAAGATGAACGGCTTCCTAAGGCGACGTGGTTTTGACTATGAGGTCGTAAGAGGAACAGTATCGCGCGTCCTTCTGCATAGAGGTGAGGAGGGCGCAGCGGACGGCTAGTCGTCTTTGTATGGGCAGCGCTGGAAAGGAGTGGAGCGGGAAATGGAGCCTGTTACAATAGGATTGGGACTACTGGCATGTCTTCTGGCTGGCTTCGCCGTCGGCTACGTGCTCAGGCAGTACCTGGGCACGTCCAAGGTGAAGGCCGCGCAGGCAGAGGCCGACCGCATCGTGGCTGACGCCATGTCCAAACAGAAGGAAATGCTCCTAGAGGCGAAGGACGAGACCCTGACCACCATGCGCGAGAGTGAGGCGGAGATCAAGGAGAGGCGCAGGAGGGTCCGAGATCAGGAGGAGCGGTTGCAGAAGCGGCAGGAGGCGCTGGAGCGTCGCCTGGAGCCCTTGGAGGCGAGGGAGAGAAACCTGTCCTCGCAAGAGGCAAGCCTGAAGCGCGGAGAGGCCGAATTGGAGGAGTTGAAGCGTCGGCGCACCGAGGAGTTGGAGGCCGTGGCCTCGCTGACACGGGACGGGGCCAAGGAACTCCTCCTGAAGGCGGTTGAGGTAGAGAGCCGGCAGGACATGGCACGCGTGATAAGGGAGGTGGAGCAGGAGGCCAAGGAGACAGCGGATCGCCAGGCGCGGAAGATCATCAGCGAGGCGATTCAGCGCTATGCTTCGGATGAGGTGGCGGAGGGCACTGTCTCCAGCGTCGATCTGCCCAGCGACGAGTTGAAAGGGCGGATCATCGGGCGCGGAGGTCGCAACATCAGAGCTCTGGAGAACGCTGCTGGAGTGGATCTCATCGTCGATGATACACCCGAGGCGGTGACCATCTCCAGCTTTGACCCCGTTAGGCGAGAGATAGCACGGCTGGCCCTGACGAAGCTGATCGTGGACGGGCGTATCCATCCGGGTCGGATCGAAGAGGTGGTGGCCAAGTCCAGGAGGGAGGTCGAGGCGATCATCCAGGAGGCGGGCGAGAGAGCTGTCTTCGACGTCGGCATCACGGGAATACACCCCGAGTTGGTGAAACTCCTGGGAAGGCTGAAGTACAGAACCAGCTACGGGCAGAACCAACTCGAGCACGCCACGCAGACGGCGTACCTGGCGGGGATGATGGCAGCAGAGTTAGGGGCCGATGTGGAACTGGCCAAGGAGGGAGGCTTGCTGCATGACATCGGCAAGGCCGTGGATCACAAGGTCGAGGGACCGCACGCACTGATTGGCGGCGACCTGGTCAGGAGATACGGCAAGTCACCTGCTCTGGTCAATGCCGTCGCCGCCCATCACGGGGAAGAGGAGGCCCAGAGCGTAGAGGCTGTGTTGGTGGCCGCTGCGGACGCCATATCCGGAGCTCGACCGGGAGCGCGCCGGGAGAGCCTGGAGACTTACATCAGGCGGATCAAGGCCCTGGAGGACGTAGCCAGTTCGTTCGAGGGCATCGGAGAGTGCTACGCCATCCAGGCTGGGCGCGAGATTCGCATTGTGGTCAAGCCCGAGCAAATCGATGACCTTGGGATCCTGCGCTTGTCCAAGGACGTCGCCCGCAAGGTCGAGGAGAACCTGCAATACCCGGGGCAGATCAAGGTCACGGTTATCCGTGAGACCAGATCTGTGGACTTCGCGAAGTAGGGCCAAGCACGGTGACCGATGGGAGTCGTTGACGAGGTCAAGGACAGAGTAGACATCGTGGAGTTCGTCTCGGAGTACGTGCCTTTGCAGAAGGCGGGGCGAAACTACAAGGGACTGTGTCCCTTTCATGCCGACACTACTCCCTCCTTCGTGGTATTCCCCGAAGGGCAGCGCTGGCATTGCTTTGGAGCCTGTGCCTCTGGCGGGGACCTGTTCACCTTTCTGATGAAGAAGGAGAACCTGGACTTCTCGGAGGCACTGCGCGTTCTGGCTCAGCGTGCAGGCGTACCTCTGGCTGCGCGTACGGAGGAGCAGAGGCAGAGAGACGAGCGGCAAAGCCTGCTCGGGGAGGCCAACGCGGCTGCCGCTCAGTACTTCCACCATCTTCTTCTACACGCTACGCAGGCGGAGGAGGCGCGCGAATACCTGAGGGGACGCCAGACAGTGGAGGAGACGTGGAAGACGTTCCGGCTGGGGTATTCGTTGCCTGAGTGGGATGCTCTGAGCAGACATCTGATGGAGCGGGGGTATCAGGAAGAAGATGTCTTCGCTGCCGGCCTGACCGTGGAGCGGGAGGGTGGCGGCTACTACGATCGTTTTCGCGGCCGTCTGGTCTTTCCCATTCACGACGCGAAAGGCGGTGTGGTTGGTTTTGGGGCGCGCGCCCTGGACGATTCGGTGCCCAAGTACGTGAATACTCCGCAGACACCTCTCTTCGACAAGAGCAGTATCCTGTACGGCATCCATCTAGCCAGGGATGTGATCCGTGAGCAGGGCACCGCGATCATCGTGGAAGGCTACATGGACGTGCTGATGGCTCACCAGCATGGGTTTAAGAACGTCGTGGCTTCCATGGGCACGGCCCTCACCGAGAGCCAGGTTCGGACGTTGAGGAGGCTGACCAAGAGCTTCGTACTGGCCATGGACGCGGACGCCGCAGGCCAACAGGCCAGCTTGAGGGGCCTGGAGGTGGTGAAGCAACAGTATGGCGTGGAGCACCGGCAAAGCCCCGAGATCAAGGAGACCTACAGCCACATCTGGCTGAAGAGGTACGTGGACGCCAACATCAAGGTCATCACCATGCCGGAGGGGCTGGATCCAGACGACGTGATCAGGGCTGATCCGGATCATTGGGCCCGCCTGATGGAGGAAGCGCTGCCGCTCATGGACTACTACTTCCAGGGGGCGGCCGCTGGGGGAGATCTGGACTCCGCGGCAGGAAAGTCGGAGCTCGTCCATCAGTTGTTGCCTCTGATCGGGGAGATAGGAGATGGGATCGAGCGGGCCTTCTACTTGCAGAAACTGGCCCGCTTGGTTAGAATAGGCGAGAGGGTGCTGGCCGCCGAGATGGCGCGATCGAAGAGTCAGGGCGGCACGGGGAGGGTCGCCGGGCATGTTCGGTCGTCGCCCATTGTGGAGGCCGCGTCCTCGCTGGAGAACTACTGCCTGGGCTTGCTGCTGAGGGCACCTGAGCTTGTCCCGGAGGTCCAGGATCTGACCGCGGATGATTTCCGTGCGGCCGAGAGCCGATCGATCTTCCTCGCCTTGGTGAACTCTCTAGAGCAAGAGAAGGCCTTCGATCTTGAAAAGTTTCGAACTGCTTTGGACCCAGTTCTCTCTGAGTGTCTCGATGCCCTGCTAAGGAGTGGCGTGGAAGCGCCCGCCCTGCCCCAGGAGCAGTTGGCGGGAGAGCTGCGGCGCTCTGTGTCCAGGCTGAGGGAGCGCAGAGACCGGATGGAGTTGCTCGAGTTGGAGAGTCTGCTGCGAGATGCCCGGGAGACCGGGGATGAGGGGTTGGGATTGTGGGAGCAGGTTGATGACCTCACGCGAAGGATCGGGGAGCGTCAGCGGCGGTGGCACGAAGGCAGCGAGCGGGCCCCTGAAGGATGAGGTGATGGGGAGAGGCGTTCGTCAGATGCATAGAAGAGACTGTGGAAACCACGATGGTTGATCCTCTTGAGCAGGGTGTGGGTGGGTCAGAGGCAGAGACGGAGGAGCAGGCTTCGCGAGGCGCCCTGGAGGGACCATCTAAACCCGTCGGCGAACCAACAGCAGAGGTGGACGGGAAAGAGCCAGAAGAGTCTATCGATGAGGCCTCCGAGGTCGAGGATGAGATAGACCTGTCTGTCCATACCGCGCTGGGCCTGGAGGGGATGGAAGGAAGCGACCCGGTCAGGATGTACCTACGGGAGATAGGCCACGTGTCTCTGCTGTCGCCGTCCGACGAGAAGTGGCACAGCATGAAGATGATGGCGCCTCGATACCTGGATGAGACGCGGTTGGGCGTCGATGGGGGCACGCGCGAGGAGGCCTGGCAGGAGATCGTGGCGAAGCTGCACGAGCAGGTGCGAGTGAACTGGAGAGGGATCAGCGAACTGTGCAGCAAGCTGGGACTGCCTGCTCTGGACCTGGGGCGGCTCGT
>CAZOBP010000127.1:0-8473 GCA_964577995.1 uncultured Anaerolineales bacterium
TCTGGCTTAGGCCCATTGAAGACTGAAATGGTCCCACCCCTTGTCTCCGTGATGCCATCAACATCCGACAATTCGGGCCCAAGCAGTCGGTCCGCCTGAGTTCGAATCTGATGCGAGGTGCGGTAGTTGATGCGGAGCGTGTGTGAGCGGCCGCGCACATCGACGCCGAGCGCCAACCAGGAGAACGGTTGCTGGAAGATCCGTTGACCCAGGTCCCCGGCAAAGAACAGGCCATTCGGTCGGTCGCCAGCAAGTGCGGCGAGGAACCGCAATTGGGCGACACTGATGTCTTGCGCCTCGTCCACCACTACAAAGCCGAATGGCGAACGCTGGCCTGCTTCGAACTGCGACGCCAGTTGGGCGAAGGTCTCCGAGTGCGTGACCAGACCCCCTGACTTCATGCTGGATCGGACACGTTCGAAGATGGACCACAGCACAACGCGCCGGCTCTCTGGCAGTCGGGTCTTTCGCCCGAGCCGCAGGACATCCCGGTAGGCCTCCCAGCTTGCCAATTGCCAGGCGTCCACCACCTGTGACCATTCCGTCATCAGGAAGTGAGGGCTGAAAGCCTGATCACCTACATCTGCAGCGGCGTCAGTGAGTAGCTGCCTTGTGACATCCTGTGTCGCGATCTGCGGTTCGCCGAGGCTCAAGCCGTACAGACGCTCTCCAATCGCGTCTATGGCGTACACTTCGATGCGCTCCCCCAGGCGGGGCTCGCTGCTGATCAAGCGCCTCAGTTTGGTCTTGAGTGCGTTGGCCAGGGTGTCGGAAAAGGTGGTGAGCAGCACGCGTGCTTCGGGGTTCGAGCGGGCCAGATGCACCGCCCTGTGCAGCGCTACGATGGTCTTTCCCGTGCCGGCCGATCCGGACACGCGCGCCGGACCGTTGAAATCATACTCTACTACCTTGCGCTGCTCGGGATGCAGAAAGACGGTCCATTTCTCCCATGGGTACTCCAGGGCGAGTCTGAGTTCCTCTACGTCTTGCATGACCCGGAATCGGCGCTGCGCATCGGGATGGTCAAACGGATCGGCATCGGGGGCAATCGGCAGTGCGACCCGTGGCTTCCCTCCGGTGGCAAGCTCCAACAGTGCTTCTGCTGCTTCACCGGGGAGATGGTCGGCCACTTCGAGCACAGTGTCCTCATCCGCGTGGCGCACATCATCCAGCCACTCTACCGGCACGCCATAGCTCAGTAGATCGCTCTCTGGCATATCAGCGAACAAGAGTGGTTTGGGCGCAGTAGGGCGTTCCTCCACCACGTAAGTGGGGATGGCGACTTCCTTGATGGTTTCGCGGATCTCAACGAGTTGGGCGGCGCCCGTGGTGGGGTGCGTTTCAAGCTGGCGTCGCTCCGCCCAGCGGTAGGCAACATCGTGGTGACCAGCATAGCACAGCAGCAGGCTCGCCTTGGTCTGGTGTACGATCAGCCGCACATCACGGCTCACGCGCAAGGATCGGAAGTTGGCATCGCGAGCACGCTCAAGCTTGTGCACCTGCATGCTAGGATGGGCCGGGTTCATTTGCAGGTCGAAAGCAGTCGTCTTGACGGCTTTCTGCTCCTGATCGTTCAGGCGTGCAAGACTATCGATGAATGTATCGGCGATGCGAAACTCCATCAATCCACCCGGAATACTTTCATCACTTCGTCCCCAAGGTGATTGATCACTTTCACCGCGATGCGCCCGGATTCCGGCTTCTCGAACGGCCGGGAGGTGTCGCTGTGGAGCGTCTCCCATGCTTCCTGGTTGATCTCCGCTTTGAGGGTGGTCTTCAGCGATTGATAGGGATCGTTGGCGCCCAGGAAATAGGCATGGCGCACGAAGAAGCTTTCTTCATTGTAGTCGGTGTCGATGAACCAGCAGGCGATGCCTTCGGCCCCGTCGCTGCGCACCTCGCCGGTGGTAGGATGGAAGACGTCGACGCCGTTGATCTTGACCTTGATCTGGGCGTTTTCTGCACCCAGGATATCGATATCCGGCTCGCCGAAGATGACGAAGAGGTTGCCTTTGCCGGTGTTCTTGAGGTCATCTGCCATGTGCAGGTCGGCGTTCATGCGTGCCTTCAGTACCGGGATGCGCCCCAGCTTGTCGAATTCCGTGGATTGGGCATCGTGATTGAAGGCGCAGGCGATGAGAGCGTCAAAGCCGGCATCTCCTGCCTCGCGCGCGGCAGCGACGAGATCCGGACGCGACACGGTACCGAACTCGGGACCGACGAACATAGCGGCGCGTTTCTGGAGGCCTGACTCCTCATTGCCTTCGATGTAGCGCCCCTCGGCGCAGATGTAGTGTCCCGGCCAGGGCGTGATCGAGAGGAAATCGATCTTGTCCTCTTTATGAGCCTGCTGCACGCCGGCGGTCTTGAGATTCTCCAGGATCATCTGGACGAAATCGGCTTCGGCGCCTCCCGGTCCATCCAGCCTTTGCAGCGGGTCAATCAGTTCGTCGTTCTCGTCCACCGCCAGCACACGATGAGGGGAAAGGCTTTCGACGGTGAAGGGCCCTGCGACGCGCACCGTCTTCTTGTCCTCGTAGGGCTTGTCGTAGAGATACTCGTAGTCGGCTTTGGCGGCGATGGAGGCATCGATTTCTCGCTGGCGGGCGATTCGTTGCTCCCACCATCGGCTGTGCAGGTCTTTTGCCTCCCTCGACCAGCCATCTCTGGCGTCGCGGGGTATCTCCCATTCCTCCCAGCTCTCACCCAACACCTTGTTGAGCTTCTCGCGCAGCGGCTCGACCGTCTCCTGGAATCTCTTCCAGATCACGTCGATCTCCGCGTTGTTGGCGATGGATCTCAAGGTGATATGAGGCACTCGCTCGTAAACGAAGCCCTGGCGGATGCGCCCGAAGGTTGAGGCTTCGGAGGGTACCGTGCGCGAGATCTCGGCTTCTTTGGCCTGTCCTTCGCCGCTGTCGGCCAGCAGGTAGTATGGGTAACGAGCGCCCATGATGCGAGCGCGCGCGAGGGCAAGGGCCACCCGCGAGGTGTCAATGGCGATCCACCGCCGTCCCCATTGCTCTGCGACGAGGGCAGTTGTGCCAGAACCACAAGTCGGATCGAGGACTAGATCGCTGGGATCAGTCGACATCAAGATGCATCTTTGAATCACCATTGGTGATGTTTCTACTACATACGCTTTGCCTCTCGCTCCGATAGTGTCATCCCAGTAAGATGTCAGCTTTGCGAAGCTCGCGCCTTCTTCGTAAAGGACCTTTCTGAGATAATTCCCTTCAACTTCAAGTTGAGATGCCTTTGCCAAACGCTCCATGTTGTCCGGTGAGGTTGGGTAGCATTGTCCTGGCGGGGGCGGCCATGCTTCACCCCGAAAACTGACAGAGAAGACTGCATTGGGATCAAACGATGCTGGCCAAAGAGATACAAGTCTGAACCTTCGACCACCCGAAGGAATCTGAAACCCAGTGTCCACTTGTTTCTTAGTGATCTTGTGGCGTTCTCCGAAAGGATCCTCGTAGTTGTTCCAGTGGAAGTCTTCACTGTAATCCTTCTCGATGAACGGCTGCCTGTACTTTGTATGCGCCTTCTCTCTTGCGTACCAGATGATGTAGTCATACATCTCTTCGAGGAAACGTGCGCCTAAGGGCATAGTCTTCTTGCGAAATGCGATTAGCGAGACGTAGTTGTCTGGACCGAGTACCTCATCCATCAATCCCCTGACGCGATGCACATTCTCATCGCCGATCTGCACGAAGATCGAACCTGTGTCGCAAAGGAGGTCTCTCGCCACAGTCAACCGATCCCGCAGATAGGTCAAATACGAATGAATCCCGTCCCGCCAGGTGTCCCGAAATGCCTTCACCTGCTCCGGCTCGCGGGTGATGTGATCAACCTTCCCATCTCGTACATCCCGGCTGGTGGTTGACCACTGGAAGTTGGAATCAAACTTGATGCCGTAAGGCGGGTCGACGTAAATGCATTGTACTTTGCCGCGAAGGCCTTCTCGCTCGGCCAGCGTGGCCATGACTTGTAGGCTATCGCCTAGGATCATACGATTGGACCAGTTGGCGTCGTGCTGGTAGAACTCGGTTTTGGCGCTCTCGCTCGCCAGGCCGTTGAAATCGGCAAAGAGATCAAGCTGCTGAGGGGTGCCCTCTTGCCTCTGCGCCTCGCTCTGCCTGACCAAGTCTTCAATCAAGACTTTCGGATGGACCTTCTCCTGGATGTATAGCGGGGGCGCCTGTACCACCAGGTCAGACCAGTTCTGCTCATCCTTACCGCGCCACACGAGCTGGGGGTCGAGATCGCGGTTGCGGTGCTCATAGGCGATCTGGATTGGGGTCTTGTCCTCCTCCCGCATCACCGATTCGTACTCGGCCGTGGGGATGTACTTGCGGGAGGCCTCCTCGTGCAAGATGGTTTCTACGGTTTTCTTGCTCTTCTTGCGACCGCTTCTCTCGACCATTGCCTTTCCTTACCTCACCGGCTGCGCGGTGACTGAGTCGATCATTTGACTGAACTCGGTCTCTACACGGGCTTTGAAGTCGGCTTCGATCTGGTACACCTCTTTGAGCTCCATGAACGCCCAGCGGCCATACAAACCGAGGCGGTTCACGCCAGGCACCCAGTAGGTTTCCATGGTCGATTTCTTCTCCTTGGCATCCTCGGCCCGGTAGCCCTTGATCTCGACGATAATGTGCAGTGGGTCTTCCCGACCATCGTCCACCAGGACGATGAAGTCGGGCAGGTAGGTGCGCGAGATGGAACCATAGCGGTAGGGCACTTCCAGACCGAGGCCGTGGTTCTTGACGTACGACCTGACCCGGGGGTGCGATTCGGCCACACGGCAGAACTCAGCCTCCCAATCGCCGTCGAGCACCACCCAGTTGATGTGGCATTTGCGTGAATCTGTCTCCCAGCGGTTCCTCTTCGAGGTCGTGAAGTTGACGTGCATCGTCGATCCAGTCGGATTGTAGGGGTCGAGCACGGCTCTGATGGGCATCTCTCCCGCCAGGGAGCGGGTGATGGCAGCAGTGATGCGCTCGCAAGCCATGTCGGCCAGTTCCTGGTACATCAACTGCGCCGGATAGGTACCGCCTTTGCAGACCAGACAGGTGTCGAGCCACTGCTTGGTGATCCGCTTGAGCTGTCCGAACAGGTGTAGTTTTGGTTCTTGGTCCGAATCGCGCCACTTGGTGTACAGCAGCCGCTTGGTGACGTGATACAACAGGCTGGATCGCCGCATGTCTTGCAGGTGCTCCAAGTTGAGGTCGACACCTTCGCCGATGATGCCTAGGTTCCGTGTGATCGAGGGGCCTACGAGGTCCGGGGTTAGTTCCAGGACAGAATCATCATTGAATTCGGCAGTGAGCCTTTCCTCAGGCAACTCAACGCGATACCCCTCGACGCGCGGGAACGGGATTTCGAGGTCATCGCGCTCGGGGCTGACGGCTCGAACCTGGACGGTCTCACGGGGAGGCTGCGGCGGTGCAACGACAGGCTTGGCGGTGAAGTCGAAGGGAATCCCCAAAACGTCGGCGTACTCCACGTCGAAGAGGCTCTGTTCGTTCAGGTCATAGGATTGTCGGCGCAAGGCTCGGCCAACGACCTGTTCGCACAGGAGCTGGGTTCCGAAGGCACGCACGCCCAACACGTGCGTGACGGTTCTGGCATCCCAACCCTCGGTGAGCATAGCGACCGAAACAACGCAGCGGATGGACTCGCCAAGGTGGTCTTCTCTGCCTACCGTGTTCATCACCTCTCGCAGCAGATCTTGGTCCGTGATCTTCTCGGCCTGGAGGCGGTCGCGGGTGCGCTGGATGATATCGCTCCGGAAACGCTCAATTTCGTCTGCGGCCATTTTGCGGAAGTTCTTGTCCAGTGCTTCGCCGGATTCGAGCTGCTCACTGTCGATCAATAACGTGCGCGGTCGGGGAAAAGGGTTGCCATGTTCGTCGAAATTGCGGAAGAGGTCCAGACGCCCGTTCTCGAGCGTGGTAGAGCCATCTTGGTTCTCCCGGTGAAACCCGGATACGTAGTCGTAAACCAGCTTGGAGATGGAGGTGTTCTGGCATACGATGATGAAGCACGGATGGACGCGAATGCCGGCTTCTTGCCAAAGCTCGTACGTCTTCTTGTAATGGCCGTAGAGTGCCTGCAGCGCCGTTTGCAGCTCCACCGGCAGGTCTAGTGGATCGAGTGACTTCGACTTGCCGCGGCCTTTCTTGGGCATGCGGGCGCGAATGTGTTCCCACAGGTTGCGGAACTTGGGCATATCCCCGCCGGGGATATTGTCCGCGACAGGCACGCGCGGGAGCTTGACGATCCCGCACTCGATGGCATCCATCAACGAGAAATCGCTCATCGTCCACGGGAAGAGCGTCCCTTCGGCATAGCCTGAGCCGCGCAGGAAAAATGGGGTCGCCGACAGATCGATGGCCCGCGAAATCCCCATCTTGCGGCTCACCGTCTCCAAACCCGTGATCCAGACGCGGGCCGCCTCGTTGTTCTGGTCTGCCTCTTTGCGTTCGTCCCCCTTCAGTTTGCCTTCGTCGTCAGCGATCGGTTTCTCACGATAGCAGTGATGCGCTTCATCGTTGAGCACCATGATGTTCTTCATGGCCATGAGATCGGGCATCACCCGCTGGAGCATCTGCCCCTCGGTTTCCAGCGTCTTCAATTCCTCGCCCCGACCCCGCAGAAGCGAGCGCGTTCCCTTCGAAAGCGGGATGCGCTCTCGAAGCATGAAGGCGTGGTAGTTTGTGATCACGATCTTGGCTTGCCCCAAGTGGCTGAGCATGTCGTTGGGCACCAGTTCACGGCTGTCGTAGTAGGCATCCGGATCGTTGGGCTGCAGGACACGAAGCCGATCGCGGATCGTGATCCCGGGCGCAACCACCAGAAACCCGCGTGTGAATCGCTTGCTGGTAGGCCTGCGCACCGCATTGATCGTCTGCCAGGCGATCAGCATCGCCATGACGGTGGTCTTCCCCGAACCCGTGGCCATCTTCAGCGCCAGGCGAGGAAGCTCCGGGTTGGCGTCTCTGTTCGCATTGGCAAGCCGCTCGAGGACGGCCCTCTCACGCTTTCCGGATCTCGGCGCGGCCTCAGAAAGCCAGATCACGGTCTCGACCGCTTCCACCTGGCAGAAGAAAGGCCGGAAGCTGGCAAAGCGATGATGACGCCAATGCTGAAGCAGCCGCGCCGTTTCCGGCGTCACCTTCCACCGACTTGGGTCCGGTATCATGCGCCACTGATCTACAAAGCCACGAATTGAATTGATGGTTGAAGTGAGATCATACTGCTGGTCCCTGGTAGACAGCCCTTTGCCTTCGTCAAGCACCATTTCGATCTGCTGACCACGGCCTTTCCGTTTCTTTGGCTTCGGGATCGGCGTGATGAACTCTGCGGGGCGACGGCGCTCAAGAATGTGCTGCGTGGGTTGACCCGTGTCATCGAGTTCCCAATGCCGCGAAGGGTATTCGTAGGGAGAGTTGAGGATAGGTTGCTTGAAGAATCGATCATCCATGTCAAGCTTCTCCCCTCGAGGATGCTGGTTCAATTGGCGTTGCCCCTGGGTTGGAAATGGCCAGAGATGTCGTTCCATACAAGGCTGGCTCGTGCTTAGAGGAGGTGATGTGGTGGCGCCGCCTTGCACACGCATTATAGCACAACCAGCAGGCCATGTCAAGGCAGAATGCGCGTCCGGCGGATGATCTCTCGGGCTGGAGGGCGTGGCCGCCACAGCCAGCTTGACAGGGGCGCCGCTGCAGTGGTATAATATATAAGGATTCTCGAATATAAGAATAGGATGGAATACTCATGGAGGAACACGGATACAGGATCCAGGCGCGAATGGTCAAGGCGCTGGCCCATCCCACGCGGCTCCAGATGCTGGCGTTGCTCCGGGATGGCGAGCGGTGCGCCTGCGAGTTCGGGCCGCTCTTGGGGCTGGGGCAGGCCAACGTCTCGCAGCACCTTGCCGTGTTGCGCAGGGCGCAGCTAGTTCATACGCGGCGGGATGGGGTGCGCGTGATGTACAGCCTCTCCGATCAGCGCACGAGCGGGGTGCTGGACACCCTGGCACACATCGCGCGCGACCAGTTCGTCGAGGCGGCCGCAGCCCTGGGGGAAGTGGCCTAGAGAGATGGGACAGCCCAATCGAGAGAAGGCCCGCGCCTTGGAGCGTGCTGACAAGTGTTCGTGCGTTGGCGATCCCTTCAGCGGGATGCCTACCGAGTTGAGGCGGATACGAGGGAGAGTGTAGACTGAATATGGAGAACTGGATTCCTTTGATGATGACCCTCTTGCGTGGGGGATGGGCCAGCTTGGTGGAGTATCTCTCCGCCCACGTGTTGATGTGCCTGGTTCCAGCCTTCTTCATCGCGGGGGCCATGAGTGCCCTGATACCCAAGGAGGCGATCACCAAGTACCTCGGGCGCGACGCGAAGCCCTGGATCGCCTACCCCGCGGCGGCGGTGTCCGGTTTTCTGCTGGCCGTCTGCTCCTGTAC
>CAZOBP010000128.1:0-8380 GCA_964577995.1 uncultured Anaerolineales bacterium
ATCGGCTTGATCGGGAAGAACCTGTTCAAGCAGAACTGGGAAGAGACGTACCTCTATCATTCCCTCGCCCGCACTTCGCAGGCAAGCTGAACGACCACTGTCCACCGAACGGTGCAGGGAACTGACTGTGGCGGTGGTCACTGGGTTTGACGATGAGCCATGCCTCGTAGTTGGTCGAGGGTAGTGAGGCTCTCCTGGACCATGAAGGCCCTCATCTCCTCGAGGATGGCCTGGAACACCTCCACGCCGCGGTAGCGTACGGCTGACCCGAGTCCCACGGCGGTGGCTCCAGCCAAGATCATCTCCAGGGCGTCTCGGCCGTCGCTGACCCCGCCTATCCCGATGATGGGTATCTCCACCGCCTTGCAGATGTCGTATACGCAGCGCACGGCAACCGGTCGTATGGCAGGTCCGGATACTCCTCCCACCTTGTTGGCCAGGATGGGCTGGCCCGAGTGGATGTCGATGATCATGCCCGGACCAAGAGTGTTGATGGCGGCGATGGCATCAGCTCCCGCTCGTTCCACCGCCCTGGCGATGGCCGCTATGTCGGTGACATTGGGGCTGAGCTTGACGATGAGGGGAATGGAGGTCACTTCCTTGACGGCCGTGGTCACCAGCGCCGCGTCACCGGCATCGCAGGCAAACGGCCTGCCCATCTCCGCGGCCACGTTGGGACAGGAGATGTTCAGCTCGATGAAGTCCGGCTGCACCTGTGCGACGATGCTGGCCACCTCGGCGAAGCCGGCCACGGTTTCTGCGAAGATGCTGGCCGCAAGGGGGACCTGCAAGGGTGCGAGGAGCTCCCTGGCGCTCGTGATGATCTCCAGTTCCTGTTCGACTCCGGGGTTCGCCAGTCCGACGGCGTTGATCAGCCCGTGGCCCCAGTCCAGCACTGTGGGGTTCGGGTGCCCCTCTCTGGGGACAGGACCGCAGGACTTGGTGGTTACCATGCCAGCCCCGCAGTCGGCGACACGCTTCAGAAGTTGAGGGCCGGTGCCGAGGATGCCGGCCGCCAGAACAAGGGGATTCCTGAGGGGTACGCCGCACAGCTCCACAGACAGATCTGGATCAGGCATCGCCCTTGCCTCCCGCCAGGAACGCGAGGACTTCTTTCTGCTGTCCGGGGGTTATGCGCCCGTCCTCCACTAGGATATCCAGCATCTCTGTCAGACGAAGGACCGAGTGGAGTGTGTATCCCGAATCTGCCAGTCCTTCCGCCCCTCCTTGCTCCCGGTCCACGAGTACAACCACGTCTTTGACCTCCAAGCCAGCTTCCTCGAGGGGGGCGATGGCCCTCAACTTGCTGCCGCCGGTGGTGATCAGATCGTCCAGGACGGCGACGCGCTCGCCTTCCTGGAAGTGGCCCTCGATGCCTTTACCCGTGCCGTGCTCCTTGATCTCCTTGCGAGGGTAGACGAGGGGCACTCCCATCTCCAGCGACACCGCTGTGCCGATGGGCAGGGCGGCGTAGGGAATGGCGGCCAGACGGTCGAAGGTGAGGCTCTTCAGAATGCCGGCGTATGCTCGTGCCACTTTCCTCAAGAGCTGGGGGTCGGAAACCACCAGGCGGAGGTCCAGGTAGATAGGCGAGCGCTGACCGGAGACGAGGGTGAACTCCCCAAAGCGTACACATGCGAGATCGTGGAGAGCGAGAGTCAGTTCCCTTGTCAAGGGCGGCGGGCTCACCGGGCGCGCGAGGGGAAGGCTCTCGCGCAGCTGGTTGATGCGGTTGCGGAGTTCGAGGGCGGCGGCGCGAGGATCGGGTGCGTAGATAATGCTGCGGGAAGCGTTGATGATCAGGCCATGCCCTTCGTGGTTCAAGCCCGCCTGCACCGCGGCCTCCAGATCACCCCCCTGGGACCCGATTCCCGGTACAAGAATCCAGGCATCGGGGGCCGCCTCTCTTATCTTGCGGAGAACCTCGGGGTAAGTGGCACCGACGACCAGGGCCAGGCCCCACTCCAGGGCTCTGGCGGCCACTGCCTCGTACAGAGGGCGTCCGTTGCACATCAGGGTCTGGAAATCCCTGGCGCCAGGGTTGGAGGTGTGACACAGCAAGAACAGGCCCTTGTCCTCGTATTCGGTGAAGGGTTGCAGGGCATCGTATCCCAGATACGGGTTCAAGGTGATGGCATCTGCGCCCCACACCTCGAAGGCGGCCCTGGCATAGGCACGAGCTGTAGACCCGATGTCACTCCTCTTCGCATCGAGGATCACGGGTATCTCGGCTGGGACGTATTCTATCGTTCTTCTCAGGGCATCGAGGCCCGCCAGGCCCTCCGCCTCGTAGAAGGCGATGTTGGGTTTGTAGGCGCAGACCAGGTCCTGGGTGGCGTCTATGATGGTGCGGTTGAAGGAGAGAATGGGACTTTGTTCGTCTCCCGAAGCAGGGGAAAATCGAGCGGGATCAGGGTCCAGTCCCACGCAGAGCAGGCTGTCGTTTCGCTTCAGTGCGGAGGTGAGCTTGCTGAAGAAGCCCATCATCCTGTGCTCCCCCTTTCGAATCCCCTTGTCCACTGAGTCGCCTCAGGGCTCTATGCCTTGCCCAGGACGGCGGCCAGCAACGCCATGCGGATGTACATGCCGTTCTCCATTTGCCGGAAGTAGGCTGCCCTGGGATCGGAGTCCACGTGGTAGCTTATCTCTCCCACGCGGGGCAGGGGATGCATGACCACCATCTTCTCTTTGGCTTGATCCATGAGCTCCGGCGTGATCATGTAGAGATCCTTGACTTCCTCGTATTGCGCCAGATCGGCGAAGCGCTCCTTTTGCACTCTTGTCACATAGAGCACGTCTACGTCGGAGATGATGTCGGCCACATCATAGGTCTCTGAGGCCGGCAACTCCTGATCCCTGATGTCGTTCATGACGTCCAGGGGCAGTCGCAGGATCTCAGGAGAGACGAAGTTAAATCGAACGTCGTACAGGCAGAGCAGCCTTGCCAGAGAATGCACGGTCCGCCCATTTCGCAAGTCACCGACCATCCCCACGTTGAGTCCATCGATGTGTCCTAGCTCTTCCTTGATGGTGAAGATATCGAGCAGAGCCTGCGTTGGATGCTCGCCGACCCCGTCTCCACCGTTGATGATAGGCTTGCGGGCGTAGTCGGCCGCGATCTTGGCTGAGCCCATCTCCGGGTGGCGGATGACGATGACGTCGGCGTAGGACTCCAGAGTGCGAATGGTGTCCGGCAGCGATTCACCTTTGGATACACTGGAGAACTGGACACCCTGGGTGATGGGAATGACCGTTCCGCCCAATCGAGACATGGCGGCGATGAAGGAAGAGCTGGTACGTGTGCTCGGCTCGAAGAACAGGCAGGCCAGCACGGCCCCCGTCAGGAGGTCCGTCGACCCCCGAGTCTTGACAATGGCCCGCATCTCCTCGGCGACCCCGAAGAGGTGCTCGAGATCCTCGCGGCTGAATTGGGACACGGAGATGATATCCTGCCCAGCGAATCCCTTGTCGAGCTTGGGCACCGTGTACGCTTTCTTCCTAGAGTTGTTCAGTATAGTGTGCTTGTTGCCAGTGGTCATACTTCCTCCTTCTCATAACCAACGTGCCACGGCGACCACGGGAGAACAGAGCATGGGTGGGATGCCTTCTTGGGAGGGCGCTGAGCCGCGCCAACTGGCGGTATGGAGCGCCATACAAAAACAGGACTCCCATCGGGAGTCCTGTCGCTGAGCATAACCGTGCTTCCACCGTATTGGTCTCTGTACACAGCCATGTCTTATTCCTAATCTGTTAGTATACCACATCTAGGACCCCCCTGGCAAATGCAGACGGTGTCTGCGCCAAGGCATCGTCACCAGGTGGTGACAAAGGCAGTGACCGAGTCTGCTGCCCCTCTGGGAAGCTGGTGGTCACCCGCCAAGAGATACGCAGCATCCGGGAGCGAGTCCGTCGCTGGCGCATGCGGTGGCTGCTATCCATCTCTCCCATCAGTCTCCCCGAATCCCGCTGCGCAAAACGCCCCGTTGATCAGGCCGTGTAGAACTCAATCAGACGCTTCTCTGCCTCTCCCTCTATGTGAGCCACGACCTCCACAAAGGGCGAGATGCTCGAGTTACGCAGCTTGCGTCCCAGGAGTTCATCCACCTGGAAGATACCGGCCGAGTTGCTCATGGTGATCTCTACCCGCACGGGCTTTTCAGCGCCGGGCAGGATGCGCACCCGATCGACTGCCGCAGCCGACACCGAGTGGATGTTGGTGACGCCAGCCTCGAAGGGGATCCGTGACCGGCCCCTCGTCATGTCCAGAGCGTCAGCGACCTTGACGATACCGGCTTCTATGGTGAAGCAACTCCGGTCCCAATGATGGGCGCTCACAGCGTGGAGTATCTCCGAGACCATCATCGTGCGCTGCGAGACATCGTATAGACCATCCAGCAGTTCCTTGGCCTTGGCGTTGGCCAGACCGACGGAATAGAGCTCGTGATCGTCACGATGGACGGTGATGCCCAGATCGTGCAGACAGGCAGCCAGCACCACCACGATCTCCGCGTCGTCGCGGGTGAGGCCGTAGTCTGCCACCACGCTCATCTCGATACCGGCGTCAGCCAGCATTCTGAGCAACTTCAGGGCCATGTTGGCCACGATCTTGATGTGTACCGGCCCGTGATCGGGGTAGCCGAGGCGGTCGACGGAGTTGATATTGACGCAACGCCATAGCTGAAGTAGTTCCTCGTCTTCGTTGATGCGGGCCACGACCTGGCGCAGGAGCTGGTTCTTGCCTGCGGGAATCTGGAAAGCCACAGTTTACCTCCTTTTTGTTCGGTGTGTTGGAACTAGCCCATACTTGGGCGGCGCATTTCCACAGAGGGAGGACCCTCTGCAAGAGGTCCTGCGTTGTGCTGACCGCCTTGCTTCTGGGCGGCGATATCGATATCCTTGGGATTATATCAACTGCCGAACCGGACGGCCAAGGAACGGCGACGTCAGGGACAAGCCCCGAGGGGGGTTGGGGATGTCCGAGCCCGGGGCTCAGGTGGCTCGGCCTCGATGGCAGATCCTGAGTGGGGCGTTGAGGTGCCTGGCCCGTGATGGAGCTTCCTGCGCTCTCATCGGCGTGGGAGACCGTCTACTTGCGCGGCATCGCTCCAGGCAATCGCCTACCTGTCGGTCACGTGGGCGATGAGCAACGGCACGAATCGGTAACGTGATATACAGGGTGCGCGCTCTGCGTCGCGGATTTGACATTTGGAGCGACCGTGGTATAATGACGGATGTTAACCTCTGGACAACTCTCCGTCCTGCTCAGGGTACGGAGATGAAAGGGAGACACTATGGAGAAATGGCATCTCGAATCGCCTGTCTTTTCCGCCCTCACGGATCAAGAGAGGCGCAGCATAACCACCGAGATGCAGCCCAAGACCTTCCACGAGGGACAAAGCATCATCCTGGAGGCCACACCTAGCGAGGCAATGTACGTCGTCGATGCTGGCTGGGTCCGCATTCTGTCCGAACAGGGCGGCAGGAGGGTCGTTCTCGCCAACCTGGGCCCGGGCAGTATGCTGGGAGACGTGGACTTCTTCTTGGATGGACCCTACTCCTCCAGCGCTGAGGCGGCCTCTGAGGTCAATCTTTGGGCTCTTAGCAAGGCGGACTTGAAACAACTGATCGTCAGGGAGCCGGCGATAGGCGTCAAACTGAGCCTGGCTATTGGTGCCAAGGTGGTTCAAGTGAGCGAGTACCTGGCCGAGCAGCGTCTGCCTGAGATCCCGTTCTTCACCCAGTTGTCGAGGGAGAGCCTCCTGGGGTTGGCGGAGAAGCTACAGATCAAGAGGTGCCAGCGAGGCGACACCGTGTGCTGGCTGGGCGCACCAGGCGAAACGATGTACATCGTCGAGTCCGGCGAGGTGGAGGTGATCCTCGGCCCAGAGAGCGAGGAGGTTCCCAGGCCCCTCACAGAGGGTGACTTGCTGGGCGAGATGGCCCTGCTGGCCAAGAAACCGTACGCCGCGACCTATAGAGTTTCCAGCGATACTGTCCTCTGGGCCCTCTCTCGTGCAGACTTCGATGAGCTCGTAAGTGAGTTTCCCCCGATTCGCCAGGCGTTGTCCCGCGCACTGAGCCAGCATCTGAGCCCAGAGGACCGGGCGATGGCGGAACAGCGATTGGAGACCATCCCTCTCTTTGCTGGCCTGCCTCCTGACGTATTGTCGAAGGTCGGCCAGCGCTTGGTGCTGCAACATTATCCCCAGGGTGAGCTGGTCTTCTCCGCAGGAGATCCAGGCGACAGCCTGTACGTGATCGAGTCCGGCGAGGTGAAGCTGGCCTCTGAGACGCCGACTGGCGATTCCACTGTGGCTTGGTTGGAGGCGAGTGAGTGGTTCGGTGAGATGGCCCTGTTGACCGGCAAGACGCGTTCGGTGAAGGCACAGGCCATGACCGACACTAACCTATGGGTTCTCTACAAGAACGATTACGATGACTTGATGGTAGAGCATCCAGCGATCAGTGTAGCTTTGGGCAAGGTACTCAGCGAACGTCTGTCCGAGGGCTTCAGGGAGGCTCGGCCCAGGGCCACGCCCGCCAGGATGCGCGAGATGCCGTTCCTGGCGGAGTTGACCGAGGCGGAGTTAGAGGACGTCAGCCGGCGATTGCAGTCGGTAGAAAGGGCATCCGGAGAAATCCTATTCTCCCTGGGAGAGCCTGGGGACAGGATGTACCTGATCGAGTCGGGCCGGGTGGAGGTACGTACCACTTCGGCGGAGGGACGTACTATTCTGGCCGAACTCGGGGCCGGCGACCTCGTGGGCGAGACGGCGCTGCTGACCGGGAAACCGCGCCCGGCGACGGCCCGCGCAGCCAGCGATCTCCAACTATGGGCCTTGGACAAGGATGATTTCGACGACCTTACCCACAAGTACCCTCGCTTCGTATTGGCGATCAGCCGGGTCCTGAGTGAAAGGCTGGAGAGCACCTCGGTGATGCAGGCAGCCCCTGCCAAACCTGAGAGGGTCGTGCTTCCCAAGCCAGCGATCAAACCTAGGAAGAAAGAGCGGCCCAGACCCCAGCGGGGACTGGGCCTGGCAGACAGCGTGCGGGGTTCCGTCGTCTGGCTGGTCGGCCGCAGCACCGGAGTCAAGCTGCGTCTGGCTGTCGTGGGGTTCCTGGCCTTATGGCTCTGCGGGATCACCTTCCCCGCGACGGTGCTATCGTCGGTGCCTCTCGAGAAGGATGACTTGATGGCCGTATTCGAATCTCCAACTCCCATACAAGTGCTGATCATGGAGGAATCGCCACAGCGTCCGCTGGAGAGCCCCGTGCCCGCCGATACTCCCATGCCCACAGAGGTTCCTGTGGAGGCACCTCCGGAGGCGGGAGGCGCAGAGGCAGCGGTGATTCTGGCGGTGGTACCCACCGAAACGCCTACAGCCGAGGTTCCTACAGCGACGCCAACCGTGGTGGCACCAACACCACGGCCAGCGGCGCCGATGGCGACGTCTACTCCAGCGGCTGCCTCCAACGTGATGGGAACCGGGAGGGTGACCACACCGACGGTGAGGGTCTATGACATGGACGGTATCCCGCGAGACCTGGATTGGGCCAACAGCAAGTATGGAGGCTGGATAGACTACGGCCAGCCGAGTGGAGGAGCGTGTTTCCGCATCGTTGAATTGAAGGAGAGGTCAGGTCCAGCCAACATCGATGTCTGGGTTCTAGACGAGGATGGCAATCCCATGCCCAACATGATGCTGCGTTTCGACTGGCCCGGAGAAGAGGTCCTCCAGGCCACTAACGTTGAGGGCAAGGTTGGATTCGCTCTTGGCATGGGCTCCTACATCTACGATCCGCGCGTCGGTGGCCCGCACACCGTACGGCTCGAGTGCGAATACCCGTCGGACGTAGCCATGAACTGGGGACATCTGGCGGGAACTCCGCATGATCACCTGGATATCGTATTCCAACTGGCACGCAGCGGACGCTAGCACCAGCAAATGGCAAGCGCATAAACAAGGGAGGGCTAGGGCCCTCCTTTGTAGTTGTTCACAGAATCGTCACTAGGATAGTGGAGTTGAGAAAGGAGCAGTAATGGCTGAGAAGGTGACGCTTAGTGTCATCAAGGCTGACGTCGGCGGATACGTAGGTCACTCTAGCATGCACCCCGCCTTGATCGAGGAGGCAGAGGAGAAGCTCGAGGGTGCCAAGCGCGATGGGACGCTGATCGACTTCCGCGTCTCGCGTGTGGGCGACGACCTGGAGTTGATCATGACCCACCGGAAGGGCGTAGACGACTCCGGGATCCATCAGTTGGCGTGGAACACCCTGGAGGCAGCGACCAACGTGGCCAAAAGCCTGAAGCTGCACGGAGCCGGGCAGGACCTGCTCAGCGATGCCTTTTCAGGCAACGTCAAAGGAATGGGACCCG
>CAZOBP010000129.1:0-8361 GCA_964577995.1 uncultured Anaerolineales bacterium
GCCTTTGAGGCGTCTGGCGCAGCCAGTTGCACCGTCGAAGCGCGGATGTGGTGCGAAGATCTGTCTGATAGGAGTGAGGTCGATGGCGCTGAACGGCGTGAGCATCGGTCAGCAGAGCGTTTAGATGAGGTAGTGGAGTGGTGCGGGCTGCTTCCGCTTTCCGAAGTGCCCAGAACTCGATAATGCAACCTGAGGAGGGCGAAATGGCAAGAGTGCGATTGGAGACTTGGCAGGACTGCGAGGACTTCATACGAGGCTGCGTGTTCATGGGAACGGGCGGCGGGGGTGAGCCGAAATGGGGTGAGAGAATGCTCCGATCGGCCCTCGATGAGGGGTTGACCATCGAGTGGGTGGATGCCGATGAGATACCGGACGACGTGTGGACAGTGACGCCCTACGGGATGGGATCTATCGCTCCTCCTACCCAGGAAACGCTAGACAAGATCGAGGAGATGGGTCTGGAGGACAGACTGGGCGACACGTCGATGGAAGAGGCCGTCAAGGAACTGGGCGACTACCTGGGCCAGCCGATTGGGTGCCTGGTATGCGCGGAGTTGGGGGGAGGAAACTCAGCGGCGCCGCTGGTAACCGGCGCGCGGATGGGTATCCCTGTGGTTGACGGGGACTACGCGGGTCGCGCCGTCCCTGAAGAACTGCAAGGCACCCCCTTCATCCACGGCAAACACAGTTGGCCGGTTGCCAATGTTGACGGATGGGGCAATATCGCCATTATCAAGTACACGGTCGACTCCTACATGCTGGAACGACTCGGCAAGATGCTGGCAGTGGCAGCCTTCGGGAGCACTACGCAGGCTGGCACACCCTTGCCCGCCCCTGAAATGAAAGAGGTACTTGTTCATGGCACTTTGACCAAGTGCCTTGCCCTCGGGCGGGCGATCCGTGAGGCGCGGGAGAAGGGCGATGATCCCATTGACGCCGCGGTGGAGATCACGGGAGGCTGGCGACTCTTCGAGGGCGTCGTTTCCAGCAAGGACTGGGAGGACCGGGATGGCTACATGTTCGGCACCAACCACGTCAAGGGCACTGGAGACTACGAGGGACAAACATTGGACGTGTGGTTCAAGAATGAGAACCACGTCTCGTGGCTGAACGGAGAACCATGGATTTGCAGCCCTGACATGGTTATCCTGGCGCACAAGGAGAGCGGAGAAGGGATCACCAACACAGAGATCAAAGAAGGTGACGAGGTCGTGGCGGTAGGGGTGAAGGGTCTAGAAGTCTTCCGCACCCAGTTTGGTCTCGACCACGCGTCCGGTCCCCGCTACTTCGGCTTCGACATCGACTACGTGCCTATCGAGGAACTGATGAAAGGGAGATAGCAGGGGCGCAACCCTGGCCAGACGGATTGAGGACGCAGCGTACTGCTGAGGACAGGACGAGCGCCTCGTACGATAGATAGACGCCTGCTTTGTTTGCCGGGGCCTGGCTGTCGTGACTGGTTACTTGGGGAGTTTGGGGGAAACCAGATATGAAGATACGAATGATAGAACCAGTTGTCCGCAAGGAGGCTGACGCAACAGCGCTTGAGCAATTGTCGCCCGTGGCTAGCCCTGACACGGAGCTGAGCGCTGTGTTCTTGGACAAGGGGCCAGCCTCCATCGAGTCTACCTACGAGTCAGCCTTGGCGGCGGTCGGCGTGGTAGACAAGATAGTAGAGGCAGAGCAGGCCGGCATGGACGCTGTGGTCGCCAACTGCATGGATGATCCCGGAGTGGAAGCGGCTCGTGAAATGGTTTCCATTCCGGTCATCGGACCTGCCGAGACCTCCATGCAGGTAGCAGCCATGCTCGGGCACAGGTTCTCGGTGATCGGCGTTCTCGAGGCGGACGTCAGACCTTTCTACGATCATGCGACCAAGGCTGGCCTGGAGAACCGATTGGCTTCGGTGCGGGCCATCAACATACCAGTTCTTGAGCTAGAAGATCGCGACAGGACCGTGAAAGCCCTCGTGGAGCAATCCTCCAGGGCGGTGAGGGACGACGGGGCGCATATCATCATCTTTGGGTGCACCGGCATGGCCGGCATGGCCCAGGATGTGGAAAAGGGCCTGAGGAGGGAAGGTATCACCGACGTCCCGGTGATCGATCCGGCGATACTCGCCCTCAAGGTTGCGGAGGCCCTGGCGGGTATGGGACTTTCGCATAGTAAGAGGAGCTATCCAACCCCGCCGGAGAAGGAGATAGTCGGCTACTAGCGGCGAGATGTGCATCATCCAGTCAGCCCCGTCTGCCGGTGGTGGCACACGCTCTTGGAACAAGCTGCTGCATCGCCCGTCGGGAAGCACATGGGCGGGGATGGAGTGCCTCTCGGAGTAGGACCCAGACAGGAGACGCGGGACTGTGGTGCCAGTCGGCAGGGCGGGCTCCCCGTGACAGGCCAAGGGAAAGGACGAATCTAGCATGAAGATCCGAGTGGTCATACCCAGTATCACGAAAGAGTTCGAGGCTTTGGGCCTCGAGCAGTATTCGCCGGGCGCTCGTGCGGATACGGAGATCAGCGTAGCCCTCTTGGACAAGGGGCCGGCCTCCATCGAGTCACGGTATGATGAGATGGTGGCTGTGCCGGACGTGGTGAGGAAGGCCGTGGAGGCGGAGAAAGATGGCATCGATGCGGTAATCATCGACTGTATGGCCGATCCGGGTCTGGAGGCAGCTCGGGAGATGGTCTCCATACCGGTGATCGGGCCAGCGGAGACGGCGATGCACATCGCGGCTATGCTGGCACACAGATTCTCGGTAGTCACGGTGCTGGATAGCGCTGCCCCCATGTTCGAGGACCATGCGTCCAGGATGGGAGTCGCAGAGCGGCTGGCATCGGTTCGAGCCGTGAACATACCGGTGCTGGAGCTGGGCGACACTGAGAGGGTAGTCAAGTCCCTGACCGAGCAGTCGGTCATGGCGGTGAGAGATGACGGGGCCCATTTGATCGTCTTTGGCTGCACAGGCATGATTGGCCTGGCCGGCGACGTGAAGAGGGGCCTGGAGGATCTAGGCATCCCCGATGTGCCGGTGATCGACCCAGCGCTCCTGGCCGTCAAAGTGGCTGAGGCTTTCGTGGACATGGGGCTCTCTCACAGCAAGCGGACCTATCCACTTCCGCCTGAGAAGGAGATCGTCGGTTACTGAGCCTGGGATGACCGTCATCCGGCACGTGCCATCCGCGAACGATCATACACTGCTCGCCGGGAGTGCGTTGCATCGCCTGCCAGGCAGTTGGGGTCGGCGATCAGGCGACTCTTGGTCTGTTGGGTGCAGGCAGAAGGCGCCTATGGTGCGCGACGGGCCGTTGGTCTGGCCATGAGAATGTGGCAGAAAGGACAAGACCAGCATGAAGATCCGAGTGGTAGTCCCTAGTATCACAGAGGAGTTTGAGGCCTTGGGCCTTGAGCAGTATTCACCGGGCGCTCGCTCGGATACGGAGATTAGCGTGGCCCTCTTGGACAAGGGACCGGCCTCGATCGAGTCACGGTACGATGTAGGCGTGGCTGTGCCGGCCGTAGTGAGGAGAGTAGTGGAAGCCGAGAAAGATGGCGTCGATGCGGTGATCATCGACTGCATGCTCGATGCAGGCCTGGAGGCAGCTCGGGAGATGGTCTCCATACCGGTGATCGGCCCAGGCGAGGCGGCGATGCACGTCGCGGCGATGCTGGGACACAGATTCTCGGTGATCACTATGCTGGACAGCGCTGCCCCCATGTTCGATCGCCATGCGGCCAGGATGGGGGTAGCAGAGCGGCTGGCGTCGGTTCGAGCCGTGAACATACCAGTGCTGGAGCTGGGAGACACCGAGAGGGTAGTCAAGGCTTTGACGGAGCAGTCGGCCATGGCGGTGAGAGATGACGGGGCCCATGTGATCGTCTTCGGCTGCACAGGCATGATTGGCCTGGCCGGCGACGTGAAGAAGGGTCTGAAGCAGCGGGGTATCGCTGATGTCCCGGTGATCGACCCAGCGCTCCTGGCCGTGAAGGTTGCTGAGGCCCTCGTAGACATGGGGCTTTCCCACAGCAAGAGGACCTATCCACTTCCTCCCGAGAAGGAGATCGTCGGGTATTAGAAGGGCGCATAGCAGTTCAAGGGTACCGCCACGGCATTCATCGCGCATCTCAGCAACAGGTCGGAACGTACCGTGGGGCGTTGCGCGCCGCACGTCGGTGGTGACCCGCGATGGGCCGTGTAGACAGCGGTTGAGAACCCGTTGGCAAGCACGCTAGGTGATATGAGCAACTGCAGCGCCCAGACAGAAAGGACATAGGGAATCACTATGAAGATTCGAGTGATAGAACCAGTGACTACCGAAGGGCTTGACGCGACGACCATAGAGGAGTTCTCGAGGGTGGCGTCACCGGACACGGAGTTGAGTGTAGTCCACTTGGACCAAGGCCCAGCTTCTATCGAATCAAGATACGAGGCGGCCTTGGCAGCGCCCGATGTGGTACGGAAGGTTGTAGAGGCGGAGAAAGATGGCATGGACGCTGTGGTCTCCAACTGCATGGACGATCCTGGGATGGAGGCAGCGAGGGAGATGGTTTCGATTCCGGTAATCGGACCTGCACAGACCGGCATGCACGTGGCTGCCATGCTGGGACACAGGTTCTCGGTGGTAGGGGTTCTTGACACAGATGCCCCGCCGTTCTACGAACACGCGGGGCAGGCAGGCCTGACGACACACCTGGCGTCGGTTAGAGCAGTGAACATCCCGGTTCTCGAGCTGGAAGATGACCGGGAGAGGCTGGTCGGTGCGCTGGTGGAGCAGGCAGTGAAGGCAGTGAGAGAGGACGGAGCTCACGTGATCATCTTCGGCTGCACCGGCATGGCTGGTCTGGCCAGGGATGTGGAGGAGGGGTTAACGGCACAAGGCATCGCTGATGTCCCAGTTATCGACCCCGGTATGCTGGCCTTCAAGCTCGCTGAGGCACTGGCCGGCATGGGACTCTCTCACAGCAAGAGAACCTATCCCCAACCGCCAGAGAAGGAGATCATCGGCTACTAGGTTGAAGCTGGCCTGTATCTGACCACGCCGCTACGTTGGGCATCTAGGAAGGGAAGATTGGATGGCACTCTCTGTTGAGCAGGCAGTGCTCACGGTTGACCTTAGTGCTGGACGTATAGACCTGGAACATGTGTGCGCCGACGATGTGCGTCAGTTCATAGGTGGCCGCGGGGTCGCGGCCAGGCTCCTCTACGAGCGGGTGACGCCACGCACCGCTCCCTTGGGCCCAAGTAACCTGCTGATCTTCAGCCCTGGGGTGCTTGCAGGCACGATGGCGCCGGCCGCGGCGCGTACGACGATCACCTCCAAGAGCCCGCTCACCGATCGGTATCTGAAATGCAATGCAGGCGGTCACTGGGGAGCCGAGCTACGGTATGCGGGATACGACCATGTAGTGATCACCGGCGAGTCGGATCACCCGGTGCACCTGTGGATAGACGGGGATCGGGTGGAGATACGAGACGCCAGGTCACTATGGGGCAAAGGGACCGCAGAGACCGAAGATGCGCTCAAGGGTGAGCTGGGTGACGAAGCGATACAGACCGCGGTCGTGGGGCCGGCGGCCGAGAACGGCGTTCTGTACGGGGCGATCCTTCTGGGGCGCTTCAACACGGCGGGTCGCGGCGGCATTGGCACAGTGATGGGCGCCAAGAAACTGAAAGCCATCGCCGTGCGGGGTTCTGGAGGCATTCCCGTGGCGGATGTGGCCCGGTTCGTTGGCGTGGCCAAGGCGGTCAACGATGAGGTGGTAGCTGACGAAACGGCCATTCTCACCAGGGAGTATGGCATCCCGGGCATGATGCCGGAGTGGGCCCGCGCAGGGGAAGTCGGTGCGTATAACTTTCGACGTATCGCCGTGGAAGAGGCGGAGCAGCTTAGCGGGCAGCACATGGCGAAGCTGGGCTACTTTCGCGCCGGGCTGGCGTGCAGCGCTTGCGGCATCGGATGTCGTCATTTCCTCAGCAACGATTCCAGCCCCTACGGACCGCTGCGGGCCAGTCTGCCGGAAGCGGAGCCTTTGATCGGCTTGGGGACACAGTGTGGCGTCACGGATACCGACGCTGTGTTGGAGGCCAGCGCCTTGTGTGATGACCTTGGGCTCGACGTGCTGTCAACCGGCTTCACCATCGCCTGGGCCATGGAATGCTACGAGAAGGGACTAATCAGTCCTCAACAGGCCGATGGGCTGGACTTGGAGTTCGGCAACGCGGAGGTTCTTTTGGAGCTCATCGCCCGCATTGCCAGGCGAGAGGGTCTTCTGGGTGATCTTCTCGCCGAGGGTACCCAGCGGGCAGCGACGGAGGTGCGTGGAGACTCTTGGAAGTGGGCCATGCAGGCCCGGGGCCTGGAGCAGTCGAGCCCTGATGCTCGATCGGCAAAAGGATATGCGCTGGGCTTCGCCATCAACCCGCGTGGCCCTGACCATCTGGCGGCGCAGCCTATGGCCGAGTTTGGCGGCACCCCCGAAGCCCGTGCCTTGGTCAGAGAGGTCTGCGGCGACGAGCGATATGCTGTGCCACACTCGCCCGACAAGAAGGCTGAGTTGGTGCGTTGGCACGAGGACTGTCAGGCGGTCTCGGATGCGCTGGGTGTATGTATGCAGGTGACGGTGGGTCCGTACATGATGACCCCGGACAGAATGGCTGCCTTGTTGAGTGCAACCTGGGGGATCGAGATCGATTCTGAGGAGCTGATGCGGGCAGGCCGCCGGATAGTGACTCTCGAGCGTTGTTTCAATGTGCGGCAGGGGGCCGAGCGGAGCATGGAACAACACCTGCCCTGGCGCATGATGCACGAACCTCTCGAGGAGGGGCCCAACGCGGGCCGTGTGACCTCACAGGCGGAGATGGATCGTATGCTTGATGAGTACTACGGTCTGCACGGGTGGGACAAAGAGACGGGGCGCCCCACGGAGGAGGTACTCGCTGCGTTGGGGCTCAAGTCTATCTGTTCCGACCTCGGCGGTTCGATCAGCGGAGGTGGGGGATGACGGCTAGTGACAGACGCGAGCCCGACTGGACCGAGTGCCTAGGTGAGAGGCCGCATCGGGCGCCCGAGGAGCAGGGGAGATCAGCACAACGGATGAGAGAGTCGCCGTTGATAATTCTGCGCCTAGCGAGAGGAGGATCTCTATGCAAACAGTGAGGCTGCTGGGTATCTGCGGCAGTCCAAGGAAACGTGGCAACAGCCGGTATCTATTGGAGCGAGCGCTCGCTGCGGCCGGTGGCGTCGCTGCCGGGCAGGTGGAGAGTGATCTATACTCCTTTGCAGGGAAGAAGATCGGTCCTTGCGTTTCGTGCTTCAGGTGTGAGGAGCTAGGAGACTGTGCGATAAGAGATGACTTCCAGGAGTTGCGTGACGCGTGGATGGCAGCAGACGCGATCATCTACTCGGTACCTGTCTACCACATGGGCATCCCGGGGCAACTGAAGTGCTTCCTAGACCGGCTAGGCAATACCCTCTGTGTCGAGGAAGAGGATGGAGTGTCGAAGCTCCTTAAGGCGGTGGGTGTTGTAGCGCAGGGAGACTGCCTCTTCTCTGGCCAGGAGCAGGTGATGACCACGCTGATCAACCACGCGGTGCTGATGGGCTGCATCCCCGTTGCTGGGGACCCATGGCAATCGTACCTGGGCGCAGCAGGATGGACCCGGCAGGAGCTAGGTGAGAACAGCCTTCGCCTTCTGTACGAGAGTGGAGAGGCTGACGCGAAGGTTGCCGTCGCTGCAGCGGAGAGTCTCGGCAAACGCGTCACCGAGATGGCCTTCGTGGTCAAGGCCGGGGGGGCCACTCTGCGTGACACGCTGGCGCTCGATCGGGCCTACGGCGCATTCCTCTCTAGAATCCAGGCTGGCGATCCGCGCTCCACCTAGGAACGCGAGCCCTCGCCAGCTACCTGGATGGGTTGAAGGCCAGCCTTGCCCAGCAACAGTGGGGAAGGGTTCGACCGTAGGCGCCATGCAATGAACTGCGGATGTCCGTTCTCCCTCAGAATCTGTCCGCCATCGACTCGGTCCACCTCAGCGCCAGATGGTCGATTCTGTCCGGGAAACCCTCTTCGTCCATGGGGCCGAACCGCTCATGATCGATGACGGCTTTCATCTCCCTGAGCGACTCATCGAGCATGCCTTGCTCATCCATCATGTCCAGCAGCCGACCCGCAGTTTCCAGTAGACGAGCGGGCCCATAGCTGGGCGGCTCATTGAAGAGGCCATGAGCACTGGTTAGCAGGAACCCGACCAGCAGTAGCAGTTCGTCCCTCAATTCCTCAGTGGTCACCATTGGATCCCACCTCCTCGAAGTAGCATACCTCGTTCAAGAGGCGAAGCGGCGGCGCTGTGGGCTGGCTGACGG
>CAZOBP010000130.1:0-8203 GCA_964577995.1 uncultured Anaerolineales bacterium
TGTCTGCTTCGTCGTGCTAGTGTCGAGTGCTCCGTTCTTCGTAGCGTAGACATGGACCGGCCGGGTGCCAGGCCCAGAAGGCTACGTGGCGTTGCTGCGAGCCGCCCATGCCGTGGTCGGAGAGGATCAGTACCTGCCTGTCCGCTGGGAAGGTGTCCATGGCCCAGGTCACGAAGTCGACCAGCGTATCGCCATGCGACATATCCACCTCGCCCAGATCGGCCACAAGCTGGGACCCTACCCGCTGAAGGTCGTCGTCCTGCGTGACGTAGAAGCGCTTCGTGCTGGTCCAGTTGCCGTTGCTGTCGAAGGCGCCCGAGAAGCGGTCCACCTGGGCCACGATGGACACGCGGTCGCTGGGGCTGAAGCGGTACTGAAGAGCGGTCGCGGACAAGCGCGCTGGGGGCGATCCACGAGGAGATAGCCGGTGGCCTTGTCCACCTCGTACTTGACGAAGTCGTAGGGCGTGATCTCGACGTAGGCGTAGACCATGCTGGGAGGCGCGGGACCTGGCTCCAGCCCGTGCCAGGGGTGGGGACGCCAGGAGTAGAAAGGAGTGCTGCTCATGGTTGCCTCCTTCTCCTCTCTTTGCTCGGAGAGCGGGACGCGACGGTAGTTAGTCGGTTGCTTGGCACGCTGCCAGGTAGTCGATCTTGGGCAACCCCATTGTACTGTGGCCTTGGCGGCGAGGCCACGCGGTGGATGGACCGCCGTTCTTGGTGGGAGGGCGCCGACTAGGCACGTGCCAGCGGGTATTAGGAGGCCGAATTCAAGTTCGTGCTGATGACCGGCGTCGGACCGGAACGTGTGCCAGAGGCCAGCGAGCGTACACTTCACGGACAACAGAAGACACGAAGTTTGGCCCCCACTGACTGGACGCTTGTCATCGTAGCGTGGAGAAGAAAGGCAGCTTGCACCGCCTCGGGGGTGGGCTGTGTCTGGCCCAGTCGCGCCTCGAACTCGCTCTTGGAGAGAATTCGTCCCAGTAGGAGCCAGACTTGACGATCCGCCAGAGGATGCCGGAGTACCCCCTGCAGTGCCGACCAGACCTCCTGCCCGGACGCAGGGCCTAGCCGTATGCGCCGCCCCACCTTCGGATTGTTGTCGCTGGGCCATGCCCCGCCCCATCGCCCTAGATTGCGAGGCGTCTGCTCATTGTACATCCCCAAGTAGTTTGTATTCTTGGTGGCCTGACCACACACTTCCTGGAGAGCGCTTGCGGAATATGGCCTCCTCTCCGCGCTGGCCTTGGCGTGAATCAGGACAACGCGCTCTGGCTGCGTGTCTGACAGGATGAAGTCGGCGATCTCGGTGCCCCCGTCGTCGCACACCAAGATCTCGGGGTCACCCAAGTGTACGCCAAGTGCGGTGGATGCCCCAACATCGTCAATCATGCCGAACAGCGAAGCGGGGTCCCAGCCCCTCGTATTGTCCCCGACGGTCGCCCCCTTTTCCGAAGCCACGGTCTCCAGCTCCACACAGGGAACTAGAATCTGGCTCACTTCGAACTGCTCTGGATCAAACGTGCGCCCGACTTTGAAGACCGGCTTGTAGAACTGCCCAAGGGCGTAGATCACGTTCGTTGACTTGGGGATGACGCGAAAGGGCTGCTCCCGGTTTAGATACTCGACGACGCCTCTCTCGTGGAATGGTGTCTTGTTTGTGTAGAGAGAGTCAAGGTCGGCTGAATCGAGTTCATACCTACGTTTGACCCCGTCATAGGCGATACTCAGACGGCATCGAACCCCGTTGGCAAGGAGTCGGAAATGGCCGTTTTCGACTTCGCAGGACAGATCGTCGATCTGGAGTGGCTCTTCCGACCGCGCGCCACGCCCAGGCAACGTGACGTAGGTGTCCTCTACCTCGGAGAGATCCAAGAGGATATGCACTGGCGTCGGGTCCCTGACGTCTGTCTCCTCAGGCGCGTACCTGCGGAAAGTGGCCAGAGATCTGCTCGGGCCCTGAACCGTGGATTCGAGGTGCTTCAGCCAGTCGAGGTAGTCGTTCAAGGAGGATAAGCCTGCGGAAGACTGTGAGATCCGACCTCTTCGAAAGCCGACATACCTCCGGGTCTTGTCGGCAGGCCTACTCGGGTCATCGATGCTATACCCCGTTACAGTTGCGCAGACCTGAGCGTGATCGTCGAAGCCGGACACCGTGTCTCGGACCACGGCGGCACTGAACGAGCGCGAGCGAATAGCTCTAGGCCCGAGGTTGGTGTTCTGAAGGGAGACGCGCGTCAGGTAACTGCGCCCATTCCGCCGAAACAGCTTCCTGAGCCTTGCTGGGTCAACCGCTTTGCCAATGCCTGCCCTGTCATTGTGCAACGGAACGTACCCGTGGGTGTCGTAGAACGCGATCATCTCGTCGAGTTCGTGGATGATTGTGACGCCAAGAGTCGGTTCGAAGAAGCTCGCGTCCCTTAGATACGGCGAGCCGGTGAAAGCGAAGTACACGAAAACGACTGTGCTAGGGCCCTCATCGTAGCGCTTGACCAGGCGGTCCTGGCTGGCATATTCCTGCTCGACAACTTTGCAGCATCTATCGAAGTCGAAACCGTCGACCTTCGACAGAAGGTTGGTGCGCAGGGGTAGAATGATCTCTTTGCTCGGACTCAACGTGTCGAGATCCAATGGACCACGGAAGCGGCCGTCGAGGTACGCGGGGCCAGGCAGGGCGTGCAGCAGTTTTGAGGCCCACCCGTGCCCTATTGCCAGATTGAGGCCTTCCTCTCCGGCGTCAGCGATCGCAGCATCGTACCTCAAGAACCCCTCCCACAGCTCCTGCTGTAGTCCACCGGGCGAGTGGTCGAGCACGTAGCCCTTCGTTGAGGGCCGCAGATCGGGATTACGAATGATCCGCCCAATCTGCTGTACCAAGGGGCGAGCCGTGACCAGTGGTTCGAACAGCGCCAACAGCTGGAATCTCGGGTCGTCAATACCTTCTAACAGCTTGAACTGGTGGATCCAGAACGTGGCATCTTCTTCCTCAGGGTCCGGTACGGTCTTGCGTTCGCGGGGGTCACCTCCAGTGTCCGAGAACCGCTCGTGGATTGCGACGTAGCTTCGCCCGTGGTGGTCCAGCAGGGTGGCGATTTGACGGATTTCTGCCCTGTCGTCACAGCGTATGATCACCCTTGGCTGATCCGCATTCTCCCCCAACTGCTCATCGTAGAACGCAAGCACATCCTGCACGAAGTGCGTCGGATCGTGGGTGGGTTCGCGCGTAACGAACTTGACTTCCCTCAGATAGTGGCTACTGACCGCCTCGTGGTACGTGTAACTGTAGACGTGCCGAGGATTGAGGTCAAAGACCTTCAAGTCATTGCGGTAGGGGGTGGCGGTGAAAACCACCTTGGGAGCGTCGAACTGGCGCGCGGCTTCACTCCATGTCGGGGCCGGTTCGTAGTGGCCTTCGTCGAACATGACCAGGGACACCCGGGGCCTCAGACGCTCCAGGATGGCGCTGCCTCGTGTCGTCATACTGCGCAGCTTCTGAATCGTCGCCACGAAGACTGTTTGGTCGATGTCGTCGAGTTGCAGGTTGGCAGAATGCCGGTCCAACTCGATCACCTGCTTCGGGATTTGCGAGACATCTGGCCCGGAGTCCAGCCGTTCGAAGAAGCGGCCGCCTATGTCCCGAGCAATCTGCTGGCGGAGAGCTACGCGCGGCGTCAAGACCAGCACGCATCCAGTCTCCGGAACGCAACGGGCCAATATCGCGATCACGCCCGTCTTGCCGCTGCCCGTCGGCATGTGCACGAGGCCTGCACCGTGAGCGGTGCCCGAGCGCGACTTGGATATGTATTCCCTCATTCTCTTGATGGCCTCGTACTGATGCGGCCACATGGACAGTTGGTCGATTAGCGAGACGCCGGGGGCAGACTTATTCACCATGATGCCTCCTCCCTACGATCCTGGCTGACTGGGGAGTGAACGTCCGATGCTGAGGACGGAGTCGGTGCTCCTTTGCACTATAGCACATTGGAGAGCTGCTGTCAACCGTGGTTGAACAACGCATGTTCGGCCTGGCCCCTCCGCGGTCTCCACACGGGAACACCTTGCTGTGCAAAGCGGGATCTGACAATCCTGCCAGGTCCTGGTACAATCCACCATGGGAGGGCATAAAACAACCACGGAGCATTCCGCCTGGGCGGCATGCCAGGAGACATGGAGTTGCATCCATCACATCAAATGGCCCGCGGCACGATGGCACTGATGACTGCCCTGCTGGGAGCCATGCTTCTCGGCATGCGGGTCGAGAACGGGCCCGCGTGCGGCGTGCACACCATCCGCGCCGACGACACCGCGCTCTCGATGACCCGCGACGCGGGCTGCTCCTTCGTGGTGCAACTCTTCGACTGGTCCCAGATCGAACCGCTGCCGGGGGAGTACTTCTGGGAGTATCCCGATTCCGTGGTCCGGGCCTGTCAGCATTACGGGTTGAACCTCGTGGTGCGCCTCGATCAGCCCCCCGATTGGGCCCTGGCCTCCGGTGAAGACAGGCTACCCGTCCACAAGAAGGACTACGCCGCTTTCGTGGCCGGTGTGGCCCAGCGCTACGAGGGCACGGTGGAGGCTTATATCATCTGGAACGAGCCGAACCTGGCTCAGGAGTGGGGCGGGCGGGCGCCAGACCCAGAAGGTTACGTGGATTTGCTGCGGGCTGGCCACTCAGCGGTCAAGGAGAACGATCCCCAGGCACTGGTGGTCAGCGCGGGGCTGGCTCCCACCAACCGCGTGGACCAGACGGCCATGGACGACCGAATCTTCCTCAAGGGCATGTACGAGGCCGGGGCGGGGGAGTTCTTCGACGTGTTGGGCGCCCACCCCTACGGCTTCGCCTACCCTCCCGACGATCCCCACGAAACCCACGAGGGTCTCAACTTCGCCCGGCTGGAGGACCTGCGCGAGATTATGGTGGCCTGTGGAGAAGCCGGCAAGCCTGTATGGGCCACGGAGTTGGGCTGGACCACCGAGGCGGTCACAGAGGAGCAGGCCTGGCTCTTGGTCACCGAGGAAGAGCAGGCCGCTTATCTGCTCGGGGCCTTCGAGAAGGCCAGGGAAGAATGGGCCTGGCTGGAGAGGATGGCCGTGTGGAACCTCAGCGCCGGGTTGGAGGCCGACGACGAGAAACGAGGGTACAGCATCGTGGACGATCAATACCGGCCTCGTCCGGCTTACGAGGCCCTGGCGGTCATGCCGAAGGGCAGCCTGCCTGAACCGGTGGCCTCGGTGCAGCCCGACGATGGGTCGGTGGAGATCCTCGCTCCTGGCGTGGTGGTTCGTCTGGGCGACGTGGACACTTTCCACCCCCATTGGGCGCGCATCTACGGCGGACAGGCCCCCTGCCGTTCCTGGGAGGGGGAGTTCTACCTGGACCAGCCAGAGGAAGGCGCCTGGCAGCTTTGGATGGAGGTTTTGCAGGTGGAGGAGCAAGGGAATGTGGTGACCATCAACGGCCAACCGTTGGAGCCGGTGGCCATACCCTTGCGGGGAAAAGTGGACTTCGCCTCTAGCTGGAGCACGACCTTTCTGGACGTCCCTCCCGGTGCGCTACGCTCGGGGCTCAACGTGATCGAGGTCCTGGACAGCCCCCGTCTGCCGGTGTACCAGGATAGTCACGCCTCCTTCGAGAGCCTCCAGTTTCGTGACCTTCGCCTGGTGAGGGTGGGCTCCAACTGAGCGTCAGGGCTGCCACCTGAATAGACCGTCCTCCGTCCCCACCCATAGAACGCCGGTCGTCTCTTCGATGACCATGGCGTAGACGCTCGTATCCTCGAAGCTCCAGGCTGTCCAGTGCTCGCCACCGTCCACGCTCCGAAAGAGGCCGCGGTGCTCGGTGCCGGCGTAGAGAGCGCCGGTGGTGGGGTCCGCAGCCAGGATGGTGACGGTGACCTCCCCCAGACCTTCCCGTTTTGCTGCCCAGGTCTCACCCCCATCGAGACTGCGGTAGACCCCGTCGGTGGTTCCGGCATAGACTACCGACGGATGAGAGGGATCGGAAAGGAGAGCGAAGGTGGTGACGCTTTGACGCATACCCTCCAGTGCTCGCCACGACTCCCCACCGTCGCTGCTCTTGTACACAGCCTCCACCGTGCCTGCATAAAGCATCTGCGGGTCCGCGGGACAAACAGCGAAGGAGTACACGGAGAGGGTCTCCAGCCCGTGATGGATGGGCGCCCAGCTCCGGCCGCCATCGAGGCTGCGCAAGACGTTGTTGCCCCAACTGCCCGCGTAGATAGTATGATGGTGGTGGGGGTCGAGAGTCAGGCAGAAGATGGTGATGCCTCCCAGGTCCTCGCTGGCCCAGGCCCAGGATAAACCACCGTCCCGGCTGACGTAGACCCCTTCGTCGGTCCCGGCGTAGAGAATCTGGCTGTCTTCAGAGTCCAAAGCCAGGGCCTGAACGTACAGCTCTCCTGCCTCCTCGCTGATGAGGGTCCAGCTCTCTCCGCTGTTCTCCGACTTGTAGACCCCGTGGATGGTCCCCGCATAGAGGATCTGAGGGCGCTGGGGGTCCTGCACGACGGCGGTGACCACTCGTTTGCCCACCTCATCGCTGGCGGGGAACCAGGTCTGCCCCCCGTCGGTGGTCTTGAACAGGCCAGAACCTTTGGTGCCCAGATAGGCGGTCTGGGGCTTCACAGGATCGACCGCCAGACAGGTGATGTCACTCTTCAGCAACTCGCAAGTCACGATCTCCCAGGTCTCGCCCGCGTTTGAGCTGATGGCGATGCCCTCTTCCCGGCCGCCGGCGTAGATCACCTGGCCTGCCAGGGGGTCCACAGCCATGGAGCGTGCCTCCCACCCGTCCGGCCCTGCTTCTGACCAGGTCTGACCACCGTCGTCGCTAGTGTAGAGGAGGCCATCGGCCAGGGCCCAGACCGTGCCACTGCTGGTCACGGACAGGTTGGGGACAAAGCTCCCTTGCAGATCTTCGGCCGTGCTCAGCCAGGAGGCTCCACCATCGTCACTTTGCCAGAGGCCGTGGCCGGAGGTCCCGGTGTAAACCGTGCCGCTGGGAGCCACGGCCAGGGAGAGGACGGAGACCCCCTCGGGGCCTGTGCCCTTCCACGTCTGACCATCATCAGTGGAGAGGTAGACACCCAGCCCTTCTGTCCCGGCGTAGACGACGCTGCCATCGGGCGCCCAGGCCAGGGCGTACACCCAGGTCGCGGGCAAGTTGGCCGAAGGCGCCCAGGTCTGGCCCCCATCGCTGCTCTCGTAGCCGCCGTACATTGTACCCGCGAGGAGGGATTGGTCGTCGATAGGGGAGTGGGCCAGGGATAGCACCGTGACCCTTTCCAGCCCCTCACTGCTTCTCTGCCACGACGTCCCTCCATCGGTGGAGCGGTACAGCCCGCCAGGCTCGTAGGTGCCCAAAAACAGGGTGTGCGGGTCCTGAGGGCTGATGGTCACGAGGACCACGTCACTCTGGGGTTTGATGCCCTCACTCGCAGGCTGCCAGTGAGCCGACTCAGTCGGGCGACAGCCGACGAGCATGGGACCGAGCATGAGGCACAGACAGCCAAGAGCCAGGCCCCGGGAGGGTGGTCGTTGTTCAGATCTCATGATCTATCGGGCACATTGTAAGCGGTAAGGAGTCAGGTCGCTACTGCGCTTCGGGACGGGAGGCTTCACGAAACGCGACGGACGCGCACGGGGCGGGAGCAAGGGCGCAGGAAGCATCTGCTGGGGGCGCCGCTACTGACCGGCCCTTGAGGCTCGCCTGAGAAGACAGAGGGAGAGCCTTGTACGGCTCTCCTTCTTGCTGCCCCTGACTGGATGCGAACCAGCGTGCCCTCGCGGGCACATGCCTTCAACCTGCCGCGTATTCCCATTCGCCACAGGGGGCTACAACCACGTCCGCAGAGGCAAATCAGTGTCAACCTTGGCGCACAACTTGATGCATCACTGGAGATGACGTATGATTCTATGTGCGCGAGACTGACTGTTCCTCAGACGCTCCCAAAGCTGCACTCTCCTCGCACGGTCCACCGGCTGACCGCGAAGAGAGCCTGGTCGATTCTACGTGACTGACTGAGTTCTGGACTGCACAGCCGCTCCCAGAGCACAGGACTCGCGCGGAGGAGACACCGCATAGCAACTCGCGATGGTGGCAAGCGCAGACAAGGCACATGAGGCAGGGGTAGAATCTCAGAATGTGGTGTAAATTGGTGGCTTGAAGAAAAGGCCATCGG
>CAZOBP010000131.1:0-8024 GCA_964577995.1 uncultured Anaerolineales bacterium
CGGTGAACAGGGCCTTCACCTTGTGCTGCGAGATGACCCGCCAGTAGGCGCTGGGATCGGGGGTGCCCACCGGCTTCCCTTCGTACATGATGCTGGTGGCGCCCTTGAGCAGAGGTGCGTACACGATGTAGGAGTGGCCTACCACCCAGCCCACGTCGGAGGCGGCCCAGAATACCTCCCCCGGATCGATGCCGTAGATGTGTTTCATGGTCCAGTGGAGAGCCACGGCGTGGCCGCCGTTGTCCCTGACCACACCTTTGGGCACACCGGTCGTGCCGGAGGTGTAGAGGATGTACAAGGGATCGGTGGCCTCCAGCGGGACACAATCGACAGGGTCGGCCTTCCCCTCCAGGTCCACCCAATCCAGGTCACGCGGTGGGTTCAGGTCTGCCTTCACCTGTGGTCTCTGCCAGACTACGCACCTGTCAGGCGCGTGGGTGGCGAGCCTAATCGCCTCGTCCAGGAGGGGCTTGTAGGGGATTTGCTTCTGGCCCTCGATGCCACACGAGGCGGAGAGGATGACCTTGGGCTTGGCGTCGTTGATGCGGATAGCCAGCTCCCGGGGGGCGAAGCCGCCGAAGACCACGGAGTGGATGGCGCCGATGCGGGCGCAGGCCAGCATGGCCATGGCCGCCTCGGGGATCATGGGCATGTAGATCACCACTCGATCCCCCTTGGTCACGCCCAGGGACGTCAAGAAGCCGGCGATTCTCGAGACGCGATCGGTGAGCTCGGCATAGGTGTAGGTGCGCACTGTGTTGGTGACCGGGCTATCATAGATGAGGGCGGGCTGTGAACCTCGCCCGCCCTCCAAGTGACGATCCAGTGCGTTGTAGCAGGTGTTTATCAAGCCACCTATGAACCATCGTGAGAAGGGTAGGTTGGATACGTCGAGCACCTGGTCCCACTTCCTGTACCAGGTGATCTCCTCTGCCGCACGGCCCCAGAAGGTTTCGGGGCTCTCTAACGACTCTCTGAACGCCTGCCGATAATCCACAACGTCCTCCGTCTGGTGATACCCAACTCTCAACTCCGGTACCCGCTGACCAAGAAAACAAAAGAAAGTATACTGCCAAGGCCGCGTTCTGTCAACGGCCAGGCGACCTCGCCGGAGACGTGGCTTGCACCCTGTGGTTTTGTGGTGAATGGAAGGTGTGCTGCACCCCTTGGTGGTGCCGAAGGGGAGTCGATGATGGGAAGCGGCACAGGGGCTGGGCCTGGTGCCCTGCCCTGGCAGAGTGCCAACAGCGACAGATGGGATGGCTTGCGGCTAGGCTTCCTGTGTCACCGGGATCATGGTGCCCAGGATCCTCTCCAGCGCCATGGTGTGGCTGCACACCCCGCGCCGGGCGAAGAACCCGCAGTCGCAGCTCCACTTCCCGTCTGAGAAAGTAACCACGTGGCCGTGGTTGTCACCCATGAGACGTACCTTGAACTCTTCGAAGCAGATCCTGTCCGGCTGTTCAGCGTAGCGCCTGGCCTTCTCGATCTTGCTCATCATACCTGAGTCCACGGTTCTCCTCCGTTAGGTGTTTATCGCGGCGTTGTTGGACCCGCCGAAAAGAAAACAGGGACGCATTGCGCCCCTGTTGTTACCAGATCCAAGAACTGGTGGTGGATGTAGACCGGGTCAAAACATCGCCTCTATTTCGAGCTACCTCTAGTATATACCAGAGGGACGCAGTTGTCAACCAGAACCAAGCCTGAGTTCGGTCGCTTTGCGTTTGCCCGGACCGCATGGTATCATCTGGCTGGACGATCCAGGGGCCGTATCCCAGCGTCTCCATGCCTGTGGACCCAACTGAGGAGTTTTCATGCAGACCCTGTCGTCTGATACCCACCCTGACGCTGAGCGCGTGCAACTCGAACTCCTACGTCGGATGGCTCCCTGGCGCAAGCTGGAACTCGTCGAGGGGATGACGCAGACCGTCTACGACCTGGTTCTGGCCGGGCTCCGGGAGCGCCATCCTCTGGCCACGAGCGAGGAGCTTCGGTGGGGGGTGGCCACGCTGGTGCTGGGACCGCATCTGGCGGCTCGTGCCTACGGCAGGGCGCCAGAGAAGAAAACGGCCCATGCACGCTGAGCCCGTCGCCGTCACCTTGCTGGTGGTGGAGGCCCTGGAGGCCCTTGGGGCACCATACCTCATTGTGGGATCACTAGCCAGCGCCATTCATGGTGTCGCGAGGTCCACACTGGATGCGGACTTGGTGGCTGACCTGAGAGCCGAGCACGCAGAGCCCCTGGCCCGCGCCTTGAGTCAAGGGTTCTACGTCGACGTGGAGGCCATACAGGAGGCGCTTCGAAGACGGGGTAGCTTCAACGTCGTTCATCTGGAGACCGCCTTCAAGGTGGACGTGTTCGTGTGCGGGGATCGTCCCTACGACCGCGAGCAACTTCGCCGGCGGACCCCGCAGGTAGTCGGCGAGAAACCAGAGCGTGCGGCCTACTTCGCCACCGCGGAGGACACCGTGCTCTCCAAGCTGGAGTGGTATCGACTCGGTGGTGGTGTGTCTCAGCGACAGTGGGGCGACGTGCTTGGTGTGTTGAAGGTTCAGCGGGGTCGTTTGGACCAGGCGTATCTACAGAAATGGGCGGAGGAGTTGGACGTCGTCGACCTGCTGGAGCGCGCGCTGGCGGAGGCTGAAAGCGGTTGAGCACTGGATGCTATGGCAGAGCATGCTGCGCCGGTGTGCTCCCGGTAGCTGCCCGGTAGGCGATGGAACCGCCCCCTCTGGTTCATCGTTCCGCCCCGCGGATTGCTGCCAGGGCTAGATCGAATACGAAGGAGGAACAGAGATGACTGGAACGTCTCCGCTTCAAGACGCGAACGAGGGGCACGCGAAAGGTGGGGGTGGCGCAAGGTCGAAAGGACGGCTGTCCGGGGCCTTGGGCGACAACCACTCCTTCAGCGGGTTCCGCACCCTGGGCAGCTTTCTGATGTGGGGTGTGGCGCCGCTTCTGATCGGAATATGGCTGGCTCAGGCCCTGGTGCCGCAGCCGGCGGTGGGCATCATCCGACTGAGCGGAGATATCTATGCGGAGAGCGCCGACTACGTGATGCTCCAGGTCGAGGAGGCGCGTGAGGACCCCAAAATCCAGGCCGTAGTCGTGCAACTGGACTCTCCAGGCGGCGAGGTGGCGGCCACCCAGGAGCTGTATCTGGGGCTACAGGGCCTGCGCCGCCAGATGCCGGTGGTGGGCTCCATGGAGAGCATAGCGGCCAGTGGTGCCTACTACGCGGCGATGGCCACCGACCCCATCTACGCCAAGCCGTCGTCCACCGTGGGAAACGTCGGTGTGTGGGGCTACATCCCTCCTGACCTGGGGGTGAACGAGGTGATCCTGGCCAGCGGTCCCTTCAAGCTCACGGCCAGCAACCGCGACGAGTTCCTGCGCTCCATCGAAGAGATCAAGCTGGAGTTCCTGGAGACCGTCTTCAGCCAGCGCGGTGAGCGGATGGACATCTCTCGCGTCGGCCTGTCCAACGGGCTGGCCTATTCCGGTCGCGAGGCGCGCCGTCTCGGTCTGATCGACTATCTGGGGAGCGAGAGCGACGCCGTCGCCGCCGCTGCCCAGCAAGCCGGGATCGCCCACTATCAAGTGGTGGACCTGGAGGAACGAGTCTATCAGGAACTGGTCGAGCAGTATGGGAAACGGAGCATGGAGCCCTGGGTAGGCGCGGCCGACCCCGTGACAGGGGAACGTGTCCTGCCACCGGGAGTCTATCTCCTGTACGACATGCAGCTAGGAGGTGCCCCATGAGAACCAGGATCAGGGTCTTGATCGTTGCCGTCCTTATCCTTCTGCCGGTCCTCCTACGCTGGGCGTGGTTCCACCGCGGCGCTTACACCCCGGCCCAGATCGCTGAGATCGACGAGAGCGAGATAGAGGTGTCCCTGCCTGAGTACAGCTCGATCGCTGATTTGGCGGTGGAGGTAGCAGGCCGCGTGGTGATCGATCTGGCCCACGACAACAACCTCGAGGTAGACGATCTGACTCCGCTGCGCGATCGGTTGGCGGCTCGAGGAGCAAAGGTGGAGGAGTACGATGGGTACACCACGTCTCTGGACTCCCAGTTGCGCGGCGCCGTGGCCCTGGTGGTGGCCGCACCCACTTTCCAGTTTGCCGAGTGGGAGGTGGAGACCGTCGTCGATTTCGTGGAGAAGGGCGGACGGGTACTGCTGGCTGCCGACCCCACACGTCCCGTTGCCCCACCCGGAGACGAGTATGACGTAGACCTGAGCGACGTGTTCTTCCCCGAGAGTGCAATCCCGGCCGTGAACAGCCTGGCCGACTCTCTGGGTGTGGTCTACTTCGACGACTACTTGTACAACCTGGTGGACAACGAAGGCAACTATCGCAACGTCAGTGTGAGCCTCGGGGATGGCGACCCGACACTCACGGAGGGCGTGGAGACGGTGATCCTCTTCGCCTCCCACTCCCTGCGGAGCGAGGGGCAGGTCCTGCTGGCAGGCGATGCCGATACTCGATCTTCGCTGCGCACGGGTGAGAGTGATCTCGCGGCCGGGGTGCTCTCCGCGCAGGGGTGCACCCTGGCGCTGGGTGACCTCACCTTCCTCACCGCACCCTACCACACCGTGGGGGACAACGATCGTTTCCTGAGCAACGTTGCTGACTGGCTGCTGAGCGCCGAGCGCGAGTGGGACCTGAGGGACTTCCCCTATCTGTTCCAGCGTCCGGTGGACCTGGTGCAGGTCTCCGGCGAGTACCTCGATCCGCGTCTCTTCGCCAGCAGCGGGTGGTTGAGCGAGGTACTGGACCTGGCCGGTTTGACTCTGAACCTGCGCGACGCGGCCGACCCCGACCACGATGCCATCCTCGTGGGGACCTTTGACCACGTGGAGTTGGTACAGGATTACCTGGACGAGGCAGGGGTGACCATTACCGTGCTCGAGGAGGGGACCCCTACGCCGACGCCAGCGACGGAGGAGGAAGAGGAGATCCGGGACAACGTGGAGGTGGAGGGGCTGGGTGCGCTACCCCTGGAGGGCACCACCCTCTTCGTGGTCTCCCGGGAGACGGACCGCGTGGTGGTGTCCGTTCTGGGAGAGGACGGGGAAGCGGCCATGGCCGCCCTGGACCGGCTGGCCGGGGCCGACTTCTCCTTCTGTGTGGATCACGACGAGGTGATGGTTTGCTCCACCGGAGAGGGCGGGGAGGGTCTGGGACTGGACGAGGAGCCGGAGCGACGGGCGACCCCCGGCCCGGAGGAGCCGGCAGAGGGCGGGCCCAGGATAGGGACCGTGGTGGAGTCGGAGGAGGCGAGGGACTCCGACGTACCGACCATGCAAGAGTTGGCCGAGGAGTCGTACGACGACCCCTCGGAGGCAGGTGAGACCTACATCTATACCATATCGATGGACAGCTCGCAGGACGTGCTGTGGGTCTATGGCTGGTGCGCCACTACCAAGGAACAACTAAGGCAGAACTGGGAGAACATCACCCTCGCCTTCTACCTGGACGCCGAGGAGGTGCCACTGTCCAGGTTCGTGATGACGGAGGAGGGCAGCGGGATCAACGAGTGCCGCCTGTACTACGCTGTGGTTACCGACTGGCCCCTGGGGGAGTATCTGCTGACGACCGAGATCACCTTCGAGACGGAGATCGACGACGGCACAGATATCTATCCCGCCGGGACCTACTACCACATGTTCCTGGTCAGCGTGGGCGGCGGCTGAGCGTGTCCAGCCACCGTCATCGTGCCGAGAGAACAGCGTCCTGAGATATGCCTGGAAGGAGAACTGCTTGATGGGAACGGAGGGGGGACCCTCGGCTAGCGACATCGTCTATCTCTTTGGAGACCGCTTCGTGAAGAAGGCTCGCGTGGGGGGAGAGCAACTGGTCTACGGGAGCGCGAAGGTCAAGCTCAGCGATCTGGCCGAGAAGCTCCTGGTCTCCGCCTTCGCTGATCTGGCGGGTAGAGGGTACCTGGGACTGGAGGCGATCCAGGAGAAGAAGCTGGCGCTCTTCACCACGCGCGACGTGCAGGTCACGCGCCTCGGTGGGCCCGGGGAAGCCCTGTACGGCGTGGATGCGGCGATATGGGACAACCTCAGCGGGGACCCCCGGCAGGATCGGGTGCGAGAGATCATCAGCAGGATCCTGGGGGGAGAACGCCCCAACCCCTGGCGGGGCATCGTGGAACTGGCCAAGATGGGACTGGCGGAGCAGGGCTATCTGCTCGCGGAGAAGGAGGAACTGCGGTTTCGCCCGGACAAGCTCCACTGGTCCGCCAACGAAGCACTGGTCCTCGCTCGAGAGGGACGGGTGGACGAGGTCAAAGCCGTACTCTCCTCCCTCGAGACAAGCGATCCCTCGCTGTACAAACAACTCGTGGACTCGGTGAAGAAGGGGATCCGGGCCATGGTGGAGTCACCGGACTTCGACTCTGACTAGGTACTTCGCCCACGCGGCAAGGGACTGGTCCACCAGCGCTCGCGCGGGGTCTTTTCGTCTGTGCGGCTGAAAGCCCTTTTCGCACCCCGCTCACCTTACTTGACAAATGTGAAGATTAGTGATACATTCTGGCCCAGAAGGTACACATTGGCCCTGCCTGTCGCAGGTGGAATACGCTGACCCATAGCTGTTTTCTCATCCTGGACTGCGCGGCGCGTTGTGTAAGTGCTGACCCGTAGCGGGAGTGCGGACTCCCACCGGCACAGCCGCACCTTCAAACTCAATGAAAGGAGGGAAAAACAGCTATGGCAGAGGAAAGAACCACAGGAACCGTCAAGTGGTTCAGTGAGCGCAAGGGTTACGGCTTCATCACCCGCGAGGAAGGCAAGGACGTGTTCGTGCACTTCTCGGGCATCCGACCTGGTGGGCCTCGTTCTCTCAACGAGGGCGACAAAGTGGAGTTCTCCATCGAGACCGACCAGCGTGGGCCCAGGGCGGTGGACCTGACCGTAACCGAATCCGCTCCGCGTCAGAGCTTCGGCCGCTACTAGGCCGGGTCTGAGCGGCGCGAGATCGCGCACACGAAAACCAGGGAGCCTCGGAGTTTTCGCTTCGAGGCTCCTTTCTTTGCCCAGGCCAGACGCTGAGACCGTTCAGGAACCGCCGGACAGTGCATTTGACATTCGTGCGATTCTACTGTATGCTTGTTGTAGAAGGTACACACTGACCCTGCTTGTCGGAGGTGGAAGAAGCTCATCTGTAGCTGTTTTCCTATTCTGGACTGCGCGGCGTTGTGTAAGTGCTGATCTGGTAGGAGGCCGAGGCCTCCGGACGCACAGCCGCACCTTCTAAATCTAGGAAAGGAGAACAGCTATGTCAGAGAGCAGAGGCGAAGGCACCGTCAAGTGGTTCAACGCGGGCAAGGGCTACGGCTTCATCACGCGTGATGAGGGCAAGGACCTGTTCGTACACTTCTCGGGGATTCGTGCTGGTGGACCTCGTTCGTTGAACGAGGGCGACAAGGTGGAGTTTGCCATCGAGCAAGACCAGCGTGGGCCCAGGGCCACCGACGTGGTGGTGACGGAAGCCGCGGAGCGCCAGAGTTTCGGCCGGTACTAGGCCGAGACTAGGGCGCTAGCAAGCGCGCAACAACGAGAGAGCCTCGGAGTTTTCGCTTCGAGGCTCTTTTCTTTGCCCAGGCCAGACGCTGAGACCGTTCAGGAACCGCCGGGCGGTGCATTTGACATTTGTGCGATTCTGCTGTATGATTGTTGTAGAAGGTACACACTGACCCTGCCTGTCGGACGTGGAAGAAGCTCATTAGTAGCTGTTTTCCTATTCTGGACTGCGCGGCGTTGTGTAAGTGCTGATTTGGATGGAGGCCGAGGCCTCTGGACGCACAGCCGCACCTTCTAAATCTGGGAAAGGAGAGCAGCTATGTCAGAGGACAGAGGCGAAGGCACCGTCAAGTGGTTCAACGCGGGCAAGGGCTTCGGCTTCATCACGCGTGATGAGGGCAAGGACCTGTTCGTGCATTTCTCGGGGATTCGCGCTGGTGGACCTCGTTCGTTGAACGAGGGCGACAAGGTGGAGTTTGCCATCGAGC
>CAZOBP010000132.1:0-8007 GCA_964577995.1 uncultured Anaerolineales bacterium
CGGAGCGCCAGCGCGCTACATGATCAAGGCCGTGTATCACAGGGGCACGGGTGACATAGGCGCCGTGTCGTCGACCCAACGTTTGAGCCTAATTGCTGGGCGATACGTGGGCAAGGACGACCCGGTACTCGTCGTGCGTTGTCAGGGAACCTTCCCGGCCGTCGGTGAAGTTCTGGACCCCTTCGCCTTTCCGCATCTGGTGGAAGGGTGGATGCGCGGCTCGCACCATGGACCATTGATGCCGGTTTCTGAGCCAGAGAGCAACCCCAGCCGCTTCGATGGTCCTCCGCGGGTGGTCTGCCTGGGGTTCCAGCTCTGCAATGGGTCCCTGGTCGGGCCGCGGGATATGTTCGACGATCCCAGCTTCGACGAGGCGCGCCGCACGGCCAATGTAGCCAGCGAATACCTGCGGCGGCACGGTCCCTTCGAGCCGCACCGTTTACCTCTCCATGAGATGGAGTACACCACCATGCCTCAGGTGGTGAAGAGGCTGGAGGGGCGTTTCGAGGACCTGTCGGAGTAGGGCTGCAAACCCTCGGTGTCTAACCTGGCCGGTGTGTCGTCTCTCCGCCGTTTGGGCAGAGGAGGGGCATCGGCCAGGATCGGCTTCGTTCAGCCTGGTAGGCTGAGTGACGAAGGCTGGTTCGCCCGAGTTGGCAGGCGAGATCGAGGCCTGGACAGCTTGTTCCCCGGGCCAGGTTCGGAGCACCGGAGCCCATGGCAGGCAGCTCCCTGAGCAGCGCTCGAACGGTCCCGGCATAGCCGCTCGCATGGGCTAGAGGGCGGCGCGGATCTCGTCGAGCCGGGTCTTGGCCGCGGGGACGAACCCGAAGAAGCGCTCCAGTTTCTCACAGGGATACTCGTCGCAGAAGGCACAGTTGTCCACGCCGCGAGCCACCCCGCAGGCCCGGATGTCGCATTCGAAGCAGTGCTGGAAGTGCCTAGCGCACCCCGGTAGACAACCATCGCAGTAAGTGTCCTCTGGCTTGATGTCTGAGTTGTACTGCTTGGACCACGTTTCCGCTAGCCGCTGGCGTTCCTCGTCGATATCGTCTTGCGTAGCCAGATAGGCAGGGCATTCGGTGCAGGTGAGACCACAAAAGGCGATGATCTCTTCCATCCTTCACAGCTCCCTCGTCGGCGTCGGAGCCGCTGCTGGTTGACACTACTCTCTACGCGGTTAGCGGCAGATGCCAGTATATTCTCCTGGGCTTGGCATGTCAAGTGTTCTGCCGGCGACCTGCGGGGTCGTCCCGACAGCGCCGCGGTCACTTGAGGCAGATAGGCGTCCGTCGGCGGCATGCCGGTGCCTCTTGTCCCGGGCCTCCGCTTCGGTGCAGAACGCGTTCCGTCCAGCCAGGCATTGCGTACGGAGAGCGAATTCAGTATAATAGTCGTGTGGGGTGCCGAGGAACTCTACGACACCGAATGGATAGGAGGGCCTGATGGCCGACAACCTACGGAGATTCAGCAAGAGGGCTCGACGCTCTCTGGCTTACGCCCAGGAGGAGGCCGGACGCCTGAAGCGCCCGTACATCGGAACGGAACATCTACTGCTCGGCCTGGTGCGAGAGGAGAACAGCGTTGCGTGCAGGGTTCTGCGGGGTCTCGGGGTTGAGGGTGATAAGGTACGAAGTTCGGTCGAGGAGATCAGCGGTCAGGGAGAGCGCAGAGTTGTAGGGAGACCAAGTCTCACCCAACCCACCAAGAGGATCATAGAGCGGGCGGTGGGCGAAGCCCGGAAGATGGGGAACAACTACGTCGGTACCGAGCACCTGCTGCTGAGTCTCGTGGAGGAGGGAGAAGGCATCGCCGCAGACATCCTCAGGAATCTTGGCATCACTTCGGAGAGGGTCCGTAGTCAAACGGACCAACTGGTTACCCAAGGACGACCTTCGGCACGCGACGCAGCGAAAAAGGAGACACAAACGCCTCTCATTGACCAGTTGGGTATCGACCTCACAGACCAGGCTGCTGAAGGCAAGCTGGACCCGGTGATCGGTCGCGAGAACGAGATACAGCGCCTAGAGCAGGTCCTCTCGCGGCGCACGAAGAATAACCCTGCCCTCATCGGCGAGTCGGGGGTCGGAAAGACGGCCATAGTGGAGGGGCTGGCACAGTTGGTGGCGTCGCACAGAGTTCCAGAGAACCTGCTGGGCAAGCGTATGGTGATGCTGGACGTCGGCTCGCTGGTGGCCGGGACGATCTATCGTGGCCAGTTCGAGGAACGCCTGAAGAAGGTGATCGACGAGATAAGGGACAGCGGAGCCATTCTATTCATCGACGAGGTCCACATGTTGGTGGGCGCTGGGTCCGCTGGCAGCTCTGTGGATGCGGCAAACATCCTCAAGCCTGCCCTGGCCCGGGGCGAACTCCAGTGTATAGGTGCCACTACACTCGATGAGTATCGGAAGTACATCGAGGGCGACGCCTCGCTCGAGCGGCGCTTCCAGCCCATCTTTGTGGATGAGCCCACGGTGGAGGAGACGGTTGAGATCTTGCGGGGCATCAAGGAGCGATACGAAGCGCATCACAGGCTCCACATCAAGGATGAGGCCCTGCGCTCGGCAGCCTACCTTGCCTCCCGCTACGTCCCCGACCGGCACCTGCCCGACAAGGCCATAGACTTGATGGACGAGGCAGCTTCCCGCGTTCGTATGTACAGGATCCCTCACACCATCGGCCTCAAGGACTCTCTGAACGACTTGAAGTCGGTCCGGGAGGAGAAAGAAGAGGCCCTCGCGGAGCAGCGTTTGGATGCCGCGCTCAGCTTGAGAGAGCGCCAGATGGAGCTGGAAGCAGACATCGATCAGATGCGCCTGGGCTTTGAGGGCTCGCTGGAGGGCGTCCAACTGGAGGTCACCGAGGAGGATATTGCGGAGGTGGTCTCCATGTGGACGGGGATACCGGTGACCAGGATCGCCAGCACGGAGCAGGAACGTCTGCTGCACATGGAGGAGGAACTGCACCGCCGCATCGTGGGTCAGGACGAAGCGATCACAACTATCGCCAAGGCTGTGCGCAGGGCACGGGCGGGCTTGAAGGACCCGCAGCGTCCCATTGGCTCCTTCATCTTTCTGGGCCCCACGGGCGTGGGCAAGACGGAGTCTGCCAAGGCTCTAGCGGAGTTCATGTTTGGCAGCGAGGATGCGCTGATCAAGCTGGACATGTCGGAGTTCATGGAGAGGCACGCGGTGGCCCGTCTGGTGGGAGCGCCGCCGGGGTACGTGGGCTACGACGACGGTGGGCAGTTGACAGAGGCGGTGCGTCGCCGTCCATACTCGGTCATTCTCTTCGACGAGATCGAGAAGGCGCATCCCGAGGCCTTCAACATGCTGCTACAGATTCTGGAGGACGGATGTCTCTCTGACGCCAAGGGGCGTCGGGTGGATTTCCGGAACGCCATCATCCTCATGACCTCCAACGTGGCGGCCGACCACCTGATGAGACAGATGTCGGTGGGCTTCAGGCTAGCTCAGGATGAGGCCAAGAACGCCGAGGAAGAATACCAGAAGATGAAGGACAAGGTCTTGGATCAGTTGAAGAAGACCTTCCGTCCCGAGTTCCTGAACCGTATAGACGCCGTGGTGGTCTTCCGCGCCCTGACCAAGGAACAGATCAGGCAGATCGTGGACCTGATGTTGAGCCAGGTGCAGGAGCGTTTGGACGAACACGAGATGACCCTGGAGGTCGCCGACGAGGCCAAGGAACTGCTGGCGAGCCAGGGGTACGATCCACACTTTGGCGCCCGGCCTCTGCGGCGTGTCATTCAGACTGCCATTGAGGACCCCTTGTCGGAGGCCATACTGGCCGGGCGGTACAAACCGGGAGGCACGATTCTCCTGGAGGCTGAGGGCGACGAGATCAAGCTGGGCACCAAGGAGTTGGTGGAAGCAGCGCAGTAGCGAGCCTTCGTAGACGTCCCCAGAAAGGGCGGGTTCCACTTCATGGCCAAGGGCCGCGCCAAGGCGATCTACGTCTGTCAGCAGTGCGGGGCCCAGTCTCTGAAGTGGGTGGGTCGCTGCCCCGACTGCGGAGAATGGAATAGCATGGTGGAGACGGTGGAGAGTAGGGATACCTCTCCACCGTCGTCTGTTAGGCCCCGCGGCAAGCCTCAGCGTCTCGGTGACGTACCGTTAGAGGGCTTCCAGAGGATCCCGGTGCCCATGGCTGAGTTCAGTCGGGTGCTGGGCGGCGGCATCGTGCCCGGATCCGTAGTGCTCATCGCGGGGGACCCAGGGATTGGCAAGTCCACGTTGCTGCTCCAGGTGGCAGCCCTGGTGAGCGGCAGCGCAGGGAAGGTGCTCTACGTCTCCGGCGAGGAGTCCGCTCCCCAGATCAAGAGCCGCTCGCAACGGCTGGGCGTCTCCGCGGAGCAGGTGTACCTGCTGACGGAGACAGACGTGGATCTGATCGTAGATCACATCCACGAGCTTCGGCCGCAACTGGTGGTCGTGGATTCGATCCAGACCATCTCTGCCCCCGAACTGAGCTCCTCTGCAGGGAATATCAGCCAGGTGCGGGAGTCGGCCGCGCGTCTGACGGAGGTGGCCAAGGGAGAAGGCGTGCCGGTGTTCCTCGTGGGGCACGTGACCAAGGAAGGCTCTATCGCGGGGCCGCGGGTGCTGGAGCACATGGTGGATGCCGTTCTCTACCTGGAGGGGGAGCGTTTTCACGCCTATCGCCTTCTGCGCAGTGTGAAGAACCGGTTCGGATCGACAGACGAGATCGGTGTCTTCGAGATGAGCGGCCAGGGGATGCTGGAGGTGACCAACCCGTCTGAGGCCTTTCTGTCGGAGCGGTCCGACGGGACGGGCTCGGCGATCGCTGTGACCCTCGAGGGCACCCGGCCCTTGCTGGTGGAGATCCAGGCCTTGACCAGTACCACCAGTTTCGGCCTTCCTCGCCGCACGGCCAACGGGATAGACTTCAACCGCCTGTTGCTGCTGGCGGCTGTGCTCAGCAAGCGTGTGGGGTTGCGACTGCACGACCAGGACATCTTCGTGAACGTGGTGGGTGGGCTGAGGATCAACGAGCCGGCGGCGGACCTGAGCGTGGCGCTGGCTATCGCCTCCAGTTGTCGCGATGTACCCGTGGCGCAGGATCTGGCTGTGATGGGCGAGATAGGCTTGTCGGGCGAGCTGAGGTCGATCAGCCAGCCCGCCAAGAGGCTCAACGAGGCGGCCAGGCTGGGCTTCAAACGCTGCCTTGTGCCCCGGTCAGTCCGGCTGGCGAAGGACCGGCCGCCGGGGGTGGAGGTGGTACGGGCCAGCTCTCTGAGGGAGGCGCTGGATGTGGCCTTGGGCCAGTGATCACTGCGCGCGCTTGAGTACCTTCAGCGCCCTCAGCGTGACCCACTTGCTGGGCTTTCCTTTCTCCTCGATGTCCACCCAGGTCTTGCCGTTGTAGGTGTACTCCATCTTCCAGTGCCCCTCTTTGTCCTGCTTGCCCGCTACTAGGTCCATGGCCGCTGAGAGCCTGGGATCGGACCCGTATCCGAAGCTGGTGAGGACCTCTAGGTTCTGAAGGACGTCGGTGACGTAGAAGAGGGGGAAGGCGAACCTGAACCAGCTACGGGAGGGCTTGGTGCTGTAGCCCATGGGATAGTCGGCCACGGCGGGGTCCTTGCTGAGCAGGAACTCCAGGCCGGTATCGATGGCCCTCTGAATCAGGGGCGTCCGCGCGTCTTCGGGAAGCTTGGAGAAGGCTAGCATAACCTTAACCGCGCCCCAGGCGCAAGGCTTGCCGTCGTTGGCGCTGCAACAGAAGCCTGGGGCGCAGGTGGCTGACTTGAGGTAGCGCACCGGCGCGTCCTTTGCCCCTTGGGGAGCGATGCCCTCGCCGGTGACGGCGCGAGCCATCCACTCCATGGCTCCTTGCAGCCGCTCATCCCCCAGCCAGCCCAGGTCCAGCAGTGCGGCGCTGAGGTTCCCCATCAGGCAGAGGATAGCGCCTCCCGGGGTGCCAGACATGGAGAAGGACCCGTTCTTGTCGATGGCGTGGTCCAGCAGATACTGGCAAGCCCGTTGTATGCGCGGGTCGCGGCCGTCTGCTCCCAATTGCGCCAGCATGGATAGCGACCAGACGATGCTGCGGTACTTGGGACGATAGCCGGGACCAGGTTCTTCCCAGTAGCCCTCTGGCTTTTGCGCCTCCAGGATGACCGGGACGGGTCCGGTCGACATCACCGTCTGACGGGCGTCGGCGAGCTGCGCTTTGTCAGAGGGTGTGTCCAGGAGCTCTCTCAGAGCGAAGTAGCGGACGCCAGGGTTCTCGGCGTCCTCTTCGAGGAGCCAGGGCGTTGGATCTTCGTTGAGCCTCGCGAGCCACTCTTCTGCCACGTTCCACCTCCGCGCCTGGTGATCTTCCAATTGCCGGGAATTCCGGGTGATTGTATAAGCATTGCAGGCCAGTGTCAAGCCGTTTTCTTGATGCGCCCGGTCGTTCTGCAGATGGGGAGCTGGGCGCGCGAAGAGCTATGCGCAACGCTGGAGCACGCGCAGGGCGCGGAGGGTGACCCACTTGCTCGGTTGACCCTTCTCCTCGATGTCGACCAGGGTCTTGCCATTGTAGGAGTGCTCCATCTTCCAGCGACCCAACTCGTCCTGTTTGTCCAGCACCAGGTCCATGGCTGCTGATAGGCGCGGGTCGGAACCATGGCCGAAGCTGGTGAGAACCTCCAGGTTGTGAAGGACGTCTGTGACCCAGAAGAGGGGGAAGCCGAACCTGAACCAGTTGCGCGAGGGTTCGGTGCCGTAGCCCATGGAGTAGTCGGCGACGGCGGGGTCCTTGCTGAGTAGGAACTCCAGTCCGGTATCGATGGCCCTGTAGATGAGAGGTGTGCGGGCCTCCTCCGGCAGATTGGAGAAGGCCTGCAAGACGTTGACGGCACCCCAGGCGCAGGGCTTCTTGGCGTTGAGGCCGCAGCAGAAGCCCGGGCCGCAGGTCCCAGACTTGAGGTAACGCAACGGGGCACCTTTCTCCTCGGTGGGGGCGACGCCCTCTCCGGTGACCACTCTAGCCACCCATTCCAGCGCCCTCTCCACGCGGTCATCGCCCGACCATCCCAGGTCCAGAAGGGCGGCCAGCAGGTGGCCGTTGAGGCAGAGGATGGCCTGCGATGGAATGGCGGACATGGAGAAGGCCCCGTTCTTGTCGAGGGCATGCTCCAAGACGTACTCACACCCTCTGTGGACCCTCTCGTCGGCGCCGTCCGCGCCCAACTGGCCGAGCATAGTCACCGCCCAGACGGTGGCTCGGTACTGGGGGAAGTAACCGGGGCCGGGTTTGACCCAGTAGCCTTCAGGTTCCTGCGCGTCCAGAATGATGGGGACCGGCCCGGTGGACATCACCGCGCGCTGGGCCTCCGCGACCTCGGGGTCGTCGGGGGGTCTGTGCAGCAGATCCCTGAGGACGAAGTAGCGCACTCCAGGGTTGGTGGGGTCGTCTTCCAGGAGCCAGGGCAGGGGGTCGCCCTTCAACTGGTTGAGCCATTCATTCGTCACACTTGTCGCCCCTGTTGAAGCGATCCTACCCCGACTCGGCCTCGAGTAATCATATCACAACGGCCCTGGAATGCCGATTGCCTGGGAGGGGACATGCAGAAGAGCGGAACGCTCGTGGTGCATCATCCCGACCTTGATCCTTCCCCATCAAAGGGGAGGAATGCTCGTTGGTCGGCTCAAACTCCCTTCCGCCGATGGGAGGGGTTTGGGGGAGGGTGATCTGATACACGTACCTCGCGGTCACCTCCGCCTGGTTCACTTCACCCTTCTGTTACCATCGGAGGTGACCCCCACCCAGAAGTGGTTGGGCAGCACCGTCGGGCTGGTCAACACCTTGATGCCATTGGCCGGTACTCCATCCTCCGGCAGGGACTGGGGGTGGACGTAGCAGCGATTGGGCGGCCTACCGAACTTCTCCTCGTACCGCTCCGCAGCCTCTAAGACCTTCGCGGCGAAGTCGGTCTGGGAGTCATCGTACCACAGGAGACCCACCTCCAAGGCT
>CAZOBP010000133.1:0-7981 GCA_964577995.1 uncultured Anaerolineales bacterium
GCTGGTCTCCGGGCCTCCACTCGTCGTAGCTGACCTCCACCTTGCGCCCCAGGAGGTTCTCGATGATCTCGCCGAACTCCGTCCATACGGAGATGGTATTCTTGGGGCCGCCCCCCACGTTGTACACTTGCCCGGCGCTGACCTCGATCTTCTCCACGGCCAGCTCGAAGGCAGCCAGGAGGTCATCCACGTACAGGATGTCTCGCACCTGCTTGCCATCCCCGTAGATGGTGATGGGCCGCCCCAGGATGGAGGAGATGATGAAGTGCGCCACCCAGCCCTGGTCCTCCACGCCGAACTGCCGCGGCCCGTAGATACACGACATACGCAAGACGACGGTCCTGAGGCCATAGATGCGGGCATAGTCCCTCACGTACTGGTCGCCCGCTCCCTTCGAACAGCCGTAGGGGGAGTGGAAGTCGAGGGGCTGAGCCTCCGAGACGCCCTGGGGCAGAGAAGCGTAGGCGTGGCGTGTCTCTAACTCCACGATCTCCACCTCTTCCATGGCTCCGTAGACCTTGTTGGTGGAGGTGAAGAGGACGATGGGAGGGTTGCTGCAAGCCCTGGCTGCCTCCAGGACGTTGAGGGTGCCCAGGGCGTTGATCTCGAAGTCCTCTCGTGGATCGGAGACCGACCAGGTCACCGCCACCTGAGCGGCCAGGTGAAAGACCGCGTCCTGGCCCTCCACCGCCCGCTGGAGAGAGGGGTAGTCCCTGACGTCTGCCTGCACCAGGGCGAAGCTCTCGCCATGGTTCTCACGCAGCCAGGCGACGTTCTTCTCGGTGCCTCGGCGGCCGAGGTTGTCATAAATCGTCACGTCGTGACCCTGGGAGAGTAATCGATGGCAGAGGTTGCTGCCGATGAAACCGGCCCCTCCGGTGACCAGGACTCTGGACAAGTGAAACCTCCCATGACAGGTCTGCACAGACCGGACTATCATAGTCAAGCGAGGTGGGGATGTCAAATCCTGGGCCGGGAGGGTGCCCATGGTGCGCTTGGTGTACGCGATTGATTCGCGGCCCCAAGGTGCTGTAGCCGCACGGCATGCCGTGCGGCTACGAGGGAGGGGGAAACCCCGCACGTCCTTTTGGTGGGGAAGCAGAAGTATGAAGGTGATCACAGATACCCGCAACCACGGAGGCACTGACAGAGCAGCCGTGCGGCTACGAGGGCGGTGGCAGATACTTGCATCCGTGGCCAAGGGTGGGCGTAGCCAGGGTCGTTGTCGAGGGAACAGTGTGGTACTATTAGAGACAGCCACTGCGGTAGCCGGTCCGCGGAGCCACTGGACCGGCAGTGGACCAACGCGCTGGCGGGTGCAGGAGGTGAGAGATGGGAAGGACCATCGTCTGTTGTGGCTTGATCCTCGTTCTGAGTTCGGTGCTGGTCGCATGTGCCCCATCATCCACCCAGGGACCGATGGTCTGGGTGGACCAACCGCTCGATGGGACCAGGCTTCCTCTGGAGCCCCAGGAGGTCACGGCTCATGGCTCCGATGCCGATGGAGTGACCAGCCTGGAGTTCTACGTGGATGGCACCCTGGTGGGGCGCGCTCCCACGGGTGGGGGCGTGCTGGAACACGCTACCGTGGGGTGGAATCCCAGCAGGCCCGGTGTCTACACCATCAGCGTGAAGGCCACGGATAGCCAGGGCAACGTCGGGCCCGAGGCCACATCCGTGGTGACGGTGGGTGAGTTGGAGACCCCACCTCCGCCGACACCTTCGGCGGAGCCGGCACCGTCCCCCATGGAGCCGGCCGCGACGGCCCTGCCGCCAACCGTGACGCCGCTGCCACCTACGACGACGCCCGTCCCGCCCACCAACACACCTCTGCCGCCCACGACGACGCCGATACCGCCTACCTCCACTCCTCCACCACCTTCTCCTACCACGCCACCCCCTCCGTCCATCGTTTCCTTCCAGGCCGATCCGGCCCAGATCCAAGAGGGGGAATGTACCACCATCAGTTGGCGCGTGGAGGGCAACCCCACCGAGATCTACTTCGACGGGGAGGGCGCAACCTCTCCCGACTCCAGGACTAGGTGTCCGGGCGAGACCACGAGCTACACCCTGGTGGCTAAAGGCCCGAGAGGCGAGGCCAGCCAGAGCCTGACGGTCTCCGTGATCTCGGATACCGAGGGGCCCAGCATCGACAACGTTGGGCAGTCCAGCAATTCCGTCTACTGCCTGGAGGATCCTAGCGAGATGGTGATCAGCGCCAGGGTCCGGGACCCCTCCGGCGTCAGCTCGGTGGATCTGTACTGCACCCTCGACGAGGGAGGCGAGGAATGGTGCGGTGGCTTCTCCAGGAGCGGGAACAACTGGACGGTGACCTACATCCCCCAGGAGCACGCTATCTGCTCGGGGACGATGAAGTACCGCATACGCGCCACGGATGATTCCGCTCGAGGCAACCTGTCCTGGTGGGGCACGGGCACCTTCTACATCTCCGAGTACTGAGGAGGATGAGGCGATGGGCTCCACAAACGTTTGGGACACCTGCATGGCCAAGGGAGGGCTGCTGTGAACAAGCGTCGCGGCTGCGTCGAATGGTCCGTTATTGCTGTCTGTGTGCTGGTCGTGCTGGCTCTGGTAGCGCTGGGCATCTACGCCTTCCTGCGCCTTCGCCAGGAGCAGTTGTTGGCGCAGTCTCAGCCGCCCAGCGTGACCATCACCTACCCTCCTTCCGGGACGTCTACCCTGGCGGGAAGCTACCTCCCCGTTGCCGCCACCGCGTTTGGAGCCATCCCCATCGCGCGGGCCGAGCTGTGGGTCGATGGTGAGCTGAAAGACACCCAGGAGAGCCGCGTCCCTGAGGGTTCGTCCCCGTTCTATGCCTCGTTCGACCTGACGGTGTCCCAGGGCCTGCACACGCTGTTCGTGCGGGCGGTGGATGCCACGGGCCTCCTGGGGGATAGCTGGCCGGTGAACGTCGGGGGCGTGGAAAGGCCGGGTGCAGATGAGCCTGCGCTGGTGGTGACCGTGGAGACAGGTGAGACGCTGGAGGACATCGCCGCGGCCTACGACGTAGACCCGGACACGGTTCGGCAGCTAAACCCAGACCTGGGCGACCAGGAGCCGCCTGAGGGCAGCGAGGTGTTGCTGCCTCCTCCGCGGTCGCAGGCGGCCCCGGGGCCTGAGGGCCAGGCTGTGGGGCCGACGCTGCCAACCGGAGGGGATCAGCCGCCCGAGGCTGGTACGCTGCCTCCGCCCACCGGACAGCGGCTGGGAGTCATAGGTGCAGCGTTGCCCATCTCCATCGGCCCTCTGCTGGACCTCCTGGCGGCAGGTGCAGCTCCTGCTGCGCCCACCGATCTCCAGGCCGAGGTGATCGGCTGTACCATTCGCCTGCGCTGGAAGGACAATGCCGACGACGAAGAGCGGTACGAGGTGCAGTACCTGTGGAACCTCGGTCAGGATCCCAGGGTGATCGCTGAGCTGGAGCCGGCAGCCGGAGGGCAGGTGTGGTTCGAATTCCCCGCTCCGAGTGAGGGGGCTTTCATTCTCTGGATGGAGGCGGTCAACTTGTGGGGAAGGCAGCCCAGCAACAAGGTTGGGGCGCTGGTCGCCGGGGGGGATTGTCCTCAAACCCTGGCTACGCGGTTGGAGATAGAGACGCTGGATCTGGCCGGGGCGGACCAACAGGACCAGGTCTACTGCTACCTGTCGTTCGAGGGTTTTCCTCACGTCCGCGTGCCCGGTGGCGGCTTTTTCGACGACTTCCTACAGTGGGACCTGTGGGGGGACAACTTCTCCCCCTGGGGCAGCGACGACAGGAAGCTGGTGGTGCCCATCCCGGGAGACGAGTCGCTGGAAGTGCGGGGGGATTGCTGGGGATGGCCAGGGGGCAAGCTCAGCAAGATCGGGACCTTGAGTGGCGAGTATCCCAGAACCGCCTGGGATGGGTCCAGGCTGTCGCTGGCAGGGAGCGGCCTCGAGATCGGCCTGGCGATCAAGCCTGTGCAGGGCGCGCTGGATACCAGCGGCCAGATGACCACCTTCAGCTACGAAGATCCATCTTTGCCTGTCCCGTACGAGGTGGCCGAAGGGGGGGTACGTTCGCCTTTCCCGGTGGACCCACTGGTGAGGTCGCTGAGTTGGAAGTGGGACGGAGATCCAAAGACCATCTCCGGCTTCCAGATCCTGCTGAACGGTGTACCTTACAATGCGGGCGGCGGCTGGTCGCTGGTGGGCCCCACGGGCCGCTCGGCGTTGGTGAGGCTGCCGGCGCTCTGTGGAGGCCACATCAGTTGGCAGGTTCGCGCCATCGCCGGGGAGGCGCAGTCCAACCTGAGCGCCCTGACGCCGGACAACGACTACGATCTGCCCAACTGCCCTCAGTATGCCATGGTCACTTTCGATGGGATTCAATTCGGCGAGGACTGCGATTTCTACCCTGCCTGGTTCCTCTCGGTGAACGGGCAGGTTAAAGAGTTCCACGCGAGTTGTGACACGGGCGCCTTCACCGGCTGCTTGATCAAGGGGCTCAACCTTCGCGGGAACTGCGGACCGCACTACTTCGCAGACTGGGGTGCGGGCATGGATCCCTATCCCGATACCATCGTGGTGCCCATCTCGCTGGAGCAGATGGACGTGGAGGTCAAGGCTGCGGTGTGGGATAGAGCCAGCGGCAAGATGAGGGCTGCGCTGTGGCAGCCGTGGACCTTCACCTCGCTGGATGATCTTCGGCGGACGGTGGGCTGCGGCAAACAGGTCGACTACTGGGCGTATGGGCCCACGATGTTCTACACCCTCTACGTTTTCCCGCCGCCGGAGGGTGCGAATTGCGCCGTGATGCAGCCGGTCTACACTCCTTAGCAGCCTACGGGCGTCCCGTACGTAGCGCTGGGCTTTGCCCAGGTCCTTCGTAGGGGCGGGTATCAGACGCGTCCCCAGGCGAACTGCTGGTGGCCCCAGGGCGTTGTAGCCGCACGGCATGCCGTGCGGCTACGAGGGTGGGGGAAAACCCCCGCCGCAAGGTTGCCCTACCGGGGCCGAAAACCCCGGGCGGTCTCCAAACCTGCGTGACAGTGCAAGCGCGAAATGGTACAATGGTCCAGCGTGAGTAACCGCGACCTGGCAAGGCATCTCGGCGTGAGATCTCTACGCCAGGGCCGCTACAGGAGGTATTGGATGATCGCTCGTCACTACACGGAAGTGAAGGCCGAGAAGGTCACGGAGGCGGAGGGCGTCAGTATCCGCGTGGTCATCGGTGCCCAGGAGGACGCGCCGAACTTCGTGATGCGCGTGTTCGACGTGGAGCCAGGGGCTTCCTCGCCCCGCCACACCCACGATTGGGAGCACGAGGTCTTCGTTCTGGCGGGGAAGGGAAGGGTGTACGGCGGGGGCAGAGAGGTGGCCTTGGAGCCGGGCTACACGGTGTTCGTGCCCCCGATGGAGGAGCACCAGTTCACGAACACCGGGGACGAGGTGCTGCGGTTTGTGTGCGTGATACCGCTGCTGGAGCAGGCGTAGCAGGCTTTCGTCGACGGACGGTATCGCTCGCTGCGACTCCTCGCTGCGGCTGGCGGTCACCAGGCACACCAGCATGTCGGCAAAGCTGACAGAGGGGCCGGGCAGAGCATTGGTCGTCTGGACCTCTCCCTCGGTGCAGGAGTGACCGCGCGAGGTGGATTTGCCAGGAGGGTCATCCGAGATTGCGCTAATCGTGATTAGTATAATCGTGATTAGTATCTTCGGAGAGATAGAGTGTTCATCAACCGCAAGGCGGAGCTGCCTCACCTGGAGCAGCGGTATGCCGGCGACCGGGCCGAGATGTACTTGTGGTCTTCGGTGCCCAGGAGAACGCGCCGAACTTCGTGATGCGCGTCTTCGACGTGGAGCCAGGGGCTTCCTCGCCCCGCCACAGCCACGACTGGGAGCATGAGGTCTTCGTTCTGTCCGGGAAGGGAAGGGTGTACGGCGGGGGCAGAGAGGTAGCCCTGGAGCCGGGCTACACGGTGTTCGTGCCCCCGATGGAGGAGCACCAGTTCACCAACACCAGGGGTGAGGTGCTGAGGTTTGTGTGTCTTATCCCTCTGCGCAAAGGTGGGTGAGCGCTCCGAGCACCGCCAGCCATGGGGTGGAGGTTCCTTTTGGCTCTGCGGATGGTGTCTTGCAGTCTGGTGGTGCAGTGGCATGCGGGGTCATGCTGCAGGCCGCGACCCGCAGCTCGGAGTCTGTGCCTCTGAGGTAGCTTGCTGGGGCACAGGCGCCGCCCGCCAGAGTGAGCTTAGGAGAGACGGGAGGAGAACAGGCTTTGGAGAAGGTGATCGAGGCTCGTGGGCTGACCAAGTACTACGATGAGCTGCTGGCCGTCAACGCCATCAGCTTCGAGGTGGGCCAGGGGGAGGTCTTCGGCTTTCTGGGCCCCAACGGCGCCGGCAAGACCACGACCATCAGGATGCTTACCGGGCTTTCCAGGCCCAGCGGGGGCACAGCCACTGTCCTGGGCTTCGACGTGAATGCAGAGATGGTCGAGGCCAAGAAACACATCGGGGTCGTGCCCGAGATGTCGAACCTCTATGACGAGCTCTCTGCCCTGGACAACCTGGTCTTCGTCGGACAGCTATATGGGGTTCCCCGTGATCGCCGGCGGACGAGGGCGGAGGAGTTGCTGAGGGCCTTTGGGCTTTACGAGAGAAGGAACAGCCCTTTCGCCACGCTCTCCCGGGGTATGAAGCGCGCTCTGACCGTAGCCGCTGCGCTGGTACACCGACCCCAGGTACTGTTCCTGGACGAGCCTACGGTGGGTCTGGACGTGGTTGCGGCTCGCTCCCTCCGGGCGCTCATCGCCAGTCTTCAACACGAGGGAATGTCCATTTTCTTGACGACTCACTATCTGGAGGAAGCTGACCACCTGTGTGACCGCATCGCCATCCTGGTGAAAGGCAGCATAGTGACTATCGACACCCCCGGCAATCTGAAGGCGGTGGCGGAAAAGGAGCCGGTGATGCAGGTCTCTTTCAGGCCGGAGGGGGGACGGCCCGAGCTAGCGAACGGCCTCTCGCAGCAATTGCCCGGACTCCGCGTAGTGGCCATGGATAGGGAGAGCGTGCGCATCTACGGAGGCTCTCCCGCCTCCGTCCTGGAGACGGTGCTGCCCTGGGCCAAAGAGAGGGGTCTGGTTCTGGAAGCGGTCAACAGCGTCAAGCCCAGCCTGGAGGATGCGTTCATCAAGATCGCCGGGCTGAGCCCTGCCGTGATGGCCGTGGAGAAGGGCGGGAGAAAGTAGGATGTGGGCAGACAACTTGCGCGGCATCTACTACATCGTCCTCAAGGACATGAGGACGTACTACCTCAAGCCTCCGGCGATCAGTTGGGGCATCGTGTTTCCCTTGGCCTGGATCCTGGCCTTCTATCTGAGGAACCCCCAGGACTTTGCACAACTGGTGCCGGGGCTCATCGCCATGACCGTGCTTTTCAGCACCACCGCTGCGGAGGCGGTGGTGATCAACTTCGAGCTGAGGCTGGGTTCTCTGGAGAGGCTTCTCCTGGCACCCCTCAGCCTGTCTGCCGTGCTGCTGGGAAAGGTGCTGGGGGGTGCCCTGTTCGGTTTGCTTATGGCCAGCGTAGTGTCGGTCGGTGCCATACTTGCCCTGGGGCTTTTCCAGGTCAACCTGCTTTATCTCCTGGTTGTGCTGATACTATCCCTCCTAGTGTTCTCGTCGCTTGGGGCGCTACTTTGCGTCCTGGTGAAGGAGGTCTTCGAGGCCCAGACCCTGCTCAATCTTCCTCGTTTTCTGATGATCTTTCTCAGTGGCGTGGTCTATCCCATCTCAGCCATGCCGCCGGTCCTGCGCCTGGTGGCCTATCTGCTGCCGCTGACTTACACCGTGGACGGACTGCGCCAGGCTTTTTCAGGGGCCTCGCCGGCGATGGTGGTGATAGACACTGTGGCGCTGGGAGGATTCTTCATCGCGTTCATCTTTCCGGCGACGAGACTCCTCGCGCGACGGTTTACGTAACCAGTCAGGGAGGT
>CAZOBP010000134.1:0-7967 GCA_964577995.1 uncultured Anaerolineales bacterium
CAGGACGATGCCGCCATGGCTTCAGAATCCCCTTCGCTCCAGTTCTTTCCTCAGGGCAATGAGAGTGCGGTGGTACAGGGCTTTCACTGCCCCCTCACTGCGGCCCATCACCTTGCCGATCTCGCTATTGGTCAGCTCCGTGGTGTACTTCAGCACGAGCAGTTCCTGACGCTCGGGAGGAAGTCCGGCGATGGCCTCCCTCAGGACCTCCACGCGCTCGCTGGACTCCACGAACGCCTCAGCCGAATCCCTCTCCCTGCTGACCATGGCCAGGTCATCCAAGGGAATACCAGCACGACGCTTCCGATCTCGGTGCCAGTTGGCCACCAGGTTGTGCGCGATGCGATACAGCCAAGCCGAGAACGGCAGCCCTCTGTGCTGATACCGCCCCAGGTTGGCAAGAGCCTTGTAGAAAGCCCTCGCCGTCAGGTCTTCTGCATCACATCGATTGCCTATTCGATAGAAGACATACTGGTATATCTGGTCAACGTATCTCTCATAAAGGACTCCGAATGCCTCTGGATCCTCCTTGGCCCGCTCTATCAGCTTCTCTTCAGGCTCGCCCAAGACGCAGCTCCAGGTCGCCGCCTAGCGTCCTCAACATTAGAACACTCTTCAGACACCGCAGTTACGAGCGTGGCGCGGACAGCACCCGCCCCTTCTCTACCGCTATTGATGGCCAAAGCGCACGATGTGCTCTGTCCCCATGGCCTACGTCTGCATTCCAGCGCCGCAAGTCTGGACCTCTAAAGAGTACCTCTCTGGGGACTAGCCCGCACCAGCGAGGTCCCCGGCCAGGTGCACGACACCTTAGTCCCTCAATGCCACACCACAAAGGACGAGGGCGTCTCCAGGAGTGCCGCCGCCTCAGTCCCACAATCCGACGAGGTGCGCCCGGGCAAGTATGGCAAGCTACGAATACCCTACAGGAGAAGCCATAGAGGAATCATGCCACGAAGGGACCGGTCCCTACCATTCGTTGCCAGAAGCGCGGCGCCACGGACTGCAAAGAAAGTCAACCTACCTGTTCTTGTTGGAAAACCTGCTGCGGGGCCACCCCCGCCTGGTGCAAGGAGTGTCCTTTTTCGAACCCGCCTCACTGGCCACCCGCCGGGTAGACCCGTAGGACAACGGCCACAGCTACGGTGAGACAAGCGATGATGCGGAGCCGAGTTGTGCTCGAGGCAAGCCTGTCACGGCCTGCCAGGATGCCATTGCGAAACCCCATCACGCCGTCGTGACCTGGCAAGTATACCATGCCAGGGTGATGTCAGCAATGACTATGTGCTGGAGGGTAGCTTTCATCAACACAGGGTGTTATAATACTCCAAACCTGTGACTCCAGGAGGCGTCCAATGACCACGAAAGGTCGCAATGGAAACCGGGTAGTAATCACCGGTATCGGCGCAGTCACCCCTTTGGGCAACGATGTAGAAACCTACTGGGAGGGGGTCGCTGCCGGCCGCTCTGGTGTGGGCTACATCACACAGTTCGATGTCACCGGTCTTCCGACCAGGATCGCCGCCGAGGTGAAGGACTTTGATCCCCTTGACCACATGGACCGCCGCGATGCCAAGAGGAGCTCCCGTTTCATCCAGTTTGCCCTTGCCGCAGCCAACATGGCCCTTGAAGACGCTGAGCTGGATCTATCCACGGAGGATCCGACCAGAGTCGGGCTGGAGATAGGAAGTGCCGTCGGCGGCATGGGTCTCGTGGAGAAGCAGGCGTGCATTCTCAAGGACCGGGGACCGCGACGCATTCAGCCTACCGTTCTGCCTGCGGTGTTGCTAAGCATGGCGCCATGCCAGATGGCCATTGCGCTGGGCATCAAGGGACCTGTGTCCGCACCGGTCGCCGCCTGCGCCACGGGTGTGATCGCCATCGGCGAGGCCATGCGACGCCTCCAACGAAAGGAGGTGGACGTGATGGTCGCCGGGGCTTCTGAGGCAGCCGAGTCGCCTCTCGCCCTCGCCGCTCTGGCGCGACTGGGTGCCTTGTCTCCCAATGACCAGGATCCCCCTGGGGCAAGTCGCCCCTTTGACGCAAACCGCGACGGTTTCGTCATGGGTGAAGGCTCGGCAGTGGTGATCCTGGAGACACTGGAACATGCCCTCAGGCGCGGGGCCCCCATACGCGCCGAGGTTCTGGGCTTCGGTTTCACCGCCGACGCGTATCACCTGGCTGCCCCCGATCCGACGGGCGACGGCGCGGCGCGGGCCATGAACCTGGCCGTGGAAGACAGCGGATTGTCCCCCCGCGACATCGACCACATCTGTAGTCACGGTACGGGCACCGTCCTCAACGACGTGGCCGAGACGAACGCCATCAAACAGGTCTTTGGGGACAAAGCCCGCTCCATCCCCATCAATTCCATCAAGTCGATGATCGGTCACCTGCTTGGCGCGGCAGGTGCCATCTCCGCGGTCACGGCGGTGAAGGTCATCGAGACAGGCATCATACCCCCTACCATCAACCTGCGTACGCCTGACCCTGAGTGCGACCTGGACTACGTGCCTCTTGTCGCTCGTGCTGCCTCGGTTGGCGCCGTGCTCGTCAACGCCCTGGGCCTCGGAGGACAAAACGGCGCCCTGGTCATCCGAAGATTCGACGAATCGTTTGCTTGAACGCCTGTTTTGTGCTAGACTTGACAGTTAGACGCACGACGATTCGGAGAGGACAGCATGAGACTGGGTTGGGCGACGGCTGCTGCGGTGTCTCTGTTGCTGGTTCTGTCCACGGAGATCCTGGCAGCGGCTCCTCCGTTCCAAGACCAGCTCTACGAGATAACTTCCCCCCGGGCCAACGCCGAAGTCCGCGGCAGTATAGACATCGTCGGTTCTGCGCAGCTTGGCCCGGAGTTCCAGTTCTACAAGGTCGAATACGCATCTTCTGCCACGCCTGACCTCTGGATCTCCATCGGAGAGATCCATCCGCAGCTGAGAGTCAACACCACTCTTGAGATCTGGCATACGACTGCTATCCCCGACGGTTTGTACTACCTGCACCTGGTGGTAGTCAAGCAGGATGGAAACACGGTAGAGACCGATCGGATGCCAGTGCATGTGGCGAATGCAGAGCCGGAGCCAACACCAACTCCGGAAGAGACTCCTACGCCCACACCCACCGTCGTCGTGCCCACGCCGACCACTGCGATCGTGGACCAGCCCACGGTGGTGCGCGCCAACCCCACAGCTACCAGCGTCGAGAGCGAACCTTCGCCCACTGTCTCAGCCGAAGAGCCTGGCACGGTGACTATTCCGAACCTTGCGTCGTTTGTGAGGCAGTTTGTGTACGGAGCGTTCGTTGCCGCGGTGCTATTTGTGTTCGCAGGGGTTGTCCTCCTGCTGCGCCGATTCATCTGATGTGCCAGCTTCTATCCCAAGCTGCCACGTTGCCCGGGGGCTGGTAGTACAACCAGCCCCTAATGCTTGACCAGCAAGAAAGAGCGAGAACCCAACATGCTTCGAAGAATCCTGCCCTGGAGGGAACCGAGGACTTCAGAGGACGCCAGGCTGATTGTAGGCTTGGGGAACCCAGGCCCAGAGTATGCTGGAAACCGGCACAACGTTGGTTTCCGGGTCATCGACAAGCTGGCCGACGAGCTGCAGCTCTCCCTCGACCGGGTGGAAGCGAAAGGTCTGCTAGGTCGCGGGATGGTGGCAGACACGCCTGTGATCCTTCTCAGACCGCTCTCCTACATGAACCAGAGCGGCAACGTCGTGAAACCTGTCGTCTCGCGATACAAGGTCAGGCTGGAGCACTTACTGATCATCTACGATGACCTGGATCTGCCTCTGGGCACGGTCCGGATTCGAGCACGCGGTGGCTCGGCCGGACATCGTGGCATGCAATCCATCATCTCTTCACTGCACACGGCGGAAATCGCGCGAATCCGCATGGGTATCGGCAGGCCAAGCGGGGAGCCGCCGGAGGAGTACGTGCTCAAGGACTTCACCCTGGACCAGAGCATCACCATGGAAGGCGCCTACGATACGGCACTCGCTGCTATCCTGTGCTTCGTAAGAGAAGGTATCACCGCCGCCATGAACGAATACAACTAGAGGTGCCAGTTGCAGCTTCATGGACTCGTCCCTCTCGTCCGCGATCTGAGGGGCTACAGCGAGCTGCTGGAGCGGTTGAAACCCCACCCCAGCAAGGGCAACACTCTGGTCGCGGTCTCCGTACTGGAAGCAGCCCGACCATTCCTACTGGCTGCCCTCCGTAGCGACCTCGGCCGACCGATGTTGATTGTCACGTCGCGGCGGGATGGCGCACGCCATATCTACGAGCAACTCAAGACGTGGTCCCCCTCGCCGGATGGACTGCTCTTCTTCCCGGAGCCGGACGTGCTGAGCTACGAAAGGGTACCCTGGGACAGGGGGATTGCCCAGGACCGCTTGATGACTCTGACGCGGCTGGCGACCAGCGACCAGTCTTCCGACGGTGCGCTGCCGGTCGTCGTGGCATCGGTTCGCGCCCTACTCCAGAAGACAGTACCTCGCGAGCGCTTCGTGGCCAACCTCCACGAGCTACAGGCCGGGCAAAGTCTGAGCAGGGTTCAGCTTCTCTCCACCCTACACGGCCTGGGCTACGAACGCGTCACTGTGGTGGAGGGCCGCGGCACGTACAGCGCCCGAGGGGGCATAGTCGATGTGTTCCCGCCGCAGCACGAGCAGCCTGTCAGGATCGAGTTCTTCGGCGATGAGATCGAGTCGCTACGTCTCTTCGAGCCAGCGAGTCAGCGGTCTCTGCGAACGGTGGAGTCCGCGACCATCGTCCCCGCGCGAGAGGCGTTTCCCCTCGGTGCCGATCTCGAGGGTGGAATCGACCGGCTCGATCTCACCTCCTGCCATCAGGACGTGGCTAGAGAGTTAGAACAAGACCTGGATGCCATCCGCGCTGGAGACATTCTCGACATCTCCGAGTTCTATCTGCCCTACCTGTACCAAGCACCGCGTGCCCTCCTCGATTACCTCAGTCCCGGGGCACTGGTAGCGCTGGAGGATCCCCTGGGTCTGGAAGCCACGGTGACCAATCTACAGGTACAGAACACCGGTCTGCGTCACGACTTGATACAGAAAGGCGAGCTACCCAAAGGGGTCCAGCCACCCCACTTCACCTGGACCGCTCTCACACGGCAATTCGAGGAGTTTGCCAGATTGGAGTTCCGCTACGATGTGGACTCCCAGTTGGAGATCAACGAAGGTTTCGTGGCGGGTACCCACTACGCAGGGCGACTGGAGGACGTCATCGCCGACTCTCTGGAGATGACTCACCAGGGATGGCGGGTGGTAGTGGTCTCTCGCCAAACGCCCCGTCTGGCTGCCCTGTACGGAGACTGGGGAGTCACCGTGCAGCCAGTGGACGACATCAGCGAGCCTCCCACCGAAGGCAGTCTAGCCCTCCTGCAAGGTAGCCTGGCTTCTGGGTGGCAGATGCAGCGGACCGACCACCGACAAACGGTCCTCCTCACCGATGGCGAGATCTTCGGCTGGGTCAAGCCGGAACCACGCCGCCCTTTTCGCTCGAAGCCCCTCCCTCCCGAAGCCTTCTTCTCCGACATAGTGCCGGGAGACTATGTCGTGCACATGGAACACGGCATCGGAGTCTTCCAGGGCCTGGTCCACCTCGACGTAGACCAGGCACACCGCGAGTATCTCCAGGTGGACTATGCTGCGGGCGACAGACTCTACGTGCCCACGTACCAGGGGGACCGTCTGAGCCGCTATGTGGGTGCCAAGGCAGAGCCGCCTCGCATCGACCGCCTGGGCACCGCACACTGGTCCCGCGTCAAGCAGAACGTCAAGCAGGCTGTGGAGGAGATCGCGAGGGACCTCCTAGATCTGTATTCGATGAGAGAGGTGGTCGAAGGCCATGCCTTCTCGTCAGACACCCCGTGGCAGCGGGAGTTGGACGCCTCCTTCCCCTACTTCGAGACCGAAGACCAATTGCGGGCCATTGAAGAGGTCAAGAGAGACATGGAGAGGCCGAGACCCATGGACAGGCTGGTATGCGGGGACGTGGGTTACGGAAAGACCGAAGTAGCCTTGCGGGCAGCCTTCAAGGCGGTCATGGACAACAAGCAGGTGGCTCTTCTAGTACCGACAACGGTGCTCGCCCAGCAACACTACCGCACCTTCGAGGAACGACTATCGGCTTTCCCCATCAAGGTGGAGATGTTGTCCCGTTTCCGCACACGAAACGAGCAGGACATCGTTCTCGAGCGTCTAGAGCGGGGAGCGGTGGACATCGTCATCGGCACTCACCGACTCCTCCAGAAGGACGTGTCTTTCAAGGACCTCGGCCTGTTGATTATCGATGAGGAGCAACGTTTCGGCGTGTCAGACAAGGAGCGGCTGAAGCGCATGAGGAGCGAGGTCGATGTGCTCACCCTCACGGCCACACCCATACCGCGAACTCTCTACCTATCCCTGGCCGGGGCCCGGGACATGAACACCATAGACACGCCACCCGAGTATCGGCTGCCCGTCGTCACTCGGGTGGCAGCCTACGACGAGGCACTGATTCGCCGGGCCGTCCTGCGTGAAATGGATCGCGGGGGACAGGTCTACTTCGTCCACAATCGCGTACGTGGCATCCAGCAGATCGCCAACCGACTGCGCGGAATGGTCCCCGAGGCAGACATCGTGGTCGCCCACGGTCAGATGGACGAAAGCAAGCTGGCCGAGGTGATGAACGACTTCGCTGGCGGAGCACACGACGTTCTGGTCTGCACGACCATCATCGAGAGCGGGATTGACATACCCAACGCTAACACTCTGATCGTGAACAGGGCAGATCATTTCGGACTGGCTCAGCTATACCAGCTCCGGGGACGAGTAGGGCGTAGTACCATGAGGGCCTACGCCTACCTGCTCTACGACGGAGAAGCGCCTCTCAGCGACGAAGCTCGCAAGCGATTGCAGACCATCAAGGAAGCCAGCGAGCTGGGAGCGGGTTTCCGGATCGCCATGCGGGATTTGGAGATGCGCGGGGGAGGTGACGTCCTGGGCACCCGGCAGCACGGCCACATCAGCGCCGTAGGCTTCGATCTCTACTGCCGCTTGCTGGCCAAGGCCATACACGATCTGAGAGAGAAAGAAAGAGAGAAGGCCGCTGAGGCCCCTGGGCCACCACCCGCTTCGATCACCGTATCGCCAGAGGACACGGGCCCTACCATTGGCCTGCCACTCGATGCCCTCCTGCCAGAGGAGTACGTACCGGAGGTCAATCTCCGGCTAGGTATCTACAGGCGCATGGCAGGTCTAACGACCCTGCATGAAATCGAGCAGATCACACAGGAGCTCGAGGATCGCTTCGGCTCATTGCCCGAGGAGGCAGAGAATCTCATCTACTTGCTGCGTCTCAAGGTCCTCGCCGCCGCAGCGGGCGTAGCCATCGTATCCACCGAAGACGACAGTCTGGTCATAGGGCTGGGCACTGTAGCCGAGGTCAAACGACGTCGGGCGGAGGGTCGCTTACCCAAGAAAGCCAGGATCGTGGACGACCGCCTGCTGCTGCGCACCTCGTCGGAGGACAAAGACTGGCGATCCACTCTGGAGGACACTCTCAGATCCATGGCGCGCTGACCGGCGCTCGTTTGGTTTCGGCCCGGCCGCGCCGCCAGAGACGTGGAGACACACCCTCGAAGGCCGCTGGACGCAAGAAGGTGGGGGCTATGGTGCCTTGTCGGCAGCGCGCCGACCTTTCTCCGTGAGAGTCCAGGCCTTGCCGTGCCCGCCGACGGCGCAGAGATCGCCCATGGGGCAATCTGTGCATCCACCGGTGCACTCACCACCGACGGGCTCGAGGTAGCCCATGCGGACCAGATCTTCAACCATCTGCGCCAGCAAGTCCTCGCCCACACCCATGCTTCTGGCCAGTTCGCTCTTGCTGTGCACACCGCCTTGGCCAATGGTCTTGAGGAGCCGTTCCAGCACTTGTTTCTCCCAAAACCTGGTCCTAGG
>CAZOBP010000135.1:0-7963 GCA_964577995.1 uncultured Anaerolineales bacterium
TCATAGACGCCGATGTGGTCATGGGCATCCCTCTGTCCGCCACAGGCAAGAGCGTCTACTTCGACCGCCAGTGGCCGCCCTAGCGCGGCGAGCAGATATCTCACCGCGCGCTGGCCACCGACGCGAACACCGCCATGCTCCCGTCTGACTTGACGTGGAGCCAACCGTGAGGCTTCATTCCGGGCGCTGGTCTGGTGGGGGCTTGGGGTGGTCTCGGCTTGCCGCGGCAGCCTGGTATTGGCGGACGAGCCGCGCATTGTCAATGGCAACGGCTGCGTAGCGTGCGATGGAACACAACAGGCTCTGGTCGTCCTCGGTGAAAGTGCCCTCCACCTTGTTAACGACCTCAATCACCCCAATCGTCTCCCCCCTGGCGATCATGGGTACACAGAGGACCGACTTGGTGAGGAAATCGGTGGATATGTCAACGGTCTTGTCGTGGTCGGAGACCTGCCCCAGGTCACGGATGAGGGCCGGCTGCGCAGTCTGCGCTACGCGCCCGGCGATGCCTTGACCTATCTTCAATCGCAGCGGCTTCACCTGTTCGCTCTTCTCGCCCAAGGCAATCTGGAACACCAGTTCGCCCGCGTCCTCGTCCACCAGCAGGAGTGAGCCAGCCTCTACCTTGAGCATGGAGTTCACTTTTTCCATAACCATGGTCAGGGCTTGCTCCAAGTCAAGAGTTGAGGAGATCGCCTGTCCAACCTCATTCAGCAAAGCGAGTTCGTCGGCCCGAGCCTGGATCCGATCGTACAACCGTGCGTTCTCAATCCCAACTGCTACGTAGTCCGCCAGCACACTCAGCAAGTACTTGTCACTCCCGGAGAACGATCTCTCAGATGCATCGCTAGCCACGGTCACGGTGCCCATGAGCTTGCCTCGGATCTTGAGCGGAACGATGACCAGACTCTCGGACACGTCGCTCACCGCAGAGCCCTCCGTCGCTTCCTCGATGGGCGTCGGTAGGATCTTTGCTCTGCCAGTCTCGATCACCTCGCGTACCCACGCTTCGTCTACCTCGATGGGAAGCCGATCCGTGCTTTCTTCCCCCGGACCCTGGCGGGCGGCGACATGGGCAGTCCCCGACTCCGGATCGAGCAGATGCAGAATCCCCTGCTGCGCCCCCGTCACGTACACGGCGGCCTCGACAGCACGTTTCAGGAGGTCCTCCAACTGCAGCAGGGAGTTCATGGCCTGGCCGATACCATGGAGTATGTTGAACTCCTTGATCCGACGCTCCAGTTCCTTGTTCGCCGATTGGACCCGCTTCAGCAGCTCAGATCTCTCCTTCCTGAGCCTCGATTCCCGCAGTGCCTGCTCGATGGCCTCCAGGATCTCCTCCATCTTGAAGGGCTTGGTGATGTAGTTCTTGACGCCCATCCTGAAGGTCTCCGCGGCGATCGTCTCAGAGCCATGGAAGGTGATGACGATGACGGGGATCTCGCTGCCCTTCTCGTTCAAGGCCTCCAGAACCTCCATCCCTGACATTCTGGGCATCTCCAGGTCAAGGATCATCAGATCGGGCTTCTCGCGCAGCGCCAAGGACAGCCCCCCCTCGCCATCGACCGCGCTGAGCACTTCGTAGCCGTTGGGAAGCAGCACGTAGTCAGAGAGGAACTCAATCACACCCTGCGCATCGTCAACCACCAGGACCTTCTCGGCCGTCATCCTCTCCTCCTCAAAATCGCTATCTGGCGCGCCCGTATCTCCTACCCACGATGACCTGCCCCGCAGGGCTGAGAACGAAATCCAAGAACGACTGCACGTCCTCTCCCGCGCTCTCCATCGTGGCCAGGATGAAGGGTCGTATCAAGGGGTAGTCGCCCTGAGTCAGAGCTTGCAGATCCGGCACCGATCCATCGATCCTCACCGCGCGAGCGCCGAGAGGAACGCCGGCCGCCGACGCGTAGCCGATGGTCGCGGGGTTGTCGGCCACGAAGTCCCCCACGGCTGAGCTGCCAGGTATGACCATGGCCGTCAGCGTGACTCGCTGCCCCTGCATCGCCAACCCCTCAAAGGCCTGCCTCGTCCCAGAACCGTCCTCTCGGCTGAGGACCTCAATATCCGCTTCCTCCCCCCCTACCTCCGACCAAGCCACGATGTTCCCACTGAAGATGTCTCCGAGCTGACCGGAGGTCAGAGAGTCCACCGGGTTCTGGCTATTGACCAAGATAGCTATGGCATCGTGGGCGATGACGAAGACCTCCAGACGTTCCTCTTCCTCGGACTCCAGATCTCTCGACACCATCGCGACGTCCGCTTTCCCATCCTGCAGCGCCTCCATCCCCAGCCTGGTTCCCCTCGCCTCGATGTCGATGGTCACGTAGTCGTACCGATCGGTGTACGCGGTAGCCAGTTCCTCCAGCAACGGCTGCATGGATGTGGACCCGGCTACCTCCAGATGCACGGCGGGATGAGGCTCCACGGTGGCCAAGCATCCCGTGGTCACAGAAGCCACGACCACGAGCAGGCCCGCTACCACCCGTCCGGTTTGTTGCAGCCACGGTTCGCCACAGACCACGATCCTTCGTCTGCCTCCTGCTCGAAAAGACACGGATGGCCGGCCGATGCCCTCTTAGCGGAGGGAGAAGGCTGCGAGAAGGAAAGTGACCAACCCCGCCGCCCAGCAGTATACCGCAAAGGGATACAGACGCCCGTGCCGAAGATAGCCCAAGAGGAATCTGATGGTCAGAAAACCACTGATCGCAGCGGCGAGGAAACCAGCAAGGAGAGCCACCGGCGACTCAACCGCCAGAGGCGTCCCCCAGAGATCCTTCAGCTTATAGAGGCCCGCCCCGAGGATGATAGGAATGCTCAAGAGGAATGAGAAGCGCGCTGCCGCCTCCCTGCGCAAGCCCCTCCACAGCCCGGCGCTCATCGTCGCCCCCGATCTTGATATGCCCGGCGCGATGGCGAGGGCCTGCCCCAGACCCACCACGACGGCATCCAGCCAGCCGACTTGATCCAAACCGAGTGCCATCTGACCCCGCCTCTCGCTGATGGCCAGCAGCGCACCCGTGACCAGGAGGAGCATCCCCACATAGACGGGCGCAGCGAACAGCGACTCGAAGAAACCCTCGAAGGCGAAGCCGAGTAGCGCAGCCGGTAGCGTACCGAGCACAATACACCACGCCATCTTTCGCCGCGGGTCCCCGGCCAACGAGCGCTCCTTGATGCTGAGCAGAGCCCCCACGATCAGGTCACGAAGGTCCTGCCAGAAGAACGCCACCACGGCCGCCAGGGTACCCAGATGCAGCATGGCGTCAAAGGCCAGGCCATGACTCTCCCAGCCCAACAGCCAGGGCACTAGTACGAGATGCCCGGAACTGCTGATCGGTAAGAACTCTGTCGCTCCCTGCACGAGGCCCAGCAAGAGCGCCTGCAACACACTAGTCAGCAACTCTCCCCTCCGAGGTCCATTTTCTGCTCAACCAGACCTGCCGATCCCGCTGGCCCGCTCCATGGTTCGCCACCCTGTAGGAGGCCAGGAACTCATCTCTCAACAGTGTGAATCGCTCCTCCAGTATGGCGTCCCGTATCTCACGCATGAGAGTCAGCATGAAGTGCAGATTATGTAGAGTGGCCAGATGCAGGCCCAGGATCTCCTTGGCGATGACCAGATGCCGCAGATAGGCCCTCGAGAAGTGCTGGCACGCGTAGCAGGAACACCCGCTGTCCACGGGAGCGCCGTCCTCCTTGTAGCGCGCGTTGCGGATGTTCAAGCGCCCCTCGCGGCAAAAGAAGGTTCCATTCCGCGCCACGCGTGTCGGCAATGCGCAGTCGAAGATGTCTATCCCCCTCCAAACACCCTCGAATAGGTCCTCGGGTGAACCGACGCCCAGCAAATGCCGAGGCTTGTTTTCCGGAAGCAACGGAATGGTCACTTCCAGCATGTCGTGCATCAGCTCCTTCGGCTCGCCGACGCTGAGCCCTCCGATGGCATACCCGGGGAAATCCAAGGATGCCAGGAACCGGGCACTTTCGGTACGAAGATCCGCGAACGTACCCCCCTGAACCACACCGAGCATCATCTGATCTCGCCCCTTGTGCGCCTGCAAGCAGCGCTCGGCCCACAGATGAGTGCGATCTAGAGCTACACGATTGTGCTCGTGGTCACTAGGATAAGGCGGGCACACGTCCAGGGCCACCACCAGGTCAGCGCCGAGCTGCTCTTGCACGGCGATGCTTTTCTCGGGCGTGAGACGATGCTCCGAGCCATCCACATGGGAGCGAAAGGTCACCCCATCGTCGTCGATTTCGCGCAGGTGCTCCATGCTGAAGACCTGGAACCCCCCACTGTCCGTGAGTATGGGTCCATTCCAGCCCATGAACCGATGCAGCCCACCCATCTGGGCCACGATCTCCGAACCGGGCCGGAGGTACAGGTGATACGTATTGGCCACGACGACGTGAACGCCCAACTCCTCCAAATCGCGGGGAGTCATCGTCTTCACCGTGGCCTGGGTGCCCACCGGGGCAAAGACCGGCGTGGGTATTGATCCGTGAGGCGTGGCCAAGACGCCAGCCCGCGCTCGACTTCGCGTGCAGGTCTTTTCCAACGTGAAACGAAACGTGTTCTCCGACATATCCGTTCGCAGATTATAGTGCAACGCTGGACGAACTTCCAAGTGATTCAGACCGTCGATCCTATCCAGAAACCAGAGCATGCAGCTCAGGGCAGGGATACCCCGCCAGACGTGGTCCCACGGATCGGCAGACCGTCCTCGCGTCACGGGCCAAGGCAAGCAGCGTGACGCGGCGCCTGCTGGTAGGTGGCATGGTTTCGCTTGCGGAGCCTCCATTTCATGTTGACGCATAACTGAAATCGTGATATGGTAGATGCCTCGTGGCAACACCAACACCGCTCACAAACGGGGCACCTCGAATGATCATCGACTCACACACCCACGTGGACAAGGTCGGCTGGTACGATCCACCCGAGACCATCCTGCGCCTCATGGACGAGGCCGGGATAGACAAGAGCATCATCATGACCTACGGTGACGCGCCTGATGTCGAGGGCTCACTCGAATACATCGCCGAGGCTGTCCAGAAGTATCCTGACCGTCTTATCGGCTACGCAAGGCTGAACCCCGGTCGCGGAGAGGAGGCCCATCGGCTGTTTGAGAAGGCGATGGAGGAGTACGGGTTCAAAGGTTTGAAACTCCATCCCGTGGGCAATCTCTGTCACCCAGCGGGCGCGGAGACCATCGAAATCATTGAGCTAGCATGCCGCTACGGCGCGCCGGTGTTGTTCCATTGCGGAGACGAAGAACTGACGCTCCCTCTCCAGATAGCGCAGGCGGCTGAGGAGTGCCCCGAGGCCACGATCATACTCGGACACATGGGCGGCTATTTCCACTGGAAGGACGCCATCCGCGTGGCGGAGCGGTGTGAGAACGTCGTTCTCGATACTTCAGCGCTACCTTATCCGCAGGCGATTAGAGAGGCCGTGGACCGCGTCGGCTCGCGGCGCGTGCTCTACGCGAGTGATGGACCGGGGTGCGACCCCTCTCTAGAGGTGCACAAGGTGAAGATGGCACACCTGACCCCGGAGGACGAAGAGGCCGTTTTCCACCTGAGCATAGAGACAATCCTGGACAAAGTGACCAATAGCGGAGACAGATCATGATCGTTGATGCACACGTCTACCTGGGCTCCTGCCTGTTCGGCTACGGACAGTCGTTGGACGAGGTACGTGCAAGAATGGAGAGACTAGGCATAGACAAGGCAGTCCTCGTGCCTGTCAAACCACAGGATTACCATCTAGGCCCCGCGAACGAGCTAGTGGCCCAAGTCGTTCGCACCCACCCGGACCGTTTCCTGGGCCTGTGTCGGGTCGATCCGTGGCAGACGGAAGCAGCCGTCTCTGAAGCGCGGAAGGGGTTCGACGAGATGGGCGCCTGCGGGCTCTACCTGGACCCCTGGGAGGAGAACTTCCAGGCCAACGACGACATCGTGTCTCCACTGGTGGAGGAAGCCCGCCACCGCAGCAAGCCCGTTGTGATCAATGCCGGACATCCGCGGGTGTCGCACCCCACACAGATCTGGGACCTCGCCTGCCAGTTTCCCGACGTGCAGTTCGTGGCCTGCAATGGTGGGCAGATCAACATCTGCGGGCTCCTGCTATTCGAGGCGCGACGGATGATGGAGGCCTGCGCCAACATTACGGTCCAGACAGCGGGCACCTACCGCGAGGACTTCCTCGAGGAAATAGCATCCGAGGTTGGTGAGGAGCGGGTGATCTTCGCCAGCAGGAGTCCCGTCTACGACCAGGAGTTCGAAATGGCCCGCGTGCGGCTGGCCCACCTCAGCGAGTCGCAGAAAGACAAGCTCTGGTCTGCAAACGCCCTCGCCCTCTTCCACTAGCACGCTGCGCGGTCTGGCCCAGACGGAGAGGCCACCCTTCCGCAACAACCGCCCGCCCACCCAACGAAGCCACAAGCCCCGCCACGCCACGGTTCCTCCAGCGCTGATCGAACCTCACAACAGTGCGGGCATGTGGTGCACCAGAGCCCCGATGGTCGCCGGATGCCACAACAGGTTGTGCCCCAACCCAGCTAGCTGTGTGACTGGCCAGGAGCATCCTGCCCGCTGGAGTCCCTCGGCCAGGCCCAAACGCGCAATCCAATCGTGCTCCCCCACCAGCACCAGACCCTTGATCCCGGCCAGATCCACCTTAGCGGTACCCTGTCGCGCCAGTCCCTTGAGCACCGAGGCCATCCCAGCCAGGTCCCACAGTCTGCGACTCGAGAAACGCCACAGCCTGAACAGGGCACGCATCGACAGATCGAGGCCTTGGCCCGCAACCTGGCAGCCCAGCCTCAGCCCCCTGCTATCGGCAATGGCCCTCACCGGCGAAATGGACACCACAGAGACCTCTGGGCCGAGTCCTGTGCGTCCCACCGATCTCGTGCCGTCTGTGAAGTTGCCCGCAGCGAACTCCCACAATGCAGCAGCTCCCACAGAATGACCTATGCCGATTATGCGGTCACAGTCGTACAATTGCAGGTGACGCAAGACGTATTCCAGTTGGCTGGAATAGTGCCTGGGAGTGAGGCCCAGGCCACGTACTGAGACGTCCAGGTTCCCACCGTCACGGCCCAGCCCCGCCAGCACCAGACCGATGGCCTCCTTTCCCATCCTCTCGATCGAACCCAGGACGTCAGGAACGAGGTGCCGCCGCCCTGGCGCAGAGTCCTGGATGCCCCAAGAGCCTCTGCTGCCCCCAAAACCGTGCAGGAAAGCCGCGACCACCCGGTCCCTTCTTCTCCTTTGACCCGGAAAGTTCTGGGTCTCGTTGGGCAGGATCAGCGTCACGGGCGATCTCCTCAGTCCGGTCTGCGTCCGAAACTCCTCCAACTCCAACGGGTTCAACAAGTCCGTTACATCAAGATCGAGGATAGTCCGGTTTCCCTCGACCCTCCTCGACCTCGAGAACTCTGCCACTAGATTAAGACGCTCTTCGTTTGTCAACGACCTACCAGGCACCTCCTATACTTGTCGGCAACTGCGCAGAGCCGACCGATCTGTTGGCGAGACAAGAAAACGCGAGGACCTCACCCCGTCCTCGCGCTGGTCACGGCATTACCGCTGGACCAACTCCACGGACACTTGGCTTGACAATAACGCTTATGTAGCCTACGATGCTCTATGTCTTGCAGGTGGCACAACTGGTGGCGGAACAACTGGCGCAGCCGCTGCCCCCGAGGGAGCGACTACTCTCACCAGCGTTTCCACCCTTGCTCACCGCACAGAACAGAGAAACGGCTCGTCGAGTATTGGAGCCACTACAGTGCTTGCACAGCACAGGCTCGTCGGCCTGGCTGAAGCTGCGCAGAACCTCGAACGTGTTCTGACAATCGTCGCAATGGTACTCGTAGAGCGGCATTAGACACTCCTGGTGAGATACAAGAAAGAACCACCCTAAGTTTACCAAACAGTTGGGTCTTCGTCAAATCCT
>CAZOBP010000136.1:0-7835 GCA_964577995.1 uncultured Anaerolineales bacterium
GGTCATTGTTTTGGCAGAATGGGAGTGGTATAATCCTCGCACGAAGTGGCCCGAGTGAAACATATCTTGATGGATCACGAGGAGATATGAAGAGAGTTTTGATTTGTCTATGCGCCGTCGTGGTGGTCAGCAGCTTGCTGGCGGCGTGCGGCGGAGGCTCTCAGCCGGTGAATTCGCCTACGGATACGCCAGCGCCAGCGACGACAACCGCAGCGACGCTGGAGTTGGCCGGAACATCGATACCCTCATCGTCGACGCCGTCCCCTTCTCCCACTGCGACGCCTACTGTCACACCCAGCCCGACGCCGGTGCCCACGCCTTTGCCGGTTCCCGAGGGGGTGATCAGCATCATGCTACTGGGCGGCGACAGATTGCCGGGCCAGGTGGACTGGCGCACCGATACCATGATCTATCTGCGCATAGACCCGGCGAGCAAGACCGTGGGCATGTTGTCCATACCCCGGGACCTGTGGGTCTACATAACGGGTCATGGCTACAACCGCCTCAATACCGCGGACTATCTCGGAGAGAGCGAGGGCTACCCTGGCGGCGGGCCGGCACTGCTCAACGAGACATTGCTCCACAACCTGGGCATAAGCTTCGACCACTACGTCAGGGTCAGCTTCGACGGCTTCAAGCGCATCATAGATATCCTCGGGGGAATCGACGTCGATGTGGAATGCGCGGTGGAACTGTGGGGTGCGGACCCCGACAGGCCTGGCGAGTGGAAACAGATAGGCTACGTTCCGGCGGGCATACAGCACATGGACGGGCTGACGGCGCTGCGCTACGCCCAGTGTCGCTACAACACCCCTCCGTTTGATCGCGATCTCCGCCAGCAGAGGGTGCTGTTCGCCGTCCGTAACAGGGTGATGGAACTGGGCATCGCCGGGCTTGTTCCTCGCGCGCTGGAACTGCTGGTTACCATGCGCGACATGGTTCAGACTGATCTGGGTCCTACGGGGATTACGAGCCTGGCACAACTGGTGCCGGAGATCCCGCTCTCCAACGTGAACAGGGCCAACATAGACCTCAGCATGGCCCCGCAGTGGACGACTCCCGAGGGTGCCTGGGTGATGATCCCTGATCGCGAGAAGATCGCGCCCGTGATCATGGGCATGCTGGATCCTCCGCCGGAGAAGGTGAACCTGCTCAGGGAAGAGGCTGCCAGGATTGCAGTGCGGAATGGCACTCGAGCGTCGGGCTGGGGAAGACAGATAGCGGAGCGTCTTCAACAGCGGGGCTTCGATATCATCGAGTTCGGCCTTGCCGATAGAACCGACTACGCGGAGACGCTGATCTTCAGCTACGCCGACAAGCCCTACACCGTGCAGAACCTACAAACCTATCTGGACGTCAAGGATGAGAATGTGCGACACGAACCCGACGGATCGAGCGAGGTGGACGTCCTGGTCATCCTGGGCGATGACTTCCACAGCGCCTGTCCTGGATAGGAGGATGTGCATGTCGTGGGCGTGCAGCGACATGCCACGTCACCACGACTACGGAGCCGGCAGGGGATGAACATAGGAGGCTTGAGACCCTGTTTGCGCCATGCCGCCCCCTGAAAGCGGTCGAGCCAGTTGCCAGAAAGATATGGAGGGCGCTTCTGCTCGTTGGCTCTCTGTCCCTGGTCGCCCACGCTGCGCTCGCATCCGTCACGGCCAGCCTCGCCTCCGGACCGGGTTCGGTGTCGCGCCCTCAGGTCGGGAGCACGATGCCGATGCCCGTCTCTCTGCTAGATGGGGTCACACACATCATTCTGTTGGGGACAGATCATCGTCCGCCAGAGGAGGGTTGGCGGACGGACACGATGATCCTCGTCTCCATAGACCCGGATGAGAAGCTGGTAAGCATGGTCTCCATACCCCGAGACCTTTACGTGGCCATCCCGGGGTTCGGCAAGACGCGCCTCAATATGGCCGACAATATAGGGGAAGCCGAGCACTACCCAGGGGGCGGGCCCGGCCTGTTGAAGGCCACGCTCGAAAGGAACCTCGGCCTGACCTTTGATCGGTACGTGCGCATCGATTTCCAGGGATTCGCTGACGTCGTGGACATTCTGGGCGGCATTGACGTTGACGTGCGTTGCCCCACCGAGCTGTGGGTCCCCAACATGAAGCTCTCAGGCGAGTATCTGCTGTATCGCACGATACCTGCTGGAATGCAGCACATGGATGGCGATCTGGCCCTCACCTACTGCCGTTGCCGCGCACATACACCGGTGTTCGACCGCGACCGCAGGCAGAGGGAGGTGCTCCTTGGCATCCGCAACCGGGTGCTGGAACTGGGCGTTCCGGGGCTACTGCCCAGGCTTTTCGAGTTGCTGGAGAGTATGGAGTTCCACGTGCAGACGGACCTAGAGGCCAGCGAAATGGTTGCCCTCGCACAGCTCCTGACCCAGATTCCCCTAGACAACGTCAGCCAGAGCATGATAGACCTGTCCCTGGCGCCAGAGTGGAGTACGTCGGAAGGGGCCTGGGTGATGCTCCCCGATAGGCAACTTATCAAGCAATCGATGGCGGGACGCATGGTGCCTTCTACCTGGGAGGAGAAGGCTCTGGCGGCCGAAGGGATGAGGATTGCCGTCGATAATGGGACCGCGATAGAGGGCTTCGCCTCTCAGATTGCCGATAGGCTTACCGCCAGCGGTTACCGCGTGGTGGAAGTGGGGAAGAACGACAGATTGGATCGCGTGGAGACCAGCATGATCAGCTATGTGGGCGCTAGCTCGACTCTCGAACGCCTACAGGAGTACCTTGGCGTTAGCGCACACAACGTGCGATACGAGCCAGACTGGTTGAGTGGAGTGTCCATCAGAGTCATTCTGGGCACTGACGCGCAACCGTTGTGTCCTTGAGGGGGAGGAGGGTGCTTGATGGGATCGCGCGGCTGGCGGGACCGGTACAAGCAGAAGCTTACCACGCCGCAGGATGCTCTGAGGCTGGTCAGGAGAGGCTGCACAGTTTTCATCGGTTCCGGCGCGGCGGTTCCACAGCGTCTGGTTAGCGAACTCTCCAGGATGTCGGCGGAACTGGCCAATGTCAGGCTGATCCACGGCCTGACCCTGGCGCTGATCCCGTATACGGAGTCCGACTACGGAGAGCTATTCCGCCATGACACGCTCTTCATCGGAGCCGACATGAGAGACGCCGTCTGCCAGGGGCGAGCCGACTACACCCCAGTGTTCCTGTCCGAGGTGCCCCGCCTCTTCGCATCCGGGAGCATGTACCTGGACGTGGCCCTGATCCAGGTCACGCCCCCAGACAAGGATGGCCTCTGTAGCTATGGTGTCTCCGTGGACGTGGTCAAGGCCGCTGCGGAGAACGCGCGCCACGTCGTTGCCGAGGTGAACCCACGGATGCCTAGGACTCTCGGCGATAGCTTCATTCACGTTGATGACATCGCCGCCATGGTGGAGAACGACGCGCCGCTCCCGGAACTGCATTTCCCGCCGCCGGACGAAGCCTCTCTCAAGATCGGCCGCAACGTGGCTAGCCTGGTGGAGGATGGAGCCACCATCCAGATGGGGATAAGTAAGATAGCGCGGTCCATCGCGCCGTTCCTGGAGGGCAAGAAGGACCTGGGGGTGCACACCGAGCTGGTATCGGATTGGGTCGTGGATCTCATGCAAGAGGGAGTGGTAACCAACTCGCGCAAGACGATGGACCGAGGCAAGGTCGTGACCAGCTTCTGCCTGGGCACCAAGCGGCTCTACGACTTCGTCCACGAGAACCAGGCTTTCGCGTTCCGGCCATGCGAGTACACCAACGATCCGTCCGTGATCAGCCAACAGGAGAACATGGTAGCCATCAACTCCGCGCTGGAGATAGACCTGACCGGCCAGGTCTGTTCCGACTCCCTGGGACAGGTCTTCTATAGCGGATTGGGTGGGCAGGTGGACTTCATCAGGGGGGCGGCCCGCTCCAAGGGCGGCAAGCCGATCATCGCTCTGCCGTCGACTGCTGCGGGGGGAGTGATATCGCGCATCGTGCCCGCCCTGTCCAGGGGCGCGGGGGTAATGGTCACCAGGGGTGACGTCTACTACGTGGTGACGGAGTACGGCATAGCATACCTGCACGGCAAGAACGTCCGCGAACGCGTCCTGGCCCTCATCAGCATAGCCCATCCCAAGTTCCGGGCCCAGTTGCTGGAAGACGCCAAGGACAATCTGTACATCTACGGCGACCAGTTGATACCTGTGGGCATCTATCCCTCCGAATTGGAGACCACAACAACGTTTCGGAAGGAGAAGGTCTTCTTTCGACCCGTCAAAGCTACCGACGAATCGATGATGCAGGATTTCTTCTACAGCCTCTCGGACCGCACCGTCTACCAGAGGTACTTCTCCCCTCTGCGGGCCATGCCCCATCAGACCGCGCAGGCCGTGGCCACCATAGACTACGAACGGGACATGGGCATAGTGGGTCTGGTGCGTAGAGAGGGTCGGGAACGGATTATCGCAGTAGGCAGGTATGGGTTGCTGGGGGGTTGTTCTGACGTGGCCGAGATGGCCTTCACCGTTCGAGACGATTGGCAGAACATCGGCATTGGCACCTACCTGCTCCACTATCTCGCGAAAGTCGCGAAAAAGAGGGGAGTGAAGTTATTCACCGCAGAGATTCTGGAGAACAACGGCCCTATGCTTACGATTCTGAACAAGGCGAGAAGGCCCGTCGAATGTGTGTACGACGATGGGGTCTACATCGCTACCATGAGGCTCGAGCAGGATGGCTAGGGTCCTGATCGTCGATGGCGATTCTGGGTTCGTGGGCATGGCCAAGCGTATCCTGCGGAACCAGGGGTATCAAGTCCTCTCGGCGTCGGAAAGGGGCGACGTGCAGCGACTCATGCATACGGCGAGACCGGACTTGGTGCTGTTGGACCGTGTGCTCTCCAGGGACGAAGGGCCCGATTTGTGGGATTGGGTGGCCCGGACGAGCTCGGAGTCGGGCATCCCGGTGGTCATGGTGGAGGCGGGTACCGAGCAACGGGGTGAAGAGGTGGGCGCGGAAATGACACCGTGGGTGTCCACCTCTGCGGAGCCCGCTGTGCTGCTGGAGATCGTGGCCAGGCACGTGACGAAGACCGCCTTTGTGCACTCGCCTCGGTTCGCGGAGTATGACTATGGCCAAGATCATCCCATGGAGCCTGGCAGACCCCAGCTAGCCGTTGAACTTTGTCACAAGTATGGCCTCCTGGAGAAGCCCTGGATGACTATGCTGGAGCCTCAACCAGCGAGCCGGGACAAGCTGACCTTGTTCCACGATCGGGACTATTTGGCAGCCCTGGAAGAGGCGAATCACGGTTCCTTCGAGGACAGGATGATCGAGTTCGGTCTCGGAACCGCCGACTGTCCCGTCTTTCCCGGCGTATATGACTACTCCGCGCTGGTCGCCGGTGGCACTCTGCTGGCGGCAAAACTGGTGGACAAGGGTGGGTATGACCTGGCCTTCAATCTGGCGGGGGGCTTCCACCACGCGCAGGGGCGGAATGCGGAGGGGTTCTGCTACCTCAACGACATAGCCATCGCCATCAAGTGGCTCGTGCAGAAGGGGTATCGGATAGCCTATGTGGACTTGGATGCGCACCACGGCGACGGCGTGCAAGCCGCCTTCTACGAAGACCGTCGTGTCCTCACCGTCTCGCTGCACGAGAGCGGAAAGACACTCTTTCCATGGTCGGGTTTCGAGACCGAGATCGGCCTCGGAGAGGGAAGAGGCTACAACATCAACGTGCCGCTGCCCCCGCAGACGGACGACGAGATTTTCCTACTGGCCTTCAACGGGGTCGTGCCACCATCTCTCGCTGCTTTCGAGCCCGACATTGTGTTCGCACTGATCGGAGCCGATGGGCTTCTGGTCGATCGCTTGTCTCATCTGAGCCTCACCAACAACTCCTACGCTGAGGCGGCCAAGATCATTGAAGCAATCTCGCCGAGGTGTGTTGTCCTGGGCGGTGGTGGGTATCACCTGAACAGCGTCGCCAGGGCCTGGTGCCTGGCCTGGGCGGTGATGAACGGCGTCGAGCCGCCAGACGAGTATGCAGGTACCATTGGGGGTATGATGGTGGGCACCGAGTATGTGGAGGGCGGAGGTCTCCGCGACCGTCATGCCTATACCACAGGGCCGCTGAAGGTTGAGCTCCGCAAGGAGGTGGAGAGGGTCACGGAGTACATCACGGAGACGGTGTTTCCGCTGATCAGAGGAACTTGATAGCCATAGGATGACTGGGCGTGACACCAAGTCTGCTCCGTGCCGCAGGACAGGATGGGTCGTCGAGTGGAGACAATGTAGGGCTGCCGCCGCAGACAGGGCAGCCCTTTTCGTTCTGCGCGGTTCAGCGCATTCCAAGTGGACTGAAGACGGTGGCGCGGATGTCATTGGTGCTGCTGAGAATGATGACGACGTAACCTGGTGGGAGAATGACGGTGGCGTCCCGCCGGCTTGGACCGAGCAGGCCGTAGCAGACGGCCCCTTCGACGGGGCCAGGTCTGTCTATGCCGCCGATGTGGACAGCGACGGCGATCTGGATGTCCTGGGCGCTGCGCTCTACGACAATGGGGTGGACTTCGCTTGGTGGGAGAACGGTCCGTGCGAGAGCTACATGCCCCTGGCGCTGAAGAAATACCGATGACAGAGTGGGGCTGGCGAGCGACGCCGGAGGGATCCTGACTTGGGGCCGCCGCACAGCAGTAGCAGCACAGGCTGCCTTGCACGAGCGCAGCAGGTGAGGTGGTCATAACAGGGAAAAGGGCACGACACGTCGTGCCCTTCGTTTTGTGCATGCTAGAGATCTGACCTTTGGGCTTCGCTCAATTGGGCAGCCCTCAGTCCGATCCTGACTACTGTCTATCCTTCACCAGTTCATCGACGACCGAGGGATCGGCGAGGGTGGTGGTATCACCTAACTCTTCCCTGCCCTCAGCGATGGCTTTGAGGATACGTCTCATGATCTTGCCGGATCTGGTCTTGGGCAGGGCATCGGCGAACTGGATCTTGTCGGGTCTGGCGATAGGTCCGATCTCCTTACCCACGTGTTTGGCCAGTTCTTTGCTGAGTTCCTCGCTGGGTTGTTGTCCCGCGCGAAGGGTGACGAAGGCGTAGAGGGCCTGGCCTTTGATCTCGTGGGGGAAGGGGACGACGGCGGCCTCGGTGACAGTGGGGTGGCTGACGAGGGCGCTTTCCACTTCCATGGTGCCGATACGGTGTCCAGAGACGTTGATGACGTCGTCTACGCGGCCCATGAGCCAGAAGTAGCCATCATTGTCTTGTCTGGCTCCGTCGCCGGTGAAGTAGACGGTACCGAGGTTGGAGAAGCGGGAGAAGTAGGTATCCACGAAGCGGTCGGGGTTCTTGTAGATAGTCATGAGCATGCCGGGCCAGGGCTTCTTGACGATGAGGTAGCCGCCCTCGTTGGGGTTGCAGGGTGAGCCGTCATCGCGGACGACCTCAGGCAAAATGCCCGGGAAAGGTTTGGTGGCGGAGCCAGGTTTGAGGTCGATGGCGCCTGGCAGGGGGGTGATGATCACGCCACCGGTTTCGGTTTGCCAGTAGGTATCGACGATAGGGCACTTTTGGTTGCCGATGACGGAGTAGTACCACATCCAGGCCTCGGGGTTGATGGGTTCGCCGACGGAGCCAAGGAGGCGGAGGGACGAGAGGTCTCTGTTGTTGGGCCAGTCATCGCCATCGCGGGCGATAGCTCTGATGGCGGTGGGGGCGGTGTAGAAGATAGAGACCTTGTGTTTCTCGACGATTTTCCAGAAGCGATCGGGTTGGGGGTAGTTAGGGACGCCTTCGAACATGAGGCTGGTGGCGCCGACGGCGAGGGGG
>CAZOBP010000137.1:0-7831 GCA_964577995.1 uncultured Anaerolineales bacterium
CCTTCTTGGTGTCCGGCAACACCCCGGACGGCTCCTACCGCCTGAAGATGGAGGTCTGCCAAGCGGGCCGACCCCTTCCTCGCCTCCTGTGGCGCCTGCCCATCGGTGCCACGCTCGATCTGGGCCAGATACGGATCCAGGGACGAGAGCGGGTCTTCGAACCGCCACCCATCGACCATGCTCTTGAACTGCAACTCGGTGAGTCGGTGAGGCTACTGGGCTACGACCTGGAGCCAGTGGAGGCACGGCCCGGAGAAAAGCTGCGGCTGACTCTCTACTGGGAATGCCTCGGCCCCATGAACACCTCCTACACCGTCTTCGTCCACCTGCTGGACGAGGAGGGTTACATCCGCGGGCAGCGAGACAGCGTGCCCGGTGACGGTGCGCTGCCCACCACGAGCTGGGCGGAAGGAGAGATCGTTGCCGACGCCTATGAAATCCCCGTCGCCCCCGATGCTCCTCCTGGCAACTACACCGTCGTCGCCGGTATGTACGACGCCGCGACGGGAGCTAGGCTTCCTGTCTTGGACAGCGGAGGCCACCTCCTGGGCGACCACGCCACGGTGGCGGAGGTAAGCTTGGCGTCGGAATAGCCGGCCCAACCTGAGGCGAGATGACTACGTGGTTCATGCGCTGAGGAAGCAGCCGGCGGTTGAACCATCTGACAGACTAGCAAGGAGGAACTGCGAACGAGATGAATGTGGAGGACAGACGCGCAGATCTGGAGGATCGCATTAGCATCACGGAGCGCTTGCTCGAGGGCTACCGCCAGCTCGGAGATGGGCCTCGAGAGCGCGCTTCTCAGGCCAGCATATCCCTGGAGTTGGGTGGGCTTTACCACCAGTTGGGCGATCACGACAGAGCGCGCGATTACCTCCACCGAGCCGTGGCGATGGCTCGTCAGCTAGGCGACGATACTCTCGTTGCCACTGCCCTACACATGCTCGGCAACGTAGCCCTTCTGCAAGGTGACCACCGTGAAGCCCTTCGCATCGGTCAGGAGAGTCTGGATCTCGCACAGACTCTAGGTGATGCCCAGCTGCTATCCGGGATCCTCGCGCAGCTAGGGTCCGTCCAGACCAGCCTGGGCGAGCTTGACCAAGCAGCACACAGTCTATCCAGGGCGCTGGAGGTCGCCAAGGATCTGGACAGCGAGACTGTTCTCGCCTCCATCCCCCACAGCCTGGGCTACCTGGCTCAGACTATGGGCGACCTCGATAAGGCCGAGGAACGGTACAGTGAAGCCCTCGAGCTATGCCAGCAAGTGGGTGACCGTCCCAATGCAGCCAGAGTACTTTTTCGACTGGGCCGCACAGCCCACTTGAAGGGCAACTACGAGGAGGCCGAACGGTTCTACCACGACAGCTTGGTAAAACACACAGAGTTGCAGGACCGGGGCGGTGAGGCCAGATCGCTGCACCAACTGGGCACCATGGCTCACGACCAGGGCCATTATCGCGACGCCGAGCGGTACTACGACGCCAGTCTCAAGGCTGCCGAAGCCGCGGGTGACAAGGCCCAGATGGTTGAGAGCCTGGGTCCACTAGGCAACGTTCAGGCTGCTCGAGACGAAGCTGGGAAGGCTCAACGGAGTTTCCAGAGAATGCTCGATCTCTCCCGTGAAGTCGGCGATAGGCACAGCGCTGGCTTGGCCTTGCATCACTTGGGTTTCCTGGCCCTGCAAAGAGGCCACTACCGCAAGGCGCGCAAGCTCTTGCTGGAATGCCTGAGTGTCTTTGAGGAAGTCCAGCATCCCGGGGGTATAGCTGCCGCCCTCTGGGCACTGGGCAACCTCGCTTCCGACCAGGGTGACTACGAAGAGGCCGAACAACAATACCAGAGCGCCCTAGAGATCTTCACAGAGTCTGACGACCTGGTGAACGTCGCCGGAGTTGTTCATGACCTGGGGATCCTCACGCACGTCCAGGGCCAGTACGATGAGGCCTTCAAGCTCTACGAGCAGAGCCTGGAGCTTGCAGAACAGACGGGCAGTATGCCCAGCATAGCTGTCACGGTGGCACAACTGGCGATGCTTGCCGAGGACGAGGGTCAACTGGACCTAGCGGTGCCGTTCTGGGCCGAGGCCGCGGCTCTGTTTGAGGAGTTGGAGTCACCAGGGCGGGAGACTGCGGTCGATCACCTGGAGGCTGCCAGAGCGGAACTGGGCGACAAGCGGTTCCGGAAGATACTCGAGGATGCAGGTCTGAGATGATCACTCTCCTGGTCCCCTTCGCCGTCGCCTTCCTGGGTGCCTTGCTCCTCACCCCATTGGTCAGCCGTTTCGCCCGGCGCTTCGGCTTCATGGACGTCCCCCGAGAGCCGAAGCACGTGCATCACACACCCATTCCGCGGCTCGGTGGCGCTGCCCTGTTCCTACCTTTTCTCAGTGCAGTCGTCTTGACCCTCCTGCTGCCTGTGGAGCGCAAAGATCCCCTGGAGATGCACCGGCTCACAGGCTTGCTTCTGGGGTCGGCCCTCGTCTTCGGCCTAGGCGTGTGGGACGACAAGCGTGAACTGGGACCCTTCCCCCAGTTTGCCGTGCAGTTTCTGGCCGCAGCCATCGCCGTCTACTTCGGCGTCACCATCTCGGAGATCGCGAACCCCTTCGGCGGCGTGATAGTCTTCGGGCCTCCTGTGGCTGTGGCCTTCACCCTGTTCTGGCTGATGGGGATGATGAACACCGTGAACTGGCTCGACGGGCTGGACGGCCTGGCGGGCGGAGTGACGGTCATCGCCTCGGTGCTGCTCTTCGCCCACAGCTACAGGCTCGGTCAGTACAGTGTCTCCATCCTGCCCCTGGCCCTGGCCGGCTGCGTCCTGGGTTTCCTGCCCTTCAACTTCCACCCGGCCAAGGTCTTTCTGGGCACCTCTGGCGCACTCTTCCTGGGTTTCGCCCTGGGCAGTCTGGCCATCATCGGAGGAGCCAAGATGGCCACGGCCCTGTTGGTGATGGGCATCCCCATCCTGGACGTGGCCTGGCAGATCATCAACCGGCTGCGTTTGGGCCGTTCCCCTTTGCTGGGCGACCGCGGCCACCTTCACCATCGTCTCCTGGACCTAGGTATCTCCCAACGACGCGTGGTGCTGTTCTTCTATCTCTTGTGCGCCGCCTTTGGTGGACTGGCCCTCGTCCTCGCCTCCGGGCTTCACAAGCTCCTGGCCCTGCTGTCCATGGGAGTGGTAGCCCTGGTCGTGCTCTTCGTTCTGGCCAGGCGCTCCTGATCCTTGGGGGCGTCGAGGCACTGTGTTATAATCCCCTGGACGCACGACCCACAGTCTGGACGCGAGAGGCAGACCAAACCACGAGGCCCGTCCACGACAGGCATCGGATCGCCAGACGGTCACCACGCAGGGACTAAGAGGTGAATCGAGAAGAAGCGATCTCGCTACTGGACAAGCATAGCTCCGCCGAATCGTCGTGGCGTGACCACTGTCTTCAGGTCAGCTCTGCTGCCCGGCGACTGGCGGAGATCATCGCCAGCCGAGGCTTCGCCGTTGACCCCGAGAGGGCCGAGGTTCTGGGCCTCCTGCACGACCTGGGGCGGAGCAAGGGGCATACCCTGCGCCACGGTATCGAAGGCTACCTGCTGGCACGGGAGGAAGGTCTCCACGATGAAGCCCGCATCTGCCTGGTTCACGTCCTCAAAGGGCGCTCCCTCCGGGACGCTGTGGCGCTAGGCATGTTGACAGAGCAAGAGCGGTCGGGGCTTCTCAAGAACGGCTGGAAGCCTGGCCATCTCTCACTAGAGGAGAAGTTCGCCATCGTTGCCGACGCGTTGATCAGTGACACTGGTCTAGTGCCCACAGAGCAAAAGTACGCCAACGCGCGCCGCCGCTACGGCGCGCAGTTGCACCACTACGAAGACGAAGCCTGGGTCAAGCGACTTGGGGACGAGATCTCCGAGCTTCTTGGCAGACGTCCTTACGATGCCCTCGTGGACACTCAAGGAGCCAAGTGAAGACCTGCTACGACGACTACCCACTCCATGTCGTGGCCCTGAACCTGGTGCAGGTTTCGGCAGCAGTGCTGGTGGGCGCGGTGCTTATGGCCCAACTGGGCTGGTGGGCAGTCTTCCTGTACGCCCTCGTCGGGGTCTTGGGCGTGATCCTCTCCCTGGCCTTCGGATGCACGAGGTGTCACTACTACGGCAGGGTTTGCGGACTCGGCCTGGGCAGAATCGCCGCCCGCTGCTTCTCCAGACGCAACGAAGAGGAGTTCGGCAGATCAGCGGCGCAGACGGTGGCCTGGACCCTGGTCGGTTTGGTGCTCGCCCTGCCCGTCGCGGCAGGTCTGGTCTCCCTCCCCGCAGGCCGCCTGATGCCTGGGCTCGCCCCGCTGGTTTTCTTCCTGGGCATCGTGGTCGCCATAGTCGTCACGCACAGGAGGGTGGTCTGCGGCCATTGCCGGCAGGCCAGGGACCGGCGCTGTACCCTGGGTCAGCTGGCCAGACCTCGGTGATCGACGGGAATGGGCAAGCGAGCCCGCCCATAACGAAAGGAGAAACGAGATGTCCACCTTCATCATGTTGAGTACGCTGACGGACGAAGGGGCCAAGACCATCAAGGAGAACCCCGACCGCATCAAGGAGGTGAATCAGGAGATCCAGGCCCTGGGCGTCAAGGTGTTGTCGCAGTACGCGACCCTGGGCCAGTGCGATTTCGTGAACATCGTCGAGGCCCCCGACAACCAGACTATCGCCCGGGTCTCGGCGGAGCTATCCTCACGCGGCAGTGTGCGGCTCCAGACCCTGCCGGCGATCCCCATCGACCAGTTCATCGCCACGTTCAGATAGCCGCGAACGAGCCGGCGGACCCTGCCCTCCCGCTCCATCCCGCCACAGGCTGGCGGGCTGGAGTCTAGTTGCCCCCTGTCTGGCCCTGAGGGGAGATGGCCTCCCCCCTAGCCGTGGGCTGCTGGGCAGCGAGCGTGTAGATCACGACCAGCGCCAGCGCATAGGCCGCCCCGCCGGCCAGAAGCACCCGAGAGAAACCCTGGGAGATGGCCAGCATCACCGCCAGTATCGAGCTGAGGACGGAAGCACACCCGTTGACTCCCCAGGCCCAAGGTACCAGACCTGGCGCTAACCTGCCCGTCAGTCTGATGCCAGAAGGGAAGGGAACCCCCATCAGAAAACCCAGGGGAGCCAGCGCAATCACCGCAGCAACTAGGCGACAGGCGAACGGCAAACCAAGCAACCACTGGAAGACGTGTGGTAGGAGAATCGGGTAGCACACCAGGAGGCCGCAAAGCCCTAGCATGGCCTTGCGCAGCGGCAACCTGGGCGAGAGCAGGCTGCCTGCGCCCGAGAAGATGAGCAGACTGAACAGGACGGTGGCGAAGGCATAGACGGGATGCCCCAGAAACAGAATGAACCGCTGGATGAGGGGTATCTCCACGAAGAGGTACCCCAGGCCCAGCAACAGGAAATAGAGGAAGAGGCGTTTGCCGTGTCTTCTCTGTCCCCCATTCCTGACGAAGACCAGGGGCAGCATGACCAGAATCACCGAAGCTAGCAGAGTGAGCAACAGGAGAGCCATCAACACCAGGTACCCGCTGCCACCGAAGGGCTGCCAGGTCTTGCCCAAGCTGCGGAGAATCTCCGGGGTCTGACTCCAGCGAAAGAAGTGGAAGAAGAAGGGCCGATCGTCCGACGGAGGAGTGACGTCGAAAGGGTAGGCCGCATAGAACGCCTCTCGATCCGCAGCGCCCAGCAACTCTGTGTACGCTTCGTAGTAGTATGGCTCTTCCAGAACACTGTACCGGTTCACCTCTTCGGGAGTGATACCGGGGTAGTAGATCAGATCGAAACGCTTCTCCTCCGAGAATCGTCTCGCGGCGTCGATCTGTTCCGGGGTGAAGCCCTCCCTGCCAACCAGGAGAATACCGGTGTACAGACTCCTGAGGGCGATCACATGCCTCCCCGGATTTTGGACCCTCAGTCGCTCCAACGCCGACAGAGCCAGGGAGAGCACCCTCACGTTCTCGCTGGGAGGGGTTTGAAGCCAGCGATGCAGAACCAGCGTCCCCTCCGGCGTGAGATGGTTCAGATACTCTACGAAGGCCTCCGTCGTGTAGAGGTAGTTCTCGGATAGACTGTACGCCCCGGAGCCGACGGGCCGGTAGCCCTCAGCCAGGGATACCTGTATGATGTCGAACTTCTCCTGGCTGCGGCGGAGATAGCTGCGCCCGTCTTCGCCAACGAGAGCAACCTCTTCACGCCCATAGAGCCCTCCGGCGTACTCGCTGTATAGATCCCGCACGATCTCGAGCACCAAAGGATTGCTGTCCACGGCGACGATCTCAAAAGCATCGTGGCGGACGGCCAGCAGCACATCTAGACCTGCGCCTGGCTCAAGAATTAGCACACGAGGTTGAGAAGCCAACCGGTAGGGAAGAGAGACGAGCAGGGACTCCAGAAACGACAGCTCAGCGCCCGACGAGGCGGTGGTCAGAGGGCTCAGGTCCTCTCCGTCGGTGAAGACGCCTTTCTGCTCGGGGAGTCCAGAGGCATGGACGTAGCTCAGCCCCGGGGCCGACCGTATCCCCTCACTTTCTACCACGTCGACGCGAGCGAAAGCGGTCCATCCGCGATAGACGATCTGTGCCCCCGGGTAGCGCAAAGCGTTGCTGAGGGCCTTGTAGGGTGACACTCTGATCTCGAAGAAAGACGGCAGCCGCAAGGCGCCCAAGGCCAACAGGACAGCGAGGGCCACGCCCAGAGCAAGTCGTGTCCACGACCGGCGGCAGGCAAGAACTAGCGAAGCGAGAACACCCAGCAGCGACGCTAGAATCACGGTCGCTTCCCCACCGGCCAGGCCAAGCAGAACCAGCGCTATGGGGCAACCGATCCCCGACCCCATCAGATTGGCGAAATAGGCCCTTCCCGCTCGCTCTGGTGCCGCGGACAGCAAGACGGCCACGGCCAGCCCGCTGAAGAAGAAAGGCACAGACAGGGAGAGGTAGTACAGAGTCAGATAGAGAAGCTGTCGTCGGTCGTAGACGATCTGGTAGGAGTCAAAGGGCACGTGATTGCTGACCAGGTATCCACCCAGAATGCTCATCGCGCAGAGCAGACAGAGATTGGACAGCAGCGTGCTCAGATCGCGCTTCACCACTTGAGGAAACAGGGCCAGAAACGAGCCGCTGGCCCCAAAACCCAGCAGCGCCAGGCTCACGGTCATGAAGGCAAAGTGATACCATTGAGCCACAGAGAAGACGCGGGTCAATCCTATCTCGAAGACGATAGTGGCTGCCGAAAGCAGAAAAACCGCCGCGTACAGAGCCCTCATGCCGCTGACTATAGATCAAGGGAGGGCCGTTTTCAAACGGCGATCAACGCCACGGGAACCCTACCACCCCCAAACCACGGCCTGGCTATGCTTCCGATCTACGACATCCTCGTAGGTATCCTTCGCGGCATCGAGGCCATGGCGCCAATCCGACTTCACCTTTCTGAGCGCATTTCACAACCCAACGGAGAAGACCCTCAAACACGGCAAGCCCCTCGGTGAACCAGGTCGAGCTCAACCAATCAGCGCACGAGCCATTTGAGTCCGTACCCGTTGCGCACACGTCAGGTTGGCGGGTCGGAATGTAGATCCGCTCCCGTCACGGATTTGCATTCTGCTCGGAACCTGCTATAATAGAGCGCGATTAAGGAAGGGAGAGAACCGTAATGAGTAGTAGACGCATGGCATTCTTGATCTGGCCTGTGCTGGCGGCAATGCTCCTTGGGTGTTCGTTTGGAGGACTGTTCGGTCAGCAGGCGGCTGCCTCGCCTACACCCACCAAGACCTTCGTTCCCACCTTCACGGCGACGCCCATCGTAGT
>CAZOBP010000138.1:0-7760 GCA_964577995.1 uncultured Anaerolineales bacterium
CCGTCCAAGAGTGGCGTGTGAGCGGGCGAGGTGCGGGGACTGCGAAGCGCTGGCACCTTCCCGTGCTCTTGGGGAGAGCCGCGCTGGCACGCTTGCCCCCTGTAGTGAACTTCGCATCTCCGTAGTCGTGGTTGTTTCTGTTCCAGGTAGATCCACGGATTAGGCACCGCTTCCTTGGGATTCCTCCAGGGTGGAGGCGAGGCGCGGTCGCGCGGGTCGTGGCATGTGGATCGGCTTCCTCGCGCGCGCAGCTGTGCTCGTGGCAACGGCCACTCGCCGGGGCAAGCGGCTCGTGACCGCGTACTTCCCTTTCTCGGCAACCCCCCAGTGCTTGAGCCTACAAGGCCCTCTGCCTCCTCGTCTCGACTGCTCCGGACAGGGTGCAGGCGGTCGTCGCGCGAGGCATCGCAGTGCGCCTGAGCACGGGGGGAGGTCACGAGGTTGGACGAGGACGACACAAGGCCTTGATCGATTCGACGGCCGCACACTCGACCGCAGGGGGCAGCTGCCCTGGAATGGGTCAGGGTTTCGAGATTCCTGGGGTGATGCTGGGCTGGTGGACTATCGGCGTGGCAGTGGAGGAGGGGGAAGATGAAGAGGAATCATGCGAGCCAAGGGCGTGTACACGTCGCGGTGCGAGCGGGGATTGTGGTGGCGCTGGTGGCGGCGCTGATTGTGGGCGTACCACCTCCAGTAGCCGCGGCCGCCGGGACATGGAGCGACACGGGCAGCCTGGGCACCGCCCGTGCCTCCCATACGGCGACCCTGCTTTCGAACGGTAAGGTGCTGGTCGCCGGGGGGGTTGGCAGCAGTGATCAGCGGCTGGACAGCGCCGAGTTGTACGACCCGGCCACGGGGACCTGGAGCAGTACCGGCAGCATGAGCAGCGTCCGGGAGCAGCACACAGCGACCCTGTTGCCCGACGGGAAGGTGCTGGTGGCCGGGGGTTATGACGGCGTGGCTCTGAACAGCGCGGAGCTGTACGACCCGGCCACGGGGAGCTGGAGCAGTACGGGGAGCATGACCAGTGCCCGTTATCGACACACGGCGACCCTGTTGCCTAATGGCAGGGTGCTGGTGGCCGGGGGTTATGACGGCGTGGCTCTGAACAGCGCCGAGTTGTACGACCCGGCCACGGGGAGCTGGAGTGCTACGGGCAGCATGAGTTGGGCCCGCAGCGAGCACGCGGCGACGCTGCTGCCAGGGGGGAACGTGCTGGCGATAGGGGGACATCACGGTTGGTACGAAAGCACGGAGGAACTGTACGACCCTGCATCGGGCACGTGGAGCAGCACCGGTGACGCCGTCATGGGCCGGTACGCCCCGACGGCGACGCTGCTGCCCAATGGCAAGGTGCTGGTGGCCGCGGGTGAGATCATCTACGAGGATACTGTTGCGAGCGCGTGTCTGTACGATCCGGCGACGGGGACCTGGAGCAAGACGGGCAGCATGAGCGACGCTCGCTTCCGGCACGCGGCGACGCTGCTGCCGAACGGGAAGGTGGTGGTGACCGGGGGGGAAGGCTGGACTGGGAATCTGGACAGCGTCGAGTTGTACGACCCTCTGACGGAGACGTGGAGTGTGACGGGTAGCCTGGGCACAGGCCGCCAACAGCACACGGCGACGCTCTTGGCCAGTGGCAACGTGTTGGTCGCCGGGGGTTATGAGCCCTGGGATTGGTCGAGTCTCTCTAGCGCGGAGTTGTACGACTCGGCTGCGGGGACCTGGAGCGCCACGGGCAGCATGAGCGACGTTCGCTTCCACCACGCGGCGACGCTGCTGCCGAACGGGAAGGTGCTAGTCGTCGGCGGGTACGGCGAGACCGGGATTCTGTACACTGCGGAGCTGTACGACCCGGCGACAGGGACGTGGGGCAGCGCGGGCAGCATGACGAGCCCCCGAGAAGAGCACACGGCGACGCTGCTGCCCAGCGGCAAGGTGCTGGTGGCTGGCGGTATCGGGGGTACCTCGAGCGCGGAGTTGTACGACCCGGCGACCGGGACTTGGAGCCCCACGGGTAGCCTGAGCACCGGCCGATACGCTCACACGGCGACGCTCTTGCCCAGTGGCAAGGTGCTGGTGGTCGGGGGCTGGAGCAGCAGCGCGGAGTTGTACGACTGGGCGACGGGGACCTGGAGCAGTACGGGGAGCATGACCAGCGCCCGTTACCATCCGACGGCGACGCTGTTGCCCGAGGGGAAGGTGCTGGTGGCCGGGGGTTATGACAGCGGCTCTCTCTCTAGCGCGGAGCTGTACGACCCGGCCACGGGGACCTGGAGCAGTACGGGGAGCATGACGAGCCCCCGAGAAGAGCACACGGCGACGCTGCTGCCCAGCGGGAAGGTGCTGGTGGCGGGGGGCGAGGGCCGCAGCGCGGAGTTGTACGATCCGGCCACGGGGACCTGGAGCCCCACGGGCAGCACGACCTGGGCCCGCCGCGGGCACACGGCGACGCTGCTGCCAGGGGGGAAGGTGCTGGTGGTAGGGGGGAACTACGGTTGGTACGAGACCATGAAGGAACTGTACCACCCTGCATCGGGCACGTGGAGCAGAACAGGTGACTGGGTCATCGGCCGGTACGCACCGACGGCGACCTTGCTGCCCAATGGCGAGGTGCTGGTGGCCGGGGGTGAGTCCAACTCCGGGGTTATAGAGGCCAGCGCGGAGCTGTATGACGAGGGGTTGGGCTTTCAGGCGGCTTGGCGGCCCGGTTTGAACCTAGCCACTTCGCCTCTGGTCCTGGGTGGACGCCTGGCGGTCCTCGGGAGCGGCTTTCAAGGGTATCAGAGAACGGAGGCTTCTGGTGGGCGCACCAACAACTCTGCCACCAACTATCCGCTGGTGCAGCTGCGCCGCGTAGATAGCGAGCAGGTCCGCTGGCTGCCATCCGCCGGGGCGACGAGCTTCCCTGAATTCCTCTTCACCTCCACGCCTGTCGAGGGCTTCCCTGCCGGGCATGCCCTGGTGACTGTCTTGGTCAACGGTATCCCCAGCGTCTCCAAGGTGATCAGGGTGGCCCGGGACGGTACTACAACAGCGATCACGGGGCACACTCCCGAACCAGCGGCGATAAGGCACACGGTGGTGGTGAGCTACGCGGTGTCCAGTGACTGGGGCGCGCCCACGGGGATCGTAACGGTGAGAGATGGAGATGGCAATAGCTGCGTGGGCACGGTGGCCGAGGGCGCATGCGGTCTCACACCGGCGTTGATGGGGGAGAAGACGCTGACGGCTACCTACTCTGGCGACGTCAACTTCAATGGCAGTGAGGGCAGTGCGCCCCTGATGGTGGACACCCTGGTCTGCTTGCCGCTAGTGGCGAAGAACCATGCACCATAAAGGGGAGTTGTCGTCGAGCTGGAGCGGGAGGCGAGGGAGAACAGCAGGGGGGTCGGGGATCGTCGGCCTCCTCTGAGTCTGTGCTACCGTTAGCTTGGCGGTTGCAGGACGCGCTTCGGGGACGCGGCCCGGCGCTCCTGCGCGCACATCCACTACTTCACCAGCGGCAGCGTAGCCCTGAACTCGTCGGTCCCGGCGCGCTCTAACAACTCGTAGATCACCATCTCCGTGGAGGTGACCACCACTCTTGCCTGGCGCATCCTCTCCAGGGCGACCTGCCAGTTCTCCACCTTACGCGACGAAGTGGCGTCGCTGATCACCTGGACCGTATAGTCAGGCACAGCGTGCAGGGCTGTCTGGGCGACACAGATGTGGGTCTCCACACCGCAGAGGATCAGCGTGTTTCGGCCTACCTTGCCCACCTCTTGAGCGAACTCCTCACAGCCAAAGCAGTCGAAGTCCAGCTTTCCAATGGGCTGGAGACCGGATCTGGCCTCAAGCAGCTCCGGGAGGGTGTCCCCCAGCTTCTCCTGTTCCGTGAGGATGACGGGCAGCCCAATGATCTGAGAGAACTTGAGGAGGCGTACCAGGTTGTCGGTCACCGTCTCCTTGTTGGCGATGACGGGCATCAGCCTCTTCTGGACGTCGATCACAACGAGGACGCTGTCGTCCCTGGCGATCAGGTTCGGAGTGGTGCAGTCCTTCGTGTGCATGGTGTCCGTTCTCCTATAGTGCTTGTGGACTTATTGTACATGAAGCTGCGCAGGGAGCAAGGATGGACCGGGCTGACCGTCGCGAGAACCGGGACGATATTGACGGAGCCGCTTGATTCCCGTATACTGATAGTCAAACGTGCAGTCTGAGGGGATCGCTGTCTGTCCCTCAACCTGGAGGAGAAGGGGGTACGTATGTCAGAGTTACCAGGCTCGAAGACGCTGGAGAATCTCAAAGAGGCGTTTGCCGGTGAATCGCAGGCCAACCGCAAGTACCTGGCCTTCGCCAAGCAAGCTGACGACCAAGGCTTTGCGCAGGTGGCGAAGCTGTTTCGGGCTGCCGCAGAGGCAGAGACGGTCCACGCTCATGCGCACTTGAGAGCCATGGAGGGTATCGGTTCCACTGAGGAAAACCTGCGCGAGGCGGTCGGGGGAGAGACCCACGAGTTCGAGAAGATGTACCCCGGCATGATCGCCGAGGCCAAAGAGGAGGGCTTCAAGAAGGCGCAGCGGAGCTTCAACTTCGCCAACCAGGTAGAGCAGATACACGCCGGGCTGTACCAGAAGGCCCTGGACACCCTTGGGCAGGATGTAGAACCGGTGGAGTACTACGTGTGTCCCGTGTGCGGCAATACCGTGGAGGGCGCGCCCACCGATCCGTGTCCCATCTGTGGCACACCTGCCAATCGGTTCTTCAAGGTCGAGTAGACAGGGCGTCGGGTTCCGATCAAGACCCACGAGAGGGAGACGAGGTGAGAGTCTCCCTCTTCTTGTCTGCCATCAAGGTCATCGGAAAGCGCTGCTGGGCCTCAAGGTGTTGGAGTACAGCTCGTCTTGCTCCGGCTAGACTCCGCCATTCGTGCTACTGCCGGGCGAGAGTGTCGGTGGCGTCGAGCAAGTCGTAGGGTTGCTTGAGCCGGGAGAAGTAGCTCCTGTCCTCCAGGGGATCGTAGCTCGCGCCAAAGTATGCCGTGAGGAGAACCCGGAACGTATTCACCGGCGTGATGGCGTCGTAGAGATACTGGTCGCCGTCACCGGGCAGGCAGTAGGCGTTGAGTATGCCCAGCCTCTCATGGAGCATCTGGGTACGGGTGTCGCCTGACTCCCGGATGGACTTGGAGCCGTGGTCGCCTTGAAGGATGATGATAGGCGGCGTCTCCGCCTCCGAGAGTAGCCTCTCCAGCAGTTCCTCCACCTTCATGTTGACGAACTGTAGCTGCCCCAGGTAGTATTTCGACCAGTCCTTGGTGCGCAGCGCTGGGTCTGTGTTGATCGCCTCGCCGTGGGGGCCGAAGAGGAAGGGGGGGTGGGGAACCAGGACGTGGGCAAAGACGAACCGGGGCCCTTCCACCATGTGTTGTACCTCGGCCAGAGTGGCAAACGTGCACAAAATGACCTCTCGCCGGTCGTGGGAGATGAATCGGTCCGCCAGCGGCCTGAGCACCGTGGTCCGAACTAGCACCTCGATGAACTCGTTCACGTTGCCGCATTTTATGTCTCGATCGGCGTTGGGGTTCTCCGCGGTCGGCCCCCAGCCGGTCTGGAAGTGGACGAACTTGTAGCCTTGGGCTTTGAGGAAGTGCATCACCTCGCTGTCCTGGATCATCTCGTTGGGAATGCTGGGATCCGTCCCGTCGGTGCCCAGGGTCTCGCTCAGGTAGTTGAGATACTCCATGTTCAGCGAGGATGCCAGCGACAGGAACGTCAACGCATAGTTGCTGTGCGCGTTGGGGACCACGTAGAAACCCTTGTCGGTCAGGTAGTCGACGAAGGCGCTGTTGTCGTAGTCCCACACCTCCTGTAGGACCTCTTCACTGGTGTAGGCGTCCAGGATGATGTAGTAGATATCGGGAAGCTGGTCCGGCGCCGCCGTCTCCAGTGGATCAGTCTCGGTGACTTCCTCTCGTGCGCTCCCAGGCAACGCCCGCCTCGCCATCTCATGCGATACCATGCCGCCCAGAGCGAGGAGGACCAGCACGGCGGCCATGGCGTTGAGGAGGTTCGTGGGCGTGCGCAGTTCGCCCCGTGCTCTGACGATGAAGTAGGCCGCCACAGCCATGAGGAGCCCCCAGATGGGGAGAAGAAAGAAGCCGGGCTGGATGATCGAGTCTCCCATGTCAAGCCCGAGCGCCTCCAACGCATCGACGACGTGGCCGTAAGAGAAGAAGAGCAGGGCACAAGCGGAGACCAGCAACCCCACCTTGGCAGCGTCTCTGATTACCGCGTACAGAGCCACGTACAGAAGCAGCGTCGAGCAGAGGGCAATAGCCAGCGGAGCCATGACATCGCCCAAGGGAGTGAGATCGATGTTCTGGGCGTAGAGGAAGAGGATGGGATAGACGGCCAGGAGGAAGGGGTGGACGGGTACGGACTTCCTTGGAAGGCTCAAGTGCGTCTCCTTGTCATGAGGTACAGAACCCTCTCAGAACCTTCTAGCTGTACCGAGGCCTGGATCTCGAAGCGCTGACTGAACGTCCTCTCGAAGGCCTCCTGAGTGTAGTCGGTGAAGATGTCCTCCCTCGTCGACAGCAGCCTCTGGACCCTGTGGTCGGTCTTGGGAACGAACTCGAGAATCAGGGAGCTACAGATGATGGCTAGCAAGTCGGCGACCATGGAGAGGGGCAGGTTGTTGGAGATGGCGAGGTGGTGGATCAGGGCCAGGCAGAGCACGAGGTCCGCGGGGCCGCGCTCCATCAGCGACATCCTCTCCTCGTGCTGCCAACCGATGGCGGGGCTGGGGTTCGTCAGGTCGATTAGGAGGGGAAGGATGTTCGTCTCGCTCTTGCGCCTGGATTCGAGGTAGTTCCGCTCGACGCAGCCCGGATCGGCGTCAAAGGAGATAGTCGGAATCCCCCGATTGCTGGCCAGCCGACTGAAGAGACCCACGTTCGCTCCCAGGTCCCATACGACTCTGGGCTGCACCTGGTCCAGCAAGTCAGCAACGAGTTGCCTCTTCTGGTCCAGGGCGTCTGCTGAGTAGGAGTCCTCTTCCTCGTAGTCGCTCCACAGCGTGCCCTTGGGTTGCCACTTCAGCTTCTTCACTGCCGATTCCAGATTGTCCAGAAGGCCGAGGAGCGACAGACGGTTCATCTTTCGGCTCTTCACGTCCACTGTGCGCTCCGCGAAGTGCTTCTGGCTTCTGGCGTGGAGGTGAATGTGGGAGAGCAGTGCGAAAGAGAGACGGGTGCGGTGGGGCAGGAGTGAACTGGCCAGGTCCAGTGGAACTCCGTCGATGTGGATCCGCAGCAACTGGCCAAGGCGGACGTCCGTGTAGCTCATCAGCGCCAGCGGGGCCAGGAAATGCTGGCAGAACTGCCGGTAAGCGGCCCACGGTTGGCCTTCGTGGTACCTGTCGAAGGAAAGAGTGTCGATCAGAACAGGCTTGCCCCATACGAACTGCACGTTGTAGGCGCTGGCGTCCTTCAGCGTCATCCCGAAGTCCAGGGCCTTCTTCTGGACTTCTAGGGTCAGGAGGGCGGCGTCTTGGAGTTGACTGAAGCACCATTCGTATGGATACGAGACGAACGGTACGACCTCCGGCTTGAGGACCCGGTACGCCTCGTCTGTTCTCGCTAACTCGAGAGCGACCTCTTCGTGGCGGATGAGCGACCCTGAGTCTGTGAGAGCGTCGTAGAGGCCCGAGCCTGTCAAGTGGTCGTAGCTCTCTCTGTACGCCTGGTTGACCTGGCGGTACAGCGAGCCATCCTC
>CAZOBP010000139.1:0-7694 GCA_964577995.1 uncultured Anaerolineales bacterium
GGTCACCGGCAACGTCGTGTTGCTGGCCCCAGAGTTGTTGTAGGGTACCCGATTCCTCGATAGACCATCACGGTAGCCAAGGAGTTGAGCGGAGTGCTGCTCGATCGAGAGTTGCACGCGCGGGACTGTGCTCTGCCACAGTCTGTCTTTCCGGCATTTGGCTGAGCAGGTCTGAGAAGCCGCGCCTCGGACTGAATGGAGGGTGAAATGGAGAAGCAGGTGCTGGTGGCCTACGCCAGCAAGTACGGTGCGACGGCAGAGATCGCGGAACGGATCGGTGAAGTGCTTCGTGAAGCAAGTCTGGCCACCGACGTGCTGCCAGCGGATCGCGTCGGCGACGTGACGCCCTACGAGGCGGTTGTCCTGGGCAGCGCGGTTTACATCGGCCGATGGCAGAAGCAGGCAGCGAACTTCTTGAAGGCCAACGAAGAGTACCTGGCTGAACGGCCAGTGTGGCTGTTCTCGAGCGGGCCTACCGGCGAGGGAGATCCCGTGGAGTTGGCGCAAGGTTCGCACTTCCCCAAGGCGCTGCAGTCCATCGCCGACCACATCCAGCCTCGCGACATCGCCGTGTTTCACGGCGATGTGAACCCGGAGAAGGTCAACTTCTTTGAGAAGTGGATGATCAAGAACGTCAAAGCTCCCCTCGGCGATTTCCGGGATTGGGAAGCCATCTCTGCCTGGGCCACGGCCATCGCCGACGCGCTGGTGTAAGGGTCGCACACCGACCGACGAAGAGACCGCCACTGTGGAGGAGCAGGATCACTGATCTAAGGGTACCGGCCGCCTCGGTAGTCTGGACAGCCCGCGGGCGAAGAGCAGCCCAACCAGTCGTTCAGTACATGGTGCATTTGACACCAGCCAAGGCGGGGGACGTCCCTCGATCCACTGCGGAGGCTGATTTGTCACGACCCGCCATCACAGAAGGAGCGTGAGTATGACTACGTCCAAGGCAGGATCCCCATCCGCCAGTTTGCCGCTCACTCGCGGCCTCACCCCCGTATACGCCCTATCTCTTCTGATCGGCCTTCTGATGACCATGGCCTCGGTCGTCGGCATTCTGTACCAGAACTCGCTCTACCCGACGGAGGAATTGCGTAGCTGGTTGGTCACCAACGACCTCTTCAACCTCTTTGTAGGCATGCCCCTCCTCTTCATCTCGATGTGGCTGGCGCGGCGAGGCATGCTGATCGGGCTCCTTTGTTGGCCAGGCGCGCTTTTCTACGTCCTGTACGTCTATGTGGCGTACGTCATCGGCGCCCCTTTCGGTGCGCTGTTCCTTCCCCACCTCCTGCTTGCCACCTTGAGCGCCTACACCCTGATTGGCCTCATGGCCAGCATCGACGGCGAGGTGGTGCGCCACAAGCTGGTGGAGACTGTGCCAGCCAGAACGACCGGCGGCATCCTGCTGGCCCTGGCCATTCTGATTCTCCTGCGCGAAGTGGGGCTCATTGTCGGCGCCCTCATTGACCCGGCGCCGGTGGCCTCATCGGAACTCGCCCAATGGATCGACGACTTCGCCGTGGGTTGCCCGGCGCTTCTCGGCGTCGGGATCGAGCTGTGGCGGCGTAGGGCGCTGGGATACGTCGGCGGCGCAGGGCTTCTCCTGGCCTACGGGATCCTGGCTACGAGTCTCGTCCCCATCATGGTCTCCGGCTCGCCCGTCGACGTGGGCGGCGTCGTCATGGTTGCTCTGATGGCCGGACTCTGCTTGGCACCCTTCGCGTTCTTTGTGCGCGGCGCTGTCAGAACGTAGCTCGTCGCCCGTCTGGCGTATGTTGGCGCTGCCACCCGACACGGCATCCTGACCTTCAGCCACAAGGGCTGAGCGGGGCCGTGGTGATCGTCTCGAGACTCTGCGGCTGTTGCCCAATGGTTGCGCACTACGTAGGAGGTGAACAATGAAAGCCTTGGTTGTCTACGACTCAGTCTACGGGAATACGCAGAAGATCGCCCAAGCCATCGGCGATGCTATTGCCGGTGAGGTCAAAGTGCTGCGGGTGGGTAAGGTGGACATCTCCGAATTGAAGACTCTCGACGTTCTTTTCGTAGGTGCCCCCACCCACGGAGGCAGGGCATCGCCGACGATGCGAGAGTTCCTGGACAAAGTGCAGGCCCCTGCTCTCGAAGGGATTAGCGTGGCTGCCTTCGACACCAGGCTCACCACGAGATGGGTTAGGATCTTCGGCTTTGCCGCGGATAGGATCGCCAAGAGCCTGCAGAAGAAGGGCGGGACCCTCGTCGAATCACCGGAAGGTCTTCTTGTTACAGGCACCAAGGGCCCACTCAAAGACGGCGAACTGGACCGTGCTGCCGCGTGGGCGAAGCAGATCGCCGAGAGTGCAAAGTAGTTCAACGACCACCCATCCCTTTGTATCGACGTCTTGGTACGGGCGGGTACGGGAGCCGCCCCTACGTTCTCCCCGACCGGCTGAACCCGGTTTCATGATCCTTGGCGTTGGACTCTCATCCGCTGCCAACCACGGCTACTCACCACCCTTACGTCGGGTTCAGAGCCGACGCTCGCCGCTGGAGTGGCTCACTTGCCCCAGGTGACGGAAAGGCCGGTTGTGGTGTTTAAACGCTCGCCATTGTGCCTGGGATACCCCTCCGATTGGCCCTCTGCTACGTAACGGTTGTACACTGTGTGGGGGGTCCGTTCCGCCCGAGGTCAGGGAACCCGTGCCGCGGCTATGGCCGACGCGCCATGAGAAACGCAAAAGGGGAGAGGCTGCTTCCCGGATTCGATGCCCCGTTACCAGGCGACCCGGCGAGGAATGTTGTCTTCACGAGCGGCAACCCCAGCGATAGACCGAAAGGAGATCGGTATGAAGAAGGTAGCGATTGCCGGCAAGGGTGGCAGCGGCAAGAGCACTGTGGTCTGCCTCCTGGCCAAGGGCTTGCGAGAGAGAGGGTATCGCGTACTGGTTGTTGACTCCGATGAGTCAAATCCCGGGCTCTATCGAATGCTCGGCTTTGAGGAGCGGCCCCAGCCACTACTGGAGCTTGTCGGGGGTAAGAAGAAAGTGTTTGAGGCTTTCTCGGATAGTACACAGCCCCCCAAGAGCGTCCTGACCCAGGAGGAGATCCGAACGACCGACCTGCCCCCCGGGTACTTCGTGGACAAAGACGGCATTAGACTGGTCTCCATCGGCAAGATCCTACAGTCGCTGGAAGGCTGTGCCTGCCCCATGGGCGCCCTGAGCCGTGAGTTCCTGAAGAGGCTCTCCCTTGAGGAGGATGAGGTCGCCCTCATCGACATGGAGGCGGGTGTGGAGCATTTTGGCAGAGGCGTGGAGACGAGTGTGGATACCGTCCTGGCCGTAACCGAGCCTTCTTTCGATTCGCTGGAACTGGCGGAGAAGATCAGCGCCCTCGCTCAAGAGGTGGGCATGGACGGTGTCTGGGCGGTCCTCAACAAGATCGCTTCGGAGCAGATGGCTTCCACCCTAGAAGAAGAGCTCAAGAAAAGGGCTGTGCCGGTCATCGGATCCATCGGCTACGATACGCAGGTCTTCCAGGCTGGCCTGGAAGGGCGGCCAGCTCATAACAGCGAGGCAGAAAGAGATATCGAGGAGATACTAGACCAGTTGCTCTGAAGGGGGACCATCGTGTGCTTAGCTACTGTCTACGTTGAGAGAAACGGCGAGAAGGAAGAGGTGATGCAGGACGTGGCCTGGATCAAGCCGGCAGGTCGTGGCCTTCGCTTGATGGGCCTCATGGGCGAGACCAGGCTAGTTCAGGCTAAGATCAAGGATATCGACTTGATGTCGTCTTCGATCACTCTGCAAGGTGCGACCAGCGACTCGGAATGAGCGGTATCCCATCATCAACTGTGGAACCTAGGTGGCTTGCCAACGCGGGACTAGCGCCAAGACCGCTTTTCCTAGAGCTGTCTTCACCGGAGGGGTGAGGTACGACCTACCGGATGGAGGATGTGGCCCCGGCCCGTCCCTAACGGTGCTTTTCCCGTAGGCGATCCACACGCGGTCCGCGATGGATCGGTTACTGCGCCCTAGCAAGAGTGGTTCGCGAACCAAAGTGACTGGAGGAAATGAACAGTGACCGAAATGACGGATGCGACATTCGAGGACCGCTGCATCATATCCTGCGGCATGCTGCACCCAGAGATCACTCACCTGATGGAGAGCCGTTTCCTGAATCCACGCCGCCTATTCTTTACCCCGCCCGGTTTGCATGCCCTGCCCGACAGGCTAGAAGAGCATCTCCTCAAGAAGCTGTCCAAGACCAGGGAATGGTGTGCCGACCACGAGATCATGGTCGTCTATGGAAAGAAGTGTCACGTCAGTACCGAAGAGCCACTCAAGCGGGTGGACTCGATCCTGCAAGAAACGGGCCGGGGGATAACCAGAGTTCAGGGAGAGTACGGCTACGACATGCTGGCTGGCTTCGAAGAGCGGCAGCAGATTAGCGGGGGGAGACAGGACAAGATTCTGTGGTTCACCCCGGGCTGGCTCAGGAACTGGAAGGTCGTCTATCAGAGGTATTTCGGCTGGGACAAGGCCGACGCCAACGCCAACTTTCCAGGGTTCTATGACAAGATCATCGTCCTGGATGGCCTGGAGTTCGCCGAGGAGTATATGGCGCATCACGCCGAGGAGATCCTGGAACTCTTCGACTGGTCGGGCCTAGAAGTCGATTTCCACCCTATCACCCTGGATCGTTTCAAGGGGTTATTGAAGGACGCACTGTCCTAGCTTGCGATGGGGGACACTTCGCACTGACCAAGAAACAGAGCCACGGGGGAAAGCCAGAGATGAAGATCATAACCGCTCAGGTCAGCCTCTACCCGTTGCGGCAAGAATCGATCGGGCCGTCCGTCCGTGAGGCGGTCCGAGCTCTGCGCAAGCGCGGGCTGAACACTCGTGTGGGCGAGATGAGTACCCTGGTTTGGGGTCAGGAGCAAGCCGTCTTCCAGGCTCTGCAAGAGGCATTTCACCAGGCCACGGAGCACGGCGACACAGTGATGGCGGTGACTCTCTCCAACGCCTGTCCCCAACCGCCCCGAGAGAGTTCCCCTCCGCTAAGCAGAGTTGATGGTGACTGAGAAACCCGTCTTCGGTGGGCAAGTTGCAGCCCACTACGAAGCTTGGTACGAGACGCCTGACGGCAGCCGCGCCGACAAGCTGGAGAAAGCCGCGTTGCGTCGGCTACTGGGGAGCTTCCCTCAGGCCCGAAGCGTGCTGGAGGTGGGGTGCGGGACCGGCCACTTCACGCGATGGCTAGGGGAACAGAGGCTGGCAGCGGTAGGTCTGGACCTCTCGGCGGACATGCTGGCGAAAGCGCAGACCCTGAACGGCCTCTCCTTGGTGCGCGGCCACACCCATCATCTCCCTTTCGCCGATGGCACCTTCGACTTGGTGGCTTTCGTAACCACGCTGGAGTTTCTTGACGAGCCCCAGCAGGCACTCATCGAGGCGTTGCGAGTTGCCCGGCGAGGGCTGCTTCTGGGCGTGCTCAACCGCTGGAGCCTGCTGGGGCTGAAGCGGCGGCTGGCGGAGCGCGTTCGGCCCACGGTGTATCACGCGGCGCATTTCTACGGCGTCGGAGAGCTGAAGCGCTTGTTGAAGTCCGTCGGCGGTGACAAGGCACATGTCGTGTGGCACACGACGCTCTTCCCTCGACAATGGTCGTGCCCCCAGTCTGCCTTGCCCTGGGGAGGTTTCATCGCCATGGGGTTGCTCGTGCCGGAAGCAGAGCAATCGTGAACAAGAGGGGTCAAGTGACAAGAAGAAGGCAATCTGCCTCTCTGCACCCAAGGACTCGTGAACCGGCGCAGGCGAGGAAAGAGAACCAAAAGAAAGAGAGAACAGGCGGTGAGAATAACTTGTGTAGTTGACGACGCGGTGCTGCGCAGTTCCCCGTTCTGGGGCGAGCATGGCGTGACCTTCCTGATCGAGACGGAAGCTCAGCGCGCGCTTTTCGATACCGGTCAGAGTGGCACCGTGCTGCTCCACAACCTGGAATTGCTGGACGTGGAGCCCGCGACCATAGACGCGCTAGCCATTAGCCACGCTCACTACGACCACACCGGCGGCCTCTCGGCGTTGTTGGAGCATGTCCGCCCTGGCACTCCGCTCTACGCTAACCCCGATCTGTTCCGCGAGCGGTTTTCGCGGCGAGAAGGGAAGCCACGAAGGGTGGGGCTGTCGATTTCAGAGGAAGCGTTGGCTGCTCATTTGGCACTGTGCCTGGATGCCGCACCGCAGGAGATCCTGCCAGGCATCTGGACAACGGGCGAGATCGTGGAACGCCCCGAGCCGGAGGGAAGCAGCGACTATCACCTGATGCGCGAGAGCGATGCCCTGGTCGCTGATACCTATCGGGACGACATGGCCCTGGTGCTGCAAGCTGGCGAAAGCCTGGTGCTGCTCTGCGGTTGCTGCCATGCAGGTTTGCTGAATACGCTGGCGCACGTGGAGCGTGCCTTCGAACTCCCCATCGCAGTGATTACGGGTGGCCTCCACCTGACCAGTGCCAGCGCCAACGAACTCCAGGACACCGCCGATGTGCTTTCGGCAAGGCCGGCACTGCAGCGCGTCTACCCCAACCACTGCACCGGAGAAGCAGCCTTCGTGGCCCTAACCCAGAACCTCGGATCTCACGTCGTTCGCCCCTGCCCAGCAGGAACCATCCTGGAATTCTAGAATGAGTACAGAGAAGCCGTTGTGGCAACTCTTGTTAGAGGATCCCTCGAATCTGACCTGTGACGAGTGCTTCGCTGTGATGGAGTACTACGCCGATGTTCTGTCCACCGCGGGTGCCGATCTCCTCCCCAAGGTACTCGATCATCTGAGAAGGTGCCCCAGTTGTGAAGCTCGGCACGGCGAGGCGCTCCGCCGTCTCATGGCAAGCCAATCGGAGGATAACGGGGCATTAGAGCCTGACCTGGGAGAATCCGACGGATCTGGTGAAGAAGAGTGATAGCGGCTTGACCAGTGCTGTACGAGAAGCGCCGGTAGTTGGTTCGAGAGAGAGCGCTTGAGTAGCCAGACGGTGAGACAGCCGGGCCAATAACCATCACCGTCACCCGCGGCAAGAGGGGCACGCGCGAAATCATGAGAGGGAGCCATGAAGAAAGCAATTGGACTGATCGTCAATCCCGTGGCCGGCATGGGCGGTAGCGTCGGCCTCAAGGGTACCGACGGAGAGATGCACAAAAAGGCCCTGCAACTGGGTGCCAAGCCGGTCGCCCCCAACAGGACGCAAGACCTCCTATGCCATATTGAGAATAAAGACCGCATCACGCTGTTCGTGGCACCTGGCAACATGGGAGAGGAATACGTCGAAGGGCACGACATCCCATTCACCGTAATCGGCACAGTGCGCAGCGAGACCTCGGCGTTGGACACAAAGAGAATCAGCGACCAGATGGTGAATAGTGGCGTCGAATTGCTGATCTTCGTCGGAGGCGATGGAACGGCGAGGGACATTCACGATGCGATCAATTCTAGGGTACCCGTAGTCGCTGTGCCGGCCGGAGTCAAGGTCTTTAGTTCCGTGTTTGCGGTCAGCGCCAGAGCAGCGGCCGAGATCGTGGATGCGTTTGTGGAGGGCGTTGAGACGACCGAGGAGGACGTCCTGGACATAGACGAAGACGCCTTCCGGGACGACAGATTGGCCTCCAAGCTCTACGGCTGTCTTCTGGTGCCCAGCGTCCGCAGCTTCCTGCA
>CAZOBP010000140.1:0-7643 GCA_964577995.1 uncultured Anaerolineales bacterium
CGTCTGGTTTCGTCGAGCTCCGCTGCGCTCCGGTTAGCCATTATATTAAATAGCCGCTCCCCTACCTGAAATCTCGCAATATTTTCTTTTGCTACAACAATTTACAAAAGTTAATATTGCTCAATTGCCCATTCTCCCCAATTCTCATTTTTTCTTTTCTCCTCCCCTTTCTCAGCCCTCGCTAACAAGAGTATTTGCAAATTGCTCACGAGATTGTCTATTTTCAAAGGTGTTCGCGATTGCTTCGCAATTCGCTCCGCTCAGTTTGCAATACACTTGTTTGCCAGGAATATTATTCATATGTATTACTGTCTAGATTATTTGGATTACTTTGGTTTTTATCTCTTCAACCGATAAAAATGGTAAGTTTTTAACTCCACCAAGTAAGTTTACTGAAATAAATAACTTACGCCATTCATCTTCTTTTTCTGAAATTTCAGGGTTTTCACTTAAAATCTCAAGCAATGCTGTCCTAATATTTTTATTGGATCCTAGACTTCTTTCCATTATCCCTACTGTTATATCAGCTTTACTTAATAATATTCTAGTCAATTCATATTTATCGTCCCGATTTTCGTCGCATGTGAGATGAGCATACCACCACAATCTTGATATACCATGTCGGACAAGGGATTCAAGCTTTAAATATTTCATATAGTATCTGTCAGTTATCCTTCCAATGGGATTCTTAACACCCTCAACTGGCCATCTTGCCCTCATATAATCCCAAAAATATATATGTGATAACCAAGTCCATAATCTAGGATCAGAAGCAATTGTCTCATTTATTCCAACAATTTTTTCATATAAAGAAATAGAGTTCTCCAGATCGTATGAAATTTGACTGCCTTCAGGCATCTTCAATTTAAAATCTGTGGGCAGGAACAAGTTTGTTCTTCCCCTTGGAGTTTTTTCTTCCCAGTCTGGACTTTCGGTATAAAATGGTTCTACCTTACCATATACTTCGACTTGTTTCAATAAGTAATCTACATAATCATTAGAAAATATCTTTAATTCAATTTTGTCTTTCATATATACTATGGTTTAGTAATTATCATTGTCAAATATACCCTCCATGCTTTTTAAGGACCTGTTAATTGGTAAGTCTAGAATATTTTGAACTTTCTCTAAAAGTGTTGTCCCAGGATCATCATCAATCCTTTTTCTAATTATTTTATACCATTCATAATCTTCAAATTGGGACGCTGATTCATCATATTCCATGAAACAAACTGTTTCATACAATGCAGGAAAAACTATACTGCTATGGACTACTGGTACAAAGCAGTCATAATCTATTAGGGATTGATACAAATTAAAGTCGTTATCTGATAAGAACAGTGTAATTTTGGGACCGTCATAATCATTATAGAACGGTCCATTGGCCTTTCCACTATTCTTTATATTCATTATCGCAGATACAGATTTAAGTTCCTCTGGAGCCTTATTCGCAAAGAACAAACCCTTTCCACCATATGCAATAATATCTCCCTTTTCTAACTCAAATCCATAATCTTCATAGTCTGCATTAAAAAAATCATTTTTATACGTTTCTATATCCTTGGAGGCGCAAAGAAAAAAATCAACCTCCGTCTCGCCATTCAATCTTGAACTAGAAATCTGAAACTGAGATCCTATAGGATCATAAATTGTAAAGACTTCTCTGTACATTGTAGCTCTACAATATATTTGCATACAATAGTCAGCTTGATCAGTATCTATAAGCTTTTCAAGATCCTTATTCAACAATTTTACTTTAGGTGTAAAAATCGTTTTAGTATCAGAAACCTCCACTGTGAAATCACATGAGAACTCTCCAATTACATCATCTCTGATTCCGAGTACAGGATGTGGGAAATATCGATTATTATACTTCATATGCTTCAATACTTAAAGAACATTTAATATTGCTGTCTATTTTAACCTTCAAATCAAATGTTTGATCTTTTTCTAGATAGACACCTTTTATCAAATTATTATTCAGTTTATAATTGTAACCTCTTGGATCAAATACCTCTGTGACTTTTTTCTTTTCGGTTCCCTCCTCACCAATTGCAAGAAGCTTCAAGTTACATTTTCCATCAACTTTGCTCTTGACTTTAACTACATACTCCTTTATTTCATCATGTTTTGAGATACAAAAAACTCTCGTATTTATGTCTTCAGGAGAAAGAGCTTTAATTTTTCCATCTCCACCGCCAGAATTTTTGCTATGCTTCTTAAGTTTCTTGGTCCCCCGTCGAATAGTCTTCCCTGGTCCGCCAAAACCTGTATCTTTCTTATTTAGTACTGCAACCTTGTATGGATCAATTTTTGTAGTTGATTTAAATATCAGTTTTTTGTCGATTATTCTTGAACTTTCAACATTAGATTCTTCACCAACATACTCTGACTCACCCTTCCCATCTCCAGAATCTGCACCATCATCCGAAGGAAGGTACTTTTGTAAGTCAGGTATTTCAAGAACCTCGCTCTCCCTTTTTTCTTTTAGTTCCTTCAAACACTTTCTGATCCAACTCTCTATTTCTTTCATTAGCTTTTCTCCTTTTTCAGGATATCTAGCCGGGTCCCATTTATCATGTGTTGGAGGCTCCATCTTTCGCAATTCACTATTCCCACTTTTATCATCACATATAAACACGCCAGCAAATGGGGCAGGGAAATGAAACGACTTCGAGTAAATTATCATATGTGATTTTCTCATCATCGCAACATAATTCAATCTTTCTTCAATCTGTTTGAAATAGAATTTTACTTTTCCTAATGATTCTAACTCCCCCTCAATAGTAGTTCCATACATAAATGAATCAAAATAGTATAATGGATTTCCTTTGGGTTCTACATAATCCTTATATGGTTCACCAACAAAATATTCGCTCATTAAATCGGTAAGATTGGAAAAGCTAATCTCCCGATCACCTACTACGACTATTAAATCTTCTGAGAGAATTGCATACCAAAAATTTCGTAATATTGATTTAATTAACTCATCAACCCAGTTGCAATCCTGTTTAAATCCAAGGATATATATATCTAATCCAGGTTTCCTTCTCCAGAAGTCCCCCATTTTTGATAAATCATCCAAATTTGATATAGTCTGTTGACCACTATAGCCATAAGTGCCATTACCCCGTTTTGTATCTCCTTCCCATCTATGACTAACTAATTCCGCTATTCCGATGAATCGACTTTTCTTGTCCTCAATGCTGTTTGATGAATAAAGCACTGTGCTCATATCTGATGCAGCATAAGGTGCACCCTTCCCAAGTCCAAACGAGCCACCCTCGCCAAGTGTTTTTGAGCTTGACCCCCTTGATTTGACAAGATTATACCAAGGTTTGGTTCTGTCATTATCAGAACCGTCAAGTCCATTTGTGTTTTCATCTGAGATTTTCAGAACAGGTATTTCTTCCTGAACTATACAATCCAAGGCTCTATGCAATTTTTGATTGGCTTTTTCATCTTTCTTCCAATAATCAACACATGCCTTAATTACATCTTTAAGCTTCTCATAGCCTGGTATCTCCTGCTGCGAAAATGAGGTAAGTTTATAGGAAACCTTTACAGGTTTATCTTTATCATTTCTCGCATCAAGTGAATTTTGAATTATTTCACGGGCAAGATGGTAATTATAATTCCCTTCAAAGTGTTCTATCATTGGGTTGTTTATCCCATCTTCTGTGCCACCACCAGTTGATGCGAATTCCCAATCTTGTTGGTTTTTCATTGATTAAAATTTAAATACTTTCTTTGCTTTTCCTGAATCCGATAATTCATCTTCAAACTTCATTTTAGCCTTTCGAAGCTCTTCATTTATAGCTCGGAACATTTTCTGAATGTCTTTCTCTGTATACTCATAGTTCTTTTTATTAGCGCATTTGGACAGACTATCTATTCTGTCCAGGACTAGTTGCACCCTACTGCCTGCAACTTCCTCAAACCTCATTCTTTTAGATTTTGTTTCCATAATAATATAATATTCCTTTATTTATTACACTCAATATGCAATTTACAAATAATATATTATATATGCAAATATATTAGGCTATATATTGTTCTATATGGACTTCATTATAGCTTCAACAATCAATGCTATTTGATATGAAAGATATGGCGGAACCGCATTTCCTACCTGGTGAAACTGTTGTGTTCTACTCCCACAGAACAAATAATTATCCGGAAAAGTCTGAATTCTGGCTGCCTCTCTTACTGTAAGACTCCTGCATTGACTTGGGTCATAATGAATAAAATAATGGCCATCTTTGGAAATATGGCTTGTAATAGTAGTAGCTGGTTCATCTGGTTTTTGTACTCTGAATCTATCAACAAATTTTCCGGAATTTGCACTTAAATGGTCTGGTACCAAATCCTCTCCATTCATTTTAAAATCCTTCAGCTTAGGTATAGAATCATATTCATTGGTATAAATAGCAGCAAATAAATATCTTTTCAGATCCCCAATTAGATGGCTCCTGGATTGATGATTTGGTACACCCCCTAATTTTTTGTCTGTGTACCAATCAAACAGATCATGATTACTGTCAATTGTATCTTGACAATCAACAAATTCGGAACCAATTCCATAATCACTTGCCATAATATTGGGAATCCGATGATTAATGTCCAAACCATTCCATATCTTGATTTCCTCCAGATACTCGTTAACAATGATTTCCCATCTTTCATTAGAGTCAGGAACTTTTTCATAAACTCTTTTCTTTCTGCCACTATAACTTTCGATACTAGCTGAGAACCTTCTGTTAATACCGCTCCTTACCTTTGGAAGTCTACCTATTACTGAATCAAGGGACATTTTTTTATCCTTTCTAGATAACGTTTCTGGTTCAATATCAACATCGTTTCTAATTCCAAGTAGGATAACTCTATGTCTTTTCTGAGGAATTCCATATTCCTCGGATTTAATAAGATATTCCCGATCACTCTTTACATCGTTAGTTACTAATGAGAATATCTTATACTCAGGCGAGCTGGTTTGCGGAAATAACCTGCCTAGTTTTCTAAGATCTGATAGTATCCATTTAAATACTCTCTCCCCGTTAATTTCAGCAGACAGTAATCCTTGTACATTTTCCATCACGAATACTGCCGGATGGTGATTAGCAATGATCCTTAAGTATTCTCTGTACAAGTAGACTCTATGATCTTCTTCATCAACACCCCCTACCCTTGATCTTCCAGCTAGTGAAAATGCCTGACACGGAGGTCCTCCTATTAGTACCCAATCCTTCTTACTTTTTAAGGCTTTTCTAATTCTATCGTCAACTACTTCATTTGGAAATTTGTCATCTCCAAGCTCTGCTCTCCATGCTTCTGCCTTAGCTTTAGCTGATTCTTCCGGATATGAACTATATAATTCATCAATTTTTAGTTGTCGTTTCTTTAAGTCTTTTTCTTTTAATACATCATAGTATTCCTCGGGGGCATTGCCCAAGGGGAATTGTCTGTAGAAACTTCTAAGTAATAGTGTTTTATGGGCATCGATATCCTTTTCTATTGATAGTTTTATATCAAATACCCGATCGCCTTTCTTAGTTACTGATGAAAAACCCTCTGCGAGACCGCCTGGACCGGCAAAAAGATCAATAACTGGTATATTTCTTTTACTTGGCATTTAAATCTTTAATCAAATTATCAAATGTATTATTAATTCTCTCAGGTTTAAGTTCACATTCCCATAAAACAATAACATTCCAACCCATATTCTTTAGTTCTTGAATAGCTAACTTATCACGCTTTCGATTATTCTCAAGTTTGTCAACCCAACATTTTGTTCTAGTTTTTGGAATAACGTAGTACTTACATCCTTCATGAGCATGCCAAAAACATCCGTTGACAAATATTACCGTTTTGTACCTAGGTAATACAAGGTCAGGTTTCCCTGGGAGTCTTTTGTCATGCAGTTTGTAACGGTAGCCTTTACCGAAAAGATATTTCCTAACCAAAATTTCAGGCTTAGTATCCTTACCTTTAATCTGGCTCATATTATAGCTTCTTATATCCGGTTCATGAACATCAGTCATTCTGTTTCCTGTTTGATACAATAAGCTCCCTTACATCCACATTTAAAATCTCAGCAATTCTTATGAGATCTGGCAAACTTGGTTGTCTCCTGTTTTGCACATATGAGTTAACCATATTGTAACTCTTTCCTAACTTATCTGCAAGCCAAGTTTGCTTGATACCTTTTTCTTCAAGAACTTTCTTTATGGAGTTCATTATATATAGAATTTCCTACTAAGATAATTAATAAGTTACATTATATATCAACAAATGAGATAAAAATACACCATAGTATAGATTCAAAACTAATATTTTTATACAACAGATCTATAATAAGATATCAAGCCTGATATTGAACAGACATATGAAATCTGGAAGCACCTTCAATAATGGCAGTACACAGATTCAATATCCTAGATCGTATTGCATCAACTCTTATTGTATTTTCACTAAGTTTTAGAATATTGATTTCTTCATCTTCTGAGTATTCAGGTTCGCCATAGGTAAGGATTTTGTCTGTAAGAAGCTCAGCATCAATATTCCTCCACTCTCCAAGCCCTTCTATATTAAAATAATCCTTAATGTCATTATAATGTTGAATAAGAAACGATTGCTCCTTGGGAATTATTCCTCTGCAAAATATATTAAAAGGTATGAGACTCAAGAGTTCGTCGGGCTTAATTGTTGATTTTGCAATTTCATTCCAGAGAACAGTATCATCCATGACATAGCCCTTTCTAAACCATTCAAGAGCATTATAACATGCTTGAAGTCCCTCAGTAGTAAAACTCTGGTCCTCAGGTATTGTATATACTAGACTATTTAAAAAGTCTAGAGTAATAATTCTAATAATATAAGGTTCATCTGTTCGACCAACTTTTCTCTTTAATATTTCCAAGAATTCATTAGGTGAATTGGCTTCAGATGGTCGAACAATATAACCACTGAATTTACCTTGAATCTCTTCAACATTTCTGACACTTGGCGGAAAACCTGATAGACCAGGTAATGATCTTAAATAATCCTTTAGTCTATCAGGAATTTTATTTGCTAAGATTAAATAAGTATTCTGCTTGAAGTTACTGGATTCTAAGTCCCTCCTTAGTCTATTCAAGGTATCTTGATTAATTCCAAATGTTGATAGACGGCCTAATTGAATTATTCTCACAAGTGTTTCATGCAAGTTCTTTGACTGATGAAGCTCCTCTTTTATCTCATAGAATTGAAGATCTTTATAATGTCTTTCGACGAACAACATAAGTATCTCGTTATCATCTATGTCACCAGTTTGACCCAGGACATATGAAGAATAATCGATTAAGAAATTATGCATGTCCAAAGTAATTTCTCCATATTTTAGACCTAAGTTATTTGATTGTTTTTGAATCTGTTGAAAATCTTCAGGTGATTTCGTTTCATCCCATTTTATACAGTAATAGCATAACATTATTGAATTAATTCTTTGCTCCTCAATATCTCCATTAAGTTTATTTTTAAGTGCATGTCTTAATATATCTTTTTCATCAACTAATTCATTTAAATTTGTTCTCGTTAACTTAAAATTTTCATTACCATCAAAATATCTATTAAATCTATAAATTACTTCGTTTTGAATTTCCATA
>CAZOBP010000141.1:0-7641 GCA_964577995.1 uncultured Anaerolineales bacterium
GGCCATAGCACAGGCCCATGGGGACAACGTTGACAATGGCTCCCAATTGTAGTATATTCCATCTGGTTGTCGTTGCCCCCACAGAACCCTCGAGGGGGCGATTCGGCCCCAGAAAGGAGTAGTTCCACCTTTGGGCGAGAATCTGATAGGAGGAGACAGTCCACAGTGACACGCAAGAGAGAGACACGATCCCTAACGCTGATGATCGTGCCTCATTCTGAGCGTCCCCCCTTGTCTTTGCGGATTCCCATGTGGGTTATTCCGACCTCGGTGGTCTTTCTGCTGCTGCTGGTATCGGGCTTCTTCTATCTTGCCGTGAGCAATCACAGACTCAGTGCCCAGATGAACGATCTGAGCAAGCAGCAAACCATACACGAAGCACGCGAAACAGACATGCGGCTCACCATCCTGGCGCAGCAGGAGGACGTGACCGCTCTGTCTCAGTCCGTTGAGCGATTCAGGGCAGGTATGCTGGAGCTGGAGAACCTCTCGTACCAGATTCGGGAGCTGATAGGTCTGGAGGACACGGCGGTCACCGTTACCGCCACCGCCACCATCGAGCCCACGTCCTTCGGCGCGCAAGGTGGCCAGGGAGGCTCCGAGCTCGGCGACTACAGCATGTCTCTGGCCGTGGAATCCAGCGCCGAACTGGCCGCACTGGAGTCCTCGCTCCCCGAGAACACTCAGGAACTGGGCTTGCTGCTCAATGCGCTGACGGCGAGGGTGGAAAGAGTAGCACCAGAGAAGCGAGACGACCCGGCAGAGCTGGAACGGCAGTTGCGCCTTATCGCCGCAGCGCCCAAGACCTGGCCTCTGAAGGGGGAGATCACCTCCGGCTTCGGGTATCGGGTGCTCCCTGAGACCGGCTACCTGGAGTTTCATCAGGGCCTAGACATCGGTGCATGGTACGGCACACCGGTTCGGGCCACTAAGGATGGAAAGGTCGTCTTTGCCGGATGGCGGCCTGGATTGGGTTGGACCGTCGTCGTGGAGCACGAGATGGGCTTCTCCACGGCGTATGGTCACAACTCCTGGTACCTCGTGGACCCGGGTGACGTGGTAGAGGAAGGGCAGCAGATTGCCCTTTCCGGCAACTCAGGCCGGAGTACAGGTCCTCACCTTCACTACGAGATCCGCCTCGACGACGTTCCGGTGGATCCCATGACCTACCTCAGCCTGAACCAAGAGTGAGTTCCGCAAACACGGCCCGGTCTTGAACGCGACTGGGGACTAAGGAGGGTTGAGCTTTGGCTGATGTGCTAGACAGTCCGGCCAGCGATAGGATCGAAAACGTCATAGGAGCCACTGCTACTTTCGTTGGCGAACTCAAGTGCGATGGGGGTGTGCGCATAGACGGCGTGTTCCAGGGAAGCGTGGAAACCATGAACAATGTCATCATCGGCGAGACAGCGAAAGTGGTGGCCGACATCGTGGGACGCAACATCTCCGTCTCAGGCGCTGTCAAGGGCAATATCAGTGCCTCCGGACGACTCGAGATACTATCTACGGGGATCGTCTGGGGTAACATAGACGTTGCCTCCTTCCTCATCGATGAGGGCGGAGTGTTCAGCGGGCGGAGCGAGATGCCCGTGGAGTTCGAGCCTTTGTTGATAGCCGGGGACAAGGAACCCGAGAGGCTGACGGACGGAAAAGGCGGGGCTGTAGAGGAGCAAGAAGAAAGCTAGGTCAACAGAGCAAGAAGACAAGGGCCAGCTCGTCTGCGCTGGCCCTTTTTGGTCGCCATGCACTAGCTGTTAGCCACACGCTGAAGACCCTCAACGTCCAGGATCTCTATGCGCTTCCGGCCGGTGTCGAGAAAGCCCTGTGCCTTGAACCTGGTCAGGGCCTGGGTCGTGGTCTCCCGATGAGTGCCGATGTCGTCCGCCAGATTCTGATGAGTGAATCCCCGAATGGTGGCCCCGTGTTCTCGCATTAGGCGCAGAAGCAGTGACGCCAATCTGCCAGCGACGGTCTTGAAGGCGATCTCCTCCAGTCGTGCCTCCACCTCCAGAAGTCGCCTGCCAATCACCTCCAGGATGCGAAGCGCCACCTGAGGCTTCTCCAGCAGCAACCGCTCCAGGTCGCCCCGATCCATCCTGCACACCATACAATCTTCCGTGGCTTCGGCGAAGCTGTCATACATGTGTTGGCCGATCAGCGTCATCTCCCCGAAGATCGTACCCGGCCCCAGGCTGTTGGTGACCAGCTTCCTCCCCTCGGACGAAATACGGTACAACTGGACCTTGCCTTCCTTTAAGATGAAGAGCGCCTCTCCGCTATCCTCGGGAGCGTAGAAGATCTTCCCAGCCGCGCACGGGGTCTTCTTGATCGAACTCTCAAGAGCCCCTAACTCGTCCTCAGTCAAGTCCTGAAAGATGTCCACAGTCTTCAGGTAGCCCACCTTGGTTGTCACATCCATACCCATCTTACGCACTCCACGCTCTCACTTCGGCTATGTGTGGTCGGGAGCCATTTCTCATTATACTAGATGCCCCAGTGTCGGGCAACACTTGCGCCATGTTCGGAAGTGAAAGGCAGGACGAGTAGCAGGGAATCTCCAGGGGCTTGCGGGACTGAGAGAGAAGGAAGAGACACCATCAGAAGATGGCGCCCCAAGATCAGTATCAAGCGTACGGGTCGTCCGCGTTGCCTGTAGACGGTGGTTCGGGCCCGCCGTCCGGGCGGTTTACCCCGACCACCTGGCTTCGTCGCTCCGTCAATACCGTGGTCTTCCATTGACCGTCCAACTGGCCGATCCGTTCCCTCGTGCCGACGACACGAAATCCACACGACTCCTGCGCGAGCAGGCTGGCCGTGTTGTCCTCAAACGTCGCGCCCTGTAGCGTCCAGAAGCCCGCTTCTTCTGAGACTTCCACGAGCGCGTAGTAAAGCAGGGCCGCTCCCACGCCTCGCCCCCGGGCAGACCGCGCCACGTAGACCGTGATCTCCGCGACTCCGCGGTAACATGCTCTCCTGGACACGGGGCTGAGGGCCGCCCAGCCCAGGAGCGTGCCCTCGCCTTCAGCAACCAGCCGGCACCCTTGTATATGGGCTTCGCGCCACTCTTCCCAACTGGGACATTGGGCCTCGAACGTGGCCAAACCATCCTCGATACCTTCCGCGTAGATGGCGAGGACAGCATTTGCATCCTCTTCGCGCATCGGGCGGATCTTCACCCTCCAACTCCCTGAGCCGAGGGACCAGAATAGAGAAGCCTTTGCGGCGCTCCACAGCCGTGGTGCGCGTTGTCCCGGCACACCCACCGATGGATGAGAAAGACGGCGCGCTCTGCTGTCGATGTACCCTCCAACGGATTGTTGGCCAGCTGCTACATATCGGCCACTGGGCTATTCGTCCGGTGTGAAGTACTCATGCGCCAGTTTCTTGTGATGCTCAATGCGGGCCGGGATGTAGCCAGTCATGTTGCAGTGATCCTGCTGCCAGTCGAAGTAGTCATCGAGCCGCGCAAGGAGTGCATCGCTGTCTACCGGCGGGTCGGCAGCTCGGAACCAGTCTAGCCAGATGAACCGGAAGGGATCATCACCATCAGGCGCAAACGCCCGCGCTGAGGAATGGGCAGCTATCCCAAACGGGGGGGCGCTCCCTTCGCCTTCCAGGGCCTGAACCACCGGGAGGCCCACCAGTATGCTGTCTCGCGTGGTCGTGTAGGAGGACAGTATGCGGCTCGTCTGCCTGTCAACGGTACATCCGTGGTAGACGGGACCGAAGGCCAGGGCACCGCGCGCGATGAATTGGTGGTAGCACTTCTCCTGTGCGAGGAACTCGGCAACAAGTCGGCAGAGGGCCTGGTTCAAGAGAGTCTGCAGGGGACCACGCCGCGAAGAGGATATGAACACTCCATCCATCACCGGGTAGAGACGCAAGCCAGACGGGGACTCAAGTTCGTCGTAGGCTTCTAACACTGCGCAGTGCAACTTGAAGATGAAAGTCGCGGCGATCGGCACTGATCGCTGCATTTGGTTCCTCGCACCCATGACGTCGAGCCAACAGACGTAGTCGAACCTCGGCTTCCCGAAGTATGCTGAGTTAAAGAAGATCCCGCGCGGGTCAACTCCTGGCATGTTCTTACTCTGCCCTGACATCTCAGGTCAGGTTACAGGCGCTAGATCGGCTGGCCCTCTCGTAGGGGGTCGACAGCTCGATCTGGGTCAGGCAAGCAACGTATCCTCAACGTGTTGTATGCCCATTGGCGATATGGTGACGATTCTGGTTGCTGGGTTGTACTCGACTAGCTTCTCCTTGTGGCTCTTGCGCAGAACGTCACGGCGGTACACTGAGGCATTTGAATGCTCGACCCACTCAACCAGGTCCGACTCCCCCACACTCTCAGCATGATAATAGAGCAGAATCAGCGTCTTGTCCTTCATCGTGAGGCTTGTGTCAAGCACTCGCAGTTTACCATCAACTTCCCAAACGATCGGCACAAGCCTCTCCACTATGCTTTCAATGGCATCTGATGCTGTCTCAGTGTCTACGTTGTAGAATAGCCGAACCAGTTCGCTCAGAATCCACTTGCTCATCTGTAGTACACAGGTCGCATCCATGTGATTGGGATTGACATCGCCGCCCACATGTCCAACGCCACGGTTGTTACGAATCTCATATAGCGCAACCAGCATCCGGGGAATCTGGACTCGAACTGAGCGTGGGTGTGTTGATGAGGCTTGCTCAAGGGCGCGGCAGGCATCGACCATGTTCCTGGGTTTTGTGGAGCTAGCGGGGAAACTACCGTCAACGTAGCCTCTGAGAACCGTATATACGACTTCGCAAAGCTTGCCACCGTTGAGCTCTGCCGGCTCCCAGCGTCTCTCGCGGTAGTTCTTGATTATGCGAGAGTATGCGGTCAAGAGTTCGCTACGGAGTCCATCTGGGAGGAGGCCAAGGATTGTCTCATCAGAGAGACCTGTTGTTTGTGTCATCATGAATCACTACTAGCAGATGTCCCCGGAAGATCATGCTCGACCAGAGTTTCTCCACGCGGAGTCAGCGCGATGTTCTCCATATCACTTGTATCGAGCCACCCGTGCCTGCTTGCCGTCTCCGCGAGGGTCTTGTGCAGACTAGAGGGCACTCTCCAGTTCACGTCTTTGAAGCAAGTGTACACATGATTCGCGTTGATTCCTGGGACGCTCAGGACTCGACTGAGATAGTAGACCGCCACTGTGCACTTCTTGAGGTTCGAGGTAGGCTTTTTCCCACGTGCGAAATCTCTGAAGCTTTGCGCGCCTTCAGCCCGCAGGTTCAGATCCTTCACAATGGATGGAGATGGCCGCGCGGCTTTCTTCTTCCCCGCAGAACGAGGTCGTCGCTTTCTTGAAGCCTCTGTGACCTGTCCGCCTGGGATTCGTAAGGGCTAGCGTGAGTGCTTGGCCCAGGCCCACTGAAGCACACGGTCTCGCGCACCTTGATCTTCTAGCTGTGCCAAGGCACGATCTACGGCCTTTATTGCATCAATCTCCGAAAGAGCGGCCATGCTTCACCTCCTTGGCTTCTAGGTAGTCCCTGCGTATTCACCATGGGCAGTCCTCTTAGCGACCCGAGGCAGATGCGTGCGCGGAACGTTTCCGCACAACAGCTCTATTACCGCCCTCTTCCGACTATGTGGGACTACATAACCATTATAGACCAGATGATACGAGAAGTCAACCCCTATTGGCACTCATCAGAGCAGGCTCAAGCGACAGGGAGCGCCTTGATCGATCCCAGCCAACCTCTATCCCGGCTCTCCAGCCCCATCCGGTTGCAGACCCCCGCGCAAACGAGCTATAATCCCCCTCGATATCTGCATCGAAAAGGAAGTGCCAACATGGACCCCATAGCCTTCAGACTGCCACTCCTGGGCATACCCATCTACTGGTATGGAATCATCGTCGTCGCGTGCATCCTCATCGGCTCCTACGTTGCCACCTTGGAGGCCAGGAGGAAAGGAGAGGATCCGGAGGACATCTGGAACGCCCTGATCCCGGTGGTCATCTCCGAATTGATCGGGGCCAGGCTGTATCACGTCATCTCCAGCCCGCAGACCCTCGTGTGAGCGTTCGACTGCTACCGCCACCACCCTGGGCAGCATGGGCAGGCCGGGCGATCACTCCACCAGATGAACCCATGTCAGAGATGATTGGACTGCGCGAGCAAGCTCCCCATCGGCAGTCCAGAACTCACCCTCCAGTAGTTCAGCCAGGGCGAGATAGTGAGCATCGTAGGCAGCAGGGAGAGAGAACCTGTTGGCCAGCTCCAAAGCACGCCAGTGCAAATCAGGCCCTCCATGGAGTTCGAGTGGAAGAGCCAGCGCGGCCTTGAAGGCCAATTCCACTGCGGATGTGCTTATGTAGCCAAGCTTCTGATACCGGTACAGCGCATTGGCCACTTCGTAGTAGAGCAATGTGGGCGCAGCGAGTTGCCGTCCCTCAGAGTCCCATTGCTCCCACCGGGCCAGATTCGCCTGGTCGGCTGGACTCGCGACCAGGCGAATGACCAGGCTGGCATCAACGCATAGCCAGGAGCTGTCCATCGCGACCCCCCCGAGCTTCCTCAAGTATCTCCTCTGGTCGTGGCAGAGTGCGCCCACCTAGATCAGCTTGAATCTGAACGCCTGCTGCCCGTACCAGTTCCTTCCATTCAGCCCGCTGCTGTCCCTTCAGTAGGCGCTCGTATTCCTCCACGGACAGAACCACCACATGCGACTTGCCCGCGCGTTCCACGACAATGGCCTCGTTACTCTCCACCGCCTCTCGCATCAACTCGCCGAAGCGGATGCGCGCCTCAGTAGCACTCACCACACGTCCCATGGTCTCCTCCCATTAATCAATCAAGCGATTAGCTAATCTCATTCTACACGATCCTGACGTGAAACTCAAGGCCATCGAGATCACAAGAAACTTGGTGTATTCAGTCTCACTCCCAACGTAGGTAGTCCAAGCTCCCCACATCCATTTGCTTGCAGCCCCCGGCGCAAAGGGACTATAATCCCCCTCGATATCTGCATCGAAAAGGAAGTGCCAACATGGACCCCATCGCTTTCAGACTGCCGCTTCTGGGCATACCCATCTACTGGTATGGAATCATCGTCGTCGCCTGCATCCTCATCGGCTCCTACATAGCCACCTTCGAGGCCAAGAGGAGGGGCGAGGACCCGGAGCACATCTGGAACGGCCTGATTCTGGTAGTCATCTTCGGTTTGATCGGGGCCAGGCTATATCACGTCATCTCCAGTCCTGCGGGCCTCGTGCGAGGCTATGACTACTACCTTCAGCACCCCGTGGAGATCCTCATGATCTGGCAAGGCGGCCTGGGCATCTTTGGCGCCGTAGCCGGAGGTGTTCTCGCCGTGTTCGTCTACGCCCGGTGGCAGAAGCTGGATTTCCTGACCTGGGTGGACATCGCAGCGCCGGCTCTCGCCCTCGGCCAGGCCATCGGGCGCTGGGGTAACTTCTTCAACCAGGAACTGTACGGCTATCCTACCACCGTACCGTGGGGCATACCTATCGACCTCCCCTATCGACTGCCCCGCTTCGCCAACCTTCCGGAGACTACGCGTTTTCACCCCACCTTCCTCTACGAATCCATCTGGAACTTCCTGGTCTTCCTCACCCTGATGTACGTGGCCCGTCGCTTCCAGGC
>CAZOBP010000142.1:0-7592 GCA_964577995.1 uncultured Anaerolineales bacterium
CGCGCCTCATGGTGGGCCAGAACCTGGAGCTACTGGAGGGTCTCAGAGAGCAGTTCGCCATGCTGCTCGCAGCCCTGGATAGGTCAGACCCGTCGGTCGTGACGCTGCCGCCCTGGCTGCTGACAGCGTTGCGCTACAGCGGGGTGCTCCTGGCCCTGCTGGTTCTGGTGGGCATCGTCCTGCTCTCTCTGAAGAGAATCCGGGGACAGCAGCGAGGCGAGGAGTTGGAGGAAGAACTGGATGAGGAGATCACTCTGGGGGGGAGCACCCTCGGGCGCGGTTGGCAATGGCTGCGGGACAGAATGGGTCTCGTGAGGCGCTTCGGCGTGGGTCGAGAGCTGCTGGCCGCCATCTCAGTCCAGAACATGTACGCCAACCTCTGCCGCCTGGCCGGGCACCGAGGCTACCCCCGGCACCCGTCTCAACCCCCCGACCGCTATCTGCCTCTGCTCGTGGAGGCCTTCGGGGGCCACCAGGAGGCCATCTCCCATATCACCACGGCCTACATGCGCGTACACTACGGCGATCGGTCGGTGGGCATCGGCGAACTGGCCAACCTCCGCAGGGACTACGATCAGGTGCGAACAGCAGAGCAGGAGACCGAGGCGTAGAACGCAGCGCCCTTGTTCGTAGTACGCGCTTGGGCGCGTTGGAAGGGCTGAAGCCCTTACTACGTACTGGACCTCATCAAACGCAGAGCGCTGACGCCGAGGAATGGGTGCACGCCCCATGGGACGTCAGTGCTAAGGCCAGGGAGTGGTGTCTCCCCGGTCATCTTCCACGCCGAAGCCCGCCGCGCCGAGGTCTGCGGTGAGAGTTTCCAGGGCGGCCCCTATCCGCTGCTCGACTTCCTTCTTCGAGCCCCCCGGAGCTGATAGGGTGATGAGGATTCTAACCTCCGATCCATATCGCCTGGCCCTGGACTTGATGTAGACCTCCGGGTGGTCCTCGACCACCTCGGCCAGGATGGGAGCCAACGAAGACTCGTCACCGCAGAGCGCGATGATGGCCTTCTCCTGGTAGTAGCTGTCCCCGAAGATGGCCTTGAGGATCGGTGGCAAGGTCTCTTGGTAGATGCCCTTCAACTCCTCGGGGACGCCCGGCAGGGAGACGAGAGTCGTGCCGCCTACCTGGAGCACGGACGCGGGTGCTGCCCCCACGGGATTGCTCAGGGCGGTGGCATCCTGGGGCAGGTAGGCCATCTTCTTCCTGGCCTCGGTCAAGGTCGCATCTGCGAGGTATCCCTTCCTCGTCAGTTCCTCATAAGTGGCCTTGACCAGAGCCAGGGCCTCGGCGTGCAACTCCAGTGGGCGCCCGGTCGCCTCGGCCACCCCCTGCAAAGTGATGTCGTCACCGGTAGGCCCCAGGCCACCGGTGGTGATAATCAGGTCTGGGTTTCTCTTCAGCGCCGCCCGCATCTCGGCGGCGATGGCCTCGATCTCATCCCTGACCATGGCCACCCTGGTCACCTGGCCGCCGACGCCGGTGATCCTCTTGCACAGCCAGTTGGTATTCGTGTCCAGCACGTCGCCAAGGAGCAGTTCGTTGCCTATGGCGATGATCTCCGCTCTTGCCTGTCTGCTCACGAATGGGTGTTCCTTCCTTTATTATGATTATGTTCCTTTTTCGAGAAGCATCTCGTGTATCTTCAGGCGACCGAGCATCTCCTCCAGCACCGCCTGGGTGAGCATTCCCTTCTCGGTGACCAGGACGCTCACGTACTCTAGCGGCGTGACCTCGAAGTAGTAGTTGAGCACCTCCACGGCCTGAGGATAGCCCGGCCACACCTCCTCAGGATCCCTGACCTCGATCTCGAAATACGGATAGCTTGAGGGAAGGAGCTTCTCGGTGCCACAGAGCGCGTAGAAAGGCACTCCATGGGCCCTGGCCGCGAGCGCCACCCCGCAAGTGCCCATCTTGTTGACCAGCCCTTCCTCGGAGACGCTGTCCGCCCCCACCATTACGAGGTCCACACGGGGCACGACGTGGCTCACAGAAGCGTCTGTGACGAGCGTGGTCCGGACGCCGCGCTTGCTCAACACCTCGGCCACCCTCCGCCCCTCGTACAGCGCCCTGGACTCGGTGCACACCACCTCGAATTCCAGTCCCCTGCTCCTGGCCAGCAGGAGGGCGGCGAGCACTGTGGAGCTCCGCGAGTGGGTGAGCACGGTGCAGCCGCCAGAGAGCAGAGAGAGTGCCTCCGCAGCGACCCTCTCGCCCCTCGATGCGAGCTCCTCGGCCCACCCTCGGGCGGTAGCCTCCACCCGCTGACGTGCCTCCTCGAGACTCCCCACTCCATCCAGGCTGGACAGCACACCGTTGACCAGGTTGAACAGGGGGGCCATGGCTGGTTGGGCCTGGATGACTCTCCTTCCCGTGGCACTCAACTCCCCAAGGAACGAGCCGAGATCCCTGGCCTCGGCCTGCTTCGCCAGCACCGCAAGGACCTCGGCGGCATCGCGGGCCAGCTCAGCAGCGCCCGAGATATTGTCCTCCGCCAGGCCCCTTATCAGGCTCTCCACAGTTGGGGCGGTCATGGTCTCAGTGGGGAGGTGAGGGGGCGCCCACTCTGAAGATCTTCTCCCGGTCGGCCTGCACACCCTTCGTGCCGTTCATCGTGTCCACGACCAGAGGGGCATGGGCTACGATCCAGTCGTAGTCATAGGAGCTGTGCGCGGCGACGATGACCACGCAGTCCTGGCCCTCCAGGAGCTCCTCGGTCACGGGAACGGAGGTCAGCGTCTGCTCGTCGCGGTAGAAGACATCCTTGCCCACGCTGAACACGGGGATGTGAGGGTCGTTGTAGCTCACCTGGGCACCATTGCTCAGCAGCAACTCGATGACCCTCTGGGCGGGGGAGTTGCGGGCATCGTCCACGTCGGGCTTGAAGGACACGCCCAGCACCAGAATCCTGGCCAGTCGCAAGGTCTGGCCCCTGGAGTTCAAGGCCTCCGTGGTCTTGTTCAAGACGTGATAGGGCATGCCCTGGTTCAGCTCGGCCGCCAGCTCGATGAAGCGGGGATAGAAGTCGTACTCCCGAGACTTCCAGAACAGATAGTAGGGATCGACGGGCACGCAGTGACCTCCCACACCTGGCCCGGGATAGAAAGGTAAGAAGCCAAACGGTTTGGTGGAAGCAGCCTCGATGACCTCCCAGATGTCGATACTCATGCGCTCGCTGAGCTTGGCCAGCTCGTTGATCAGCGCGATGTTGACACTGCGGAAGATGTTCTCCAGGAGTTTGGTCATCTCCGCCGCGCGGGGCGAGGAGACGACATGCACCTCTGGCACCAACTGCTCCAGCACGAGCCGGGCCAGCTCCGCACAGCGGGAGGAGACGCCCCCAACCACCTTGGGAGTGTTGGCGACGGTGTACTTCCTGTCTCCAGGGTTGACGCGCTCCGGAGAGAAGGCCAGATAGAAATCGCGCCCGGCCTTCAGGCCTGAGGTCTCCAAGATGGGGAGCACGTCCTCCTCCGTTGTGCCTGGGTAGGTCGTGCTCTGGAGGACGATCAACTGTCCGGGCTTGAGGTGCCGGGCTATCTCTTCGCTGGCAGCCACCACATAGGAGAGGTCCGGAGTCTTGGTCTTGGTGAAGGGTGTGGGCACGCAGATGAAGATCACATCCGCCTCTGCCAGCTTTTCACCATCGGCAGTCGCAGAAAGGGTTCCTTCTTCCAGCAACCTGGCCACGTCGTCGCCGTTCACATCCTGGATGTAACTCTCCCCCCTGCGGATGGCAGACACCCGGCCCTGGTCCACGTCGAAGCCGGTGACGACGAACCCCAGACGCGCAAACTCCACCGCCAGCGGCAAGCCTACGTAGCCCAGCCCGATCACGCAGATACGTGCCTCCCTGCCCTCTATCCTAGCCTCGAGATCCACCTTCCCCTCCCAACGGCCTCGCCCTCTCGAGCACCACGAGGCTTGTCAGTCCCATGAAGAACACAGCCGCCCCAACGAGATAGGCCTGGATGAGGTTGGCACGCATGATCAGGATGCCCACCACACCCAGGGAGCAGCACACCGCGTAGAGGAGCATCACCGCCTGCCTTTGGCTCATACCCAACATCACCAGACGATGAGAGACATGGTCCTTGCCGGGATTGGTGAGCGGATTAACACCCCGGCGCAGTCGGGAGAAGACCACCAAAGTCGTGTCGAAGATGGGCAGGCCCAGCACTATCACGGGGATCATCCAGGTAATGAGATCCGGACGGCCGGGAAAGCGCAGCTTGATTCCCACCACCGCGAGGACGAAACCGAGGAACAGGCTACCCGCATCTCCCATGAAGATGGTAGCCGGGTTGAAGTTGTAGACGAGGAACCCCATGCAGACCCCCATCAGGGCTGCTGCCAGGCTGGCCACCAGGTACTGGCCATTCCAGGCCGCGAGCAGCAGAAAGAAACCAGCGGCCACGGCCCCCACCCCTCCCGAGAGTCCGTCCATGTTGTCCAGCAAGTTGAGTGCGTTCGTGATGCCCAGCATCCATAGCAGCGTGATGGCCAGGTTGAGCACAGGGTGCGGGAGGAAAGCTACTTGAACTCCCGAGAGCATCACGATCATGGCTGCCACCGTCTGTCCAGAGAGCTTGAGCAGCGGGCGCACCCCCCACCGGTCGTCCCACACACCCAGGAAGGAGACGATGGTCGCCCCGACGAGGATGCTGATGGCCTGAGAAACCACCCACCTCTCGCCAAAAAGGAGCAGGGCAGCGATGAAGCCTGCGTAGATGGCGAGGCCGCCCATCAACGGTACCGGCGTCAGATGGACCCTTCGTGCATCAGGTTCGTCAACCAGGCCCAGCCAGCCAGCCAGACGGCGGACGATGGGCGTGGCGCCGAGGACCAGAATGAGCGCGCTGACGAAGATGAGCAGTACGCTGATCACTGAATCGTTTCCTCTAGCTGAGCGATGAAGCTATCCCAGGAGGGCTTCTCTTCCTCACTTGCCAGTTCCCTGGCGATCGAGGCTTCCTCGAGGGCATCCTCCAGATGCCCCATGTCCTTGTAGATGATCGCCAGATTGCGATGAGCCTGATAGTCGTTCGGAGAGAGACTTATGGCTTTCTGGCAGTGCTCCGCAGCTTGTTCCAGCTCCCCTTCCTGACCTAGAAAAGCGCAGAGCTGGATGTGTGGCTTCACCTGTCTGGGCTCGATCTCCAGTGCCTTGGTGTAGGCCTGAGTTGCCGCGTCCGTGTCTCCGGACATAGCGGACGCATCTCCCAGAAGCACGTAGGTCTCGGCATACTCCGCGTCCAGTTCCAGAGACTGCTGGTACTTCTCGATGGCCTTTTCGTACTCCCCGACTATGAAGTAGACCAGCCCCCATTCATTGAAGAGCTGTGTATTGTGAGGGCTCAGCGTGGTGGCGTCCTGGTAGTACCTCACCGCCTGGTCCCATCTCTCCTGTATCTCTTCTGGTGTCTCACTGTACTCCGCCCATATCCGGTACATGCGACCCAGATTCGCCGAGTGGTCGGTATTCAGCAGGTTCAGGTCCTTGGCCCTGGTCAGCACCTGGTACCCAGCGCGGAAAAGGCTGTCCCTGTCCAGGGACGCCACCTCCTGAACCGGCAACCGGAGGAAGTCATCGATGGTCTGGGGCTCGAAGGAGACTCGCCCTTCGTCACTCTCGATGGACTTGATCTTCTCCAGAATGCCTCGCGCCAGGAAGAGATAGTACCAGTCCTGTTCGGGGGCCAGGCGGATGCTCTCCTCATAGAGGGCCACGCTCGCATCCCATTGCCGGGCGTCGTCCCAGTTCAGACCTTGCTTGTAATGGGTGTCGGCCCTGACTACGTTCGCGTTGGTCGTGACTATCAATACAGAGGCGATGATCACGAGAAGGGGCAGCGCCACCATGCTGGGCCAATGGCCCAGCTTCGACGACGGCCCACTCCTTCCCGCCAGGCTGAGCCCCAGCAGGATGATGACGGCGAACACAGCGCCATAGTAGGCCAGGATAGTGTTGGACAGCAGACGCGAGTAGTCCAGCAGGTCGGCCACCGAACCGATCACGGGCTCATAGTTCACTGTTGAGTAGTGCACGCCGGTGAAGATGACGAAGATACCCAGACTTAGCAGGGCGTAGGTCAAGAGGGGAACAGCGACGCCGGCACCACTGTCCTCTCGGCTCCCTCTTCGCCCTTCAAACATGATGATGGCACCGCCAGCGAGCCACGTCAGCGTGAGCATCCAGGGAACAGCAAACCCGCCGGCGGAAACATCGAAGCTGCCGGTGATGTGATCGTAGCCCAGAGTGGCCATCACCAAACCCATCAAGATACCGGGAACGACGAAGTTGCCGGAACCCCTCCACAGCGACCACAAGCGCGCAGACCACCCTCCGCTGAGTTCTGTTCTCCTGCGCCGGCGACCCCTTCGGGAACCCCGCGAATCCGCAGCCGGCTGAGACGCCGGTTCGGCGCCTGGCTCCTGGCGGTCCGGTGCCCACATGGAGAGGCCCGTGACCACCAGTAGCGCACAGTACACCCAGAAGTAGGTCCGCGTCGCTACAATGGCGATTCCAAAGTGAATCTCGATGAAGTGGGCCACGATGGCGGAGAACAGCGCGATGAGCAGTATCTCATCTCGGGGTGAGATCTCTGGTGTCTCTCTCCTGGACGATAGTACGAGCGCGTGGATGACCAGGTAGACCAGGAAACCGAAGGTGATGCCTACCGCCAGTGCGACACCCGAGAAGCGCCAGGTCCCGTCCAGCAGCCGGGCACCGACCGCGAAGACGAGCCCGCCCAGGGTCCACAGGATAACGTAGACGGCGCGCTGTGTTCGATCCGCGGCAAACCCCAACCACTTGAGACCGTAGTAGAACAGACTACCGAAGAGAATCATGTACGAGACAAAACCCACCCACCCTGTCATGCCCAGAGCGTCAAAGGTCTCGTTGTGAGCGCGGTCCGGAGAGGCGTTGCGAGCCTCGTAGTGGGCCAGATCGGGAGGGTAGAACCTGTTGTAGGCCACAAACATCGATTCTGGTCCGTAACCCACAAGCCAGCGTAGCGCATTCAGCCCATCCAGACCATCAGGGGGCAGGCCAATTGGCTCGTGAGGACTGATGAGATCGATGACCCCTTCCCAGATGAGGACCCTCACCTTGCCGGTGCCAGTCTCCGTCTCGAAGATCTGTCCCAGACGGCCGACGTAGGGAACCTGTCGCAATGGGGCTAGAGGGCTATCCGGAATGTTGAGCACAGCGAGGAATAGGATGCCTGCGAGCGCCGCGGCCGCCGCCCCGGCCCAGAGCCACGTGATGCGCCTCCTCACAGCAAGAATGAAGACGAAAACGAACAGTCCCACCACCAGGCCTATCCAGGGACCCCTGCTGTTGGTGAAGAAAATGCAGACCAACTGGATGACGAGGACGAAGCCGTACAGCACCCCTAGCAGATGGGGTCCTACGGCCTCCTCGCGGAAGGTGAACCAGAAAGAGACGACGAAGAGGAGCATCAACGCGGCCAGAGCTACGAATTCCGCTCCCAGCCCTCCGGTGACGACCACGTAGTTCAATCGGAAGATCAGAAGGAGGAAGTACGAGAGCGAGAGAGACTGTGCCGCAAAGAGCAGCACCA
>CAZOBP010000143.1:0-7543 GCA_964577995.1 uncultured Anaerolineales bacterium
ACACGGGGGTGGTCGAGGGCCCAGCCCAGCAGTCCCTCCACGGCCTCGGTCGCGTAGCCGTGGTTACGGAACGAGGGGTGGATGGAGTAGCCGATCTCCACGGTTCCCCGGGGGGAAGGGCGGCCCTTGAAGCCCCCGTTGCCGATGAGCACACCCTCCTGCCCTTCCTCGCCTCTGAGGACGAAGTACCAGCACCACCATCCAGCCTGGTGGGGTCCCTCCTCCAGGAGCAGGGCCATGAACTCCAGCGTGGCCTGATCCACCTCTTCGGGCGGCCAGCTCTCGGGGACGGTGGCGCCGAGAAGGTCGGCGAACCGCACACGGTCGTCCATCTCGGCGCGAATGATCTCCGGTGTGCCGGAGATCAGCTCCATCCTTTTCGTCCTCACGAGCGTGCGCTCTCTCATCCTGGAGACTCTTCCCTGGGTAGCGATTTGGCCTCTTGACGGGCATGCCGGGGATGGCCGACGCAGGCAGTACCGACGACTCATCGTATCATAGGTCGTTGATTCTGACCATTCTCGTCATCAGGGGTGTGGAGGGGGAGTAGTCGGGCACAGATGCGGGGAGGCCACCTGCCTGGTTGGACATCGAGTGGCTGGAGAGAATGCAGGCTCCGAAGCTCGGTGTGGCGCACTTGCCCGGCGTGGAGAGGCCGAGAGAGGTCAACGGCCTCGTCCTCGGTTTTCTAGGCGGCGCCAAAGTCTAGACATGGGTTGTAAGGGCTCTTTGAGGTTCGCGACGACGCTGATACGTGGCCTGGGGACTAGCCAGCATAGATATCCAGGATGTCCCGCAGCATGGCCGCCGCCGAGGGCAGCGGGGTCGGCTCGTCGATGGCGGCCATGATCGTGCCGTAGATGTCGGTGTGGTAGACCACCCCCATCTGCTTGCGACCCAGACCGGCCAGGAAGTGGCCCGTGGGCATCAGGGCTGGAGCCACTTTGAGGTCGGCCCCACCATCGTAGCGGCGCTCGGCGGAGGCGAGGAGTCTGTAGACGCGACCTGCGCCCCGGGCCTCTCGGATGTCTCCCATACCCAGACCGGTGATGCCGGTGCGGTCCACGTCATCCAGCTTGGCCGGGATGCCCATCACCGCGTTGACCAGGATCACCAGCTTGCATGCCGCCTCCCATCCGTCGAGATCGAAGGAGTGGTCGGCCTCTAGCAGGCCTTCCTCGCGCGCACGCTCGATGGCCTCCTCCCAGGATACCCCGTCACCAAGCAACTCCAGGATGTACCCGGTGACCAGGTTGGGCACGGCTTCTATGCGGTGGACGGTGGCCCCGCGCAGGTCACGCTGCCCCAGATTGATGGCTGGCAGCCCGCCCGCGACGGTGCCGTCGAAGCGGAGTTCGACGCCATTTCGCTGGGCGAGGTCGTGCAGTTCCTGGTAGGCGATTGCCAAAGGGCCCTTGTTGGGTGTGGCGACGTGCATTCCTCGCTGGAGGGCGGTGCGGATGTGGGTCAACCCCGGCTCGGCGCCCTGGTTCAAGTTGACCGGGGAGGCCTCGCAGAGGATGTCGGCCTCCTGTCGGGTCACGAGGTCGGCCGCCGACTCACGCGAACTGCCCACCCGGGGGTAATTGGCGATGGTGCCACCGGCCTGTTTGATGGCAGAGATTCGGGCTGGATCCAGGCCCTTCTCGTCGTAGGCGGAGCCGCGACTGTCGGCTGCACCGACGACTGAGAGGCGGAGATCATAATCGGCCTCCAGTTGTGGTCCTTTCTCCGCCAGGATGTCGCAGAACCGGCGGCCCATGTTGCCGAGACCGACGAGCAGGATGCGCACGTCTCTTGCCACGTTTGGTCTCCTTCGAGACGGTGGATCGTGTGCCACAGGCGCTGTCCGCCCTTGGCGAGATTGACAGAGGTACGCTGAGGTCAGCCTTGTGGCGACTCCTAGGCCTGTTGCCACGCCACGGCAGAAACACGACCTCGGATTCCCAGTATAGCACGGCTGACGGTGGCGGGCAACGAGTCGTTCCAGCAGACCTCAGAGCGTGGAGCGGGTGCACACGGCGACCTGTGCTGCCCTGTACCGGGTGGTACAACGCGGCGCGAGAACACCTTGATCGACCACTGGAGACGGAGAGTATTGGTGCATGAACGACCTGCCTGGCTTCGAGCCCGTACGCGAGGCGACCAGTCGTATCCGGTCTCTTGCTCATCGCACTCCGGTGATGACCTGTAAGGGGCTTGATGCTTTGTGCGGGGCTCAGCTCTACTTCAAGTGTGAGAACTTGCAGAAGGTGGGCGCTTTCAAGCTCCGGGGGGCCTGCAATGCCGTCTTCTCTCTGTCTTTGGAGGAGGTCAGCCGTGGTGTAGGCACTCACTCGTCGGGTAACCACGCGGCTGCCCTGGCCCTGGCTGCGCGCCTGCGGGGGAGCAGGGCCTTCATCGTCATGCCCAGTACCGCATCTCCGTGTAAGAGGGCAGCGGTGGAGGCATACGGTGGAAACATCACCTACTGCGAGCCGACTGAGGTCTCCCGCCACGAGACCATGGATCGGATCCTTGGGGAGACGGGTGCCACGTTCATCCACCCCTCGAACGATCCCCTGGTCATAGCTGGACAAGGCACGGCTGCACTGGAGTTGCTGGAGGAGGTCCCGGGACTGGATGTGGTGATGGCGCCGGTGGGCTGTGGGCGGGACAGCACCGGCGGTGTCCGATGTGTCACCTCAGACGCGCGTCATCGGGGCGGAGCCGGAGGGTGCCGAGAGGCCAGATGAGAGGGCCGAAAGGTAAGAGACTGGGTCTCCAAGAGCCCTGTATCCACCCCGAACTAGCCTACGACGTCGACTCAAGTGTCGCGCGAAGCTAACCTTAAAACTCTATTGCTCGTTTTTCCACACCCTCCGACCAGGCCTTGACAAATCACTCCAAAACTTGTATACTGTATGTAGGATATTGGATACAGTATCCAGAAATGAGACCGCAATGGATCCTAGGCTGAACGGAAAGGCAGCAGACGTGCTCAGAACGCGTGAGGTGTTTGTTGCAGACCAGCTTCGCCAAGCCATTCTGCGGGGTGATCTCCAGCCAGGCGAGAAGCTCGACCAGATGAGCATTGCCAACCGTTTTGGTGTCAGCCGCAGCCCTGTTCGGGTGGCATTGACTGTGTTGGCCGGGGAAGGCCTGGTTGAGAACCATCCCCACCGAGGGTCCGTGGTTGCTGAGCTATCTCCAGAGGAGATTGATGAAATCTACTGCATTCGCAGTATCCTCGAGGGCAGGGCGGCTGGGCTCGCTGCCGCCAGTCTGTCCACGGAGCACCTTGCAGCCCTGCAAACGATCCTTGAGGCTTTGGACCAGACGACTGACCTCGATCATTGGTTGGAGCTGAACAATCGCTTCCACTATGCCCTGTATGAGTCAGCTAGCGGACCGCGCGTACTCTCCCTCATCGTAGGCCTGCGGAATACGGCCGTGCCATATGTCCGATCATTCATTGCGACTTCGGAACATATGGCGACAGGTCAAGCTAGTCACTGGCGCATTCTCGAAGCATGCATAGCTAGGGATGCTGGGCGTGCACAACGAGAGGTCGAAGAGCATCTGGACTCAGTACGCAAAGGTGTGCTGGAACACATGGAACTGCGGTCGTAACTCCTCTTGAGGCTTTGGCGATCATCCTAGAAGGGGGTCTTGACTCGCCATTGAGCGCACAGAGGGCCCTGAAAAAGGTAGTGAATCTCGGTAAGGCCCGGCGAACTCGGCGTTCTTTGCCGTGGGGAATCCTGGTCATGTGATCTCGTTCCGCGGATTCGTGGATGGAGGCTTGGGGGTACGGGCAGGCGGAAACAGATAGGGGTTTCTCAACGCACGTGACGGAGGCCCTGCTACCAGCTAGTGCAAACGCGCTCTGGCATTCTGGGAGACGAGGCGATGCAGGGGTGAGGTGGTAAGGTACATGCTGTGATGACTCTGGTTCTCGTGATGGCAGCGGCTGGGAACAAGGAGGTATGACCCTCCGCGATCAACACATACGAGACCAGACGACATTACCCGCAAAGGGACCGGGCCGGTCCCTTGCTACTCTGATCCCAATCGTATGAATTCGCTGCCTTCAGGGGTTTCAGTTTGCCAGAGTCGGATCACCAAGTGTGACTTGGCCAAAGGGCGCTGGCAAGCATGGCACAGGGGAGCAGCGTTTGGACTTGTGCGGCACTCCGAAGAGCATTGCAGGATGGGATAGAAGCGTGCGGCATAGCTACCAAATCGTGGTTGATCGAAAGCGCTGGTGGACCCGACACAGGGCAGTCTTGCTTCTCGAGTTTGCAGACGGCTTGTATGAAAGGAGGAGGCTTGTATGAAATAGTGATCATATGATAATGGGCTAGGGACTCCAAGTCGAGTTTGGCTATCACTGTTCCGTCAAGCAGGCAACGGCCCACGAAACGGACCATGTCTCACGCGCGAAACGCAAGCACTGCCTTGTTTCTGCCTTCTTGAGCCGTCTGTATGCCTCTTGCGAGAGTTCACGAGTGCGTCGGTAGTGCAAACTGGAGCTTGGAGTGAATGCCGAATACGGTCGAAGAAAGGGAGAAAAGGAGAACTTAAAGTGAAGAAGCAAGTAGAGCTGTTCTTAGGGTGGCTGACGATCCTGGCACTGGTGGGTGGTTTGTTGGCTAGTTGTGCGCCAGCAGCGACTGGGACGCCTGCACCACCAGCAGAGGCGACTGAACCACCAACACAGGCGACTGCACCACCGGCAGAGGCGACTGAACCACCGGCAGAGGCAGTTACGGGTCCCAAGAGGGGTGGCACCCTCATCTGGACATCGAACGAGATTGTCTTGGATTTTGATCCTGTCTGGATGGAGCACAACCCTAGCCTGTGGATCTACCAAAACTGTTTTGAGCCGTTGGCGCGGATAAACCAGGAGGGCACAGCCCTTGAGCCCGCGTTGGCCGAGTCGTGGGATGTCAGTGAAGATGGGACAGTCTATACGTTCCATCTGCGCCCAGACGTCAGGTTCCACAACGGCGACTATCTTAAGGCGTCAGACGTGAAGTGGTCGCTGGACCGGGCCCGCCAACCTAACGCTGGGGTCTATAGCTGGACTCTGTCCGACATCAAGGAAATAGAGGTGGTTGATGAGTCCACGGTGGAGATCACCCTTAACGCCCCCAGTGCCAGCTTCGTGGCTGCGTTAGGCGTGTTCAACGCTGTCATCTTGCCCCAGAGTGCTTTCGAGGAGATGGGGGATGAGTTTCGATACAAGACCCCCATAGGCACAGGGCCCTTCCAGGTGACGGAGTTCTTAGGTGGTGACTATGTCCTCTTCACGAAGAACCCATACTACTGGCAGCTGGGCGCGGATGGTGAACCGCTTCCATATCTCGACGCGGTGAAGCTGGTTCAGGTGCCAGAGGACACCACGAGAGTCATGAAGGTCCAGGCGGGAGAGGCAGATGGGACAGACTGGGTTCCTTTTAGTATGGTTAGCGAGCTGCAGGCAGATCCCAATGTGCAGATGAAGCTATTCCCTGCTGCATTCGTACACACCGCGGATCTGAACCACACCCACCCACCTATGGACGACATGAAGGTAAGACAGGCCATGAATTACGCTGTCAACCGGCAAGCGATGATTGATGTCGTTTGTTTCGGACACGGCACCGCGGCGACGAGTCTCAGGCCCAGTTCCGGGCACTGCTTCGATCCCGAACTGGAAGGTTACACGTACGACCTAGAGAAGGCCAAACAACTGATGGCGGAGTCTAGCTATCCCGATGGCTTCAGCGGTTTGAAGTTAGACATCCTCGCTGGCAGAGCGTTACACAAGGACATCGCCACCATATTGCAGGCAGGCTGGGCCGAGATAGGGATCGAAGCGGAGCTGAATCCGCTTGAGGCCGCTCTGTACGACGATCACTACCAGAAAGAGACATTCGATGTCTGGGTGGCCCAATGGTCCGACGACATGCTCGACGCCAGGCAGCAAATGGAGTACATGGGCGTATTTCCGGCCTCCCACAGTGGGTGGGACGTGCCCCCTCGCATGGTCGAGTTGGCCGAGGCGGCAAACCTATCATTGGACAACGAGGAGCGCTGTGGGTACTATGCGGAGATGCAAAGGATCTACAACGAAGAGTCGGTGGGGCTGATGTTGTTCGAGGCTCCCTACGCTACGCTTCTCGGCAAGGACGTGCGGGACTTCATCCAGATTCCCTTTGGCTGGCTCACCTGGAGGGAAACCTGGCTCGACAGTGGGTAGTGCTCAGTGCTGCAAAGCGCCTGGCACCCACACCTACACTGGGACCAGGAAGAGCAACGCTGGTGCTCTATTAGACCCCGGGTTAACCGGAATCGCTCGCCAGGACCGGTTGTACACCGGCGCAGCAAGGAAGGTGGGCCACAAATTGTCAACCCGTCTTGGCCTGATGAGCCGAGAAGCATGCTGAGAAGCATGGTGATTCGGGAAAGCGCTGCTGTATGTAGCACTGGGGAACCTGGGATATGCCGTCAAGCACCTAGTGGACTAGGCGCCCCCTAGTCCACTAGGGCTCCTTTGGCGCGATTGGAGCGCGTAATAGGGTCACGCACGGGGCAGCCGTCACGTAAGTCCAAGGGTCCGTCGCCCACTGGTGAAGACGCGCTCTCGCGTTCTTGGGACAGCACGATGCACAAGGGGAGCGATAGGGCAGATCTCATCACGTCATAGCACCGTCATCTTCCCCAGCAGGATTGCTGCACGCCCAATCTGCCCGTCAAGGCGCAGGCTAGCGAACGTTGCATCCCTCATCGCAAGAGTGCTGTTGTCCGTGGCGGGCCGAACCGGGGGTCTGTTGGGCAAGTCGTCAATCGGCTTTTCGATCCCGAGAAGGAACTGACAAGAGTTGTCGAGGTTACGGCTGTCGGGAAACGAGACGATGATACTGCGAAACGAAAGCGCCGCAAGGTACAATGGTCTTTGGCAGAGGACTGCCGCCCAAAGGGCAAGAAGGAGTCTCTTGCTATAGCTCAAGGATACCACCAGTCAGAGGATTGGCAAGAAGATCCACGACCTGTTGAGTCAAGATCCGAACGGGGAACGAATATCACGAGGGCCACAACCCGGGGAGGACGGGCAAAGTTGGATTGTCGTCCAACCTGTTCGACATAAGCTCGAGTTCGCTCTCGTGCGCGACAGCAGCTGAGTTGTTTGGGGGGACTCTATGGATAGGATCGCCCACGTTGTCGGAAGACTACTGCAGATGATCCCGATAGTGATCGGGCTGACCATCCTGACGTTTCTGATCATCCGCCTGATCCCTGGCGATCCCGTGCTGATCATGCTGGGGATGAAGGCAACGCCAGAGTCGATCGAAGAGCTGACCAGGCGTTTGGGGCTCGACCAACCCATGTCAGTTCAGTTCTGGATGTTCCTTAGTAACCTATTGCGCGGTGATTTGGGGGACTCGCTCGTCTACAAGATGCCGGTGATCGAGTTGGTCAAACATCGTTTGCCTTTGACCCTCTTCCTCGTGGGCTATTCTGTGGTCTTGTCCGCGGTACTAACGGTTCCGCTCTCCCTTGTGGCCGCCCTCAAGAA
>CAZOBP010000144.1:0-7496 GCA_964577995.1 uncultured Anaerolineales bacterium
CCGGAAGAACCTGAGGTCTTCGAGTACGGCCCGGAGCAGTACGCGGACGACGGGGCCTATCTGAGCTCCCTCGTCGAGGAGATCGAGAATCTCGCTGAGGAGGAGTTCCAGCTCACGGCGGACAAGAGGCACTGCAACTTCTGTCCGTACCGGTCACTCTGTCAACGTGGCGTCAAGGCTGGCGACCTCAGTGAGGCGATGGAGGACTGGGACGTTGAGGAGGGATTCGAGATCTCGCTGGACTTCGACCAGATTGCCGAGATTGAGTACTAGGGGGCTAGCGTGAGGAAGTGGATCGAGCCCCGGGAGATCCTGGTCCCCGAGGCGCTCCGCAGCGCCGTGGGCGGGCATCCGCTGGTGGCCCAGACTCTGGTGCGACGGGGCCTGGGGGACATCGAGACTGCGCGGTCCTTTCTCAACCCCGAGTGCTACGAGCCTGCCCCGGCGAGCGACCTGCCGAATCTGGTCAGCGCAGTGGAGCGCTTGGAGAGGGCGATTCGTCGAGGGGAAGAGATCTGTGTGTGGGGTGACTTCGACGTCGATGGCCAGACGTCGACGACGGTCCTGTTCTCCACACTGCGAGATCTGGGAGCCTCGGTCCGCTATCACATCCCTGTGAGGGCCAGCGAATCTCACGGGGTCAACCTACCAGTTGTGAAGCAATTGATCGCCGACGGCGTGCAACTGTTGCTCACCTGTGACACGGGCGTCAGCGCCCACGACGCCGTATCCTACGCCCGCGAGGCGGGGGTGGATGTAGTCATAACCGACCACCACGATCTGCCAGACGTTCTGCCCGATGCCTGTGCCGTGGTGAACCCCAAGATGTTGCCCGGCAGCCACCCATTGAGGGAGCTCCCAGGTGTGGGATGCGCCTACAAGGTGGCAGAGAAGCTCTACGAACGGGCAGGCATGCCCCACGACGTGGAGCACCATCTGGACCTGGTTGCCCTGGGGATCGTGGCCGACGTGGCGGTGCAGAGGAAGGACGTGAGGTACCTGCTCCAGCGTGGTCTGAAAGCGCTGCGCGAGACAGAACGGCTCGGGCTACAGGCCCTGATGGAGCTGGCGGACCTCAACCCAGAGTGGCTTACCGAAGAACACATCGGCTTCTTCCTGGCGCCCCGGCTCAACGCTGTGGGGCGGTTGGCCGACGCCAGCGTTGCTGTGGAGTTGCTGACCACGGAAAACGTGAGCAGGGCCCGGATACTGGCCACCGAGCTGGAGGGCCTCAACGCGCGTAGAAGACTGCTCAGCGATCAGGTGTTCGAGGCGGCTGTGGAGCAGGTGGAACGGGACCCCTCGTTGCTGGAGGGGGGCGCTCTGGTGCTCAGCCACCCGTCGTGGCCGGCCGGCGTCATCGGCATCGTGGCTAGCCGGCTGGTGGAGAGATACGGTCTGCCCACAGTGCTTGTCGCAACTCCGCCTGGAGAGCTGGCCAGGGGCTCGGCCCGGTCTATTGCGGGCTGCAACATCACGGCGGCCATATCGGCTCATGCTGATGTGTTGGCTGGCTTCGGTGGGCACCCCATGGCAGCGGGGCTATCCATGGATCCAGACCAAGTTGCAGCCTTCGCACGAGCGTTGTCCCATACCGTGTCGGAGATGCTTCAGGGCGTCGAGGACGGCACCGGGTTTCCTGTCGCGGGTTACGTATCACTGTCCGAGCTGTCCCTCGATCTCGTGGAGGAGTTGGAGCGGCTGGCACCCTTTGGGCCCGGCAATCCGGCCCCTACGCTGGCTACAAAGGATCTGACACTGGCCAGCAAGAGCGCAGTTGGTCGCAAGGGCGAGCATCTCCAGATGATCGTCGAAGATGCAGATGGGGTTCAGGCCAGGCTGATCTGGTGGCAGGGGACCAGTTGGTCGCTGCCCGAGGGCCGCTTCGACCTGGCGTACACCGTGCGGGCAAGCGACTACCGTGGCCAGCGTGAGCTACAGATCGAGTGGGTCGACGCGCGTCCCCTGGAGACAACGGTGGTCGAGCCCGCGCGGGAACGTGCGGCGCCGCGCACCATCGACCGCAGGGGCGAAGCCGAACCCAGACGATGGCTGGAGGTGCTTCGAGCCCGCGGGGATGTGGCGGTGTGGGCTGAGGCGGCTGCCAGGATGGAGATAGAGGGCGCAGACCGACACGAACTGGGGCCGTCAGAGGGGTTGGTGATCTGGACAGGGCCTCCGGGGTGGAGGGAGTTGCAGGGAGTGTTGAAGAAGGTGGCGCCACGGGAGGTATACCTCGTGGGTATGGATCCCGGCATGGATGATCCTCAGCAGTTCCTCCAACGGTTGGCTGGTCTGGTGAAGAGAGCGCTCGCCATCAGCCAGGGCAGGGTGAACCTGGCCAAACTGGCAGCTGCCACCGCCCAACAAGAGGCCGCAGTGCGCCTGGGTCTGGACTGGCTTGTGGAGCGTGGCCACATCTCGATAGTGGAGGGCGAGGGTGAGGAGATACTCCTGGCTCCAGGCTCTGGAGTGCCCGGGGCTGACGTGAAGGGGGCTGCTGCCAGGCTGCGCTGCTTGCTGGAAGAGACGGCGGCCTACCGCCGGCACTTTTCCAGCGCGGCTGCAGACACGTTGCTGGCACATTGACATAACGTGTTCTATGAGAGCACCGGGGCCAAGGTGTGGCCAAGCACTTCAGGGTACTGGACTAGGGAGGACGGAATGGGACCGAGTGCGGTGGACATAATCTAGGTTGCCGTGCGGCAGGCGCGCTGTCACGGTTGGCTCTCGAGAGGTGTGGAGGCAAGGGGAGCCGGGTAGCGAGCGAGGGACAGGCTACCGGGCGGGAGCGTGATAGAGCGCACCGGCGATTGTGTCTTGCCGACGCTGCGTCATGGCTTGTGTGCAGCAGCACCATGTGGTAGAATGCCTGTGTATACGCTCGAAGACTCTGTACGAGGGGGAGGGTCTAGGTAATGCTGCAAGATATGATGGCAAGGATCGGGCAGCGAGCTATCTTGGCTGGCATCGTGGGTCTGGTGGTGGGCTGCATTTTCGGCTGGATGGTCGTCGGTTGGATCCTCTTCCCTGTCACCTGGACGAATGCTGATCCTTGGGACCTGCGCCCAGGACAGAAAGAGACCTACGTCTCTCTAGTTGCTGATTCCTATAGTGTGAACTCCGACGGCGATCTGGCGCGCCAGCGTATGGAGGGCTTCGGGAACGAGGAGATCAGCGACGTGCTGGCCAAGCTTATCGAGGAGCGAGAGAAGGCCGGGGATGCGGAGGGCAAACGTCGTATCCAGTACCTGGGGACGGTCCTGGACAGTACTCCCTCCGTGGCCACGCCGAGCCCTGAGCCCAGCCCGGAGACAGGTACAGCGCGTATCCTCTCCACAGTGCGTTCCATGTTGCCCATCTGTGGTCTCGTTCTCGTTCTCCTCCTCATCGTCGGCTTGATAGCTCTGATCATCTTCCGCATCGTGCGGCAGCGTATCCCGGGGCTGCCCGATGAGAGGCGCGAAGAGGAGCTCATCCCTGGAGAGAGGCCAGGCGGCGTAGCTTTGGGCCGCTTCGTGACAACCTATAGCTTCGGTGACGACGGGTACGACACATCCTTCAACATCGAGACCCACGGGGCCGATGGCGAGTTCTACGGAGCCTGTGGCGTTGGCTTCTCAGAGGTACTGGGCGAAGGGAGTCCTGACAAGATCGCGGCGTTCGAGGTCTGGCTTTTCGACAAGACGGACATGGACAACGTCCAGACGGTCACCAAGGTATTGATGAGTGAATTCGCCTACAAGAGCGAAGTGCTACGGGAGAAGATGAAAGACCGCGGGGAGGCGGTCTTGGTGGAGAAGGGCCAGACCATCGTCATCGACGGCGTCGGCTTGCGGCTTAGCGCGGAGATCGTGGACTTCGCCTACGGAAGCGATCCGTCCTTGCCGCCCAACAGCTATCTAGAGACCCTCACCACACAGCTCGTGCCAGCATTCAGGAGCTGACCCGGTCTGTGCCCGCTGTAGCTTCCGCGAAGACGGTGCTCTCCAAGCGAAGCCTCACCGGGCCTGTCCACCGGCCCAACCCCGTGGGCAGGGGTCTGATTCCGAGGCTACGCTCGATTCCAACGGGAAACGATGGGGCGGAGATCCCCCGGCTGGAGGCATCATCGTTCGTGGACGGTGACGATCGTGCCACCTCGTGAGTAGGTCGGGGGCCAGATGCCAGCTGAGTGACGCGCGAGCATTCTTCCACGCGCGACGCTCTGATCAGGAGGACAAGAGTGCAAGAGGTGATTCTACCCAAGCTGGGGCTGACCATGGAAGAGGGTACCATCGTACGCTGGCTGAAAGCAGAGGGCGATACGGTGGAGCAGGGCGAGGTACTCTTCGAGGTGCAGACCGACAAGGTGGTCATGGAGGTGGAATGCCCGGCTTCGGGCATCCTGGGCAGGATCCTGGTAGGTGAAGACGAGACCGTGCCCATTGCCCAGGTCGTAGCCTACATCGTGGCGCCCGGAGAGGAGGTGCCGGAGTCCGTCGCCGAGACAGCTCCAGAACAGAAGGCGGCGGTGGGTGAACCTCCGCCACTGCCCGAACAGGAGGCCGGGGCGGTGATGGCCACTCCTGCGGCCAGGAGGCTCGCTCGTGACCGGGGCCTAGACCTGGCCAAGATGACCGGCACCGGCCAAGATGGCATGATCATCAAGCAGGATGTGGTGGCCGCCGAGAAGCGAGCCCGCGATACCGGCATCGGGGCAGGGGAATCCAGGCCGCGTCCGAAAGCATCTCCTGCCGCACGGCGGATAGCCCGTGAACAGGGCATCGCACTCGAGGCGGTGCCGGGCAGCGGACCCGACGGTCGCATCATCGAACAGGACGTCTTGGGTTTCGCGGCTGAGGGTGTCCGGCCAGCTCTCGAAGGTGGGCAACTGGTCTCACCCAACCAGGTCCACAAGCTGATGGCTGAGCGGATGACCGAGAGTTTCTCGTCTGCGCCCCACTTCTACCTCAGTGTGGAGGTGAATGCGGCGGCTTTGGTGGAGGTTAGACAGAGACTGCTCCCTATTTGCGAGAAGAAGGGCGATGTGCGCGTCACGTTCACCGATCTGCTCATCAGGCTTGTGGCATCAACGCTGAGAGCTCATCCGTACGCCAACGCCACTTGGGAGGATGGGAAGATCCGCCTCTTCCAAGAGATCAACCTGGGCCTGGCTACGGCGGTAGACGAAGGATTGGTAGTGCCTGTGATACGCGGCGCCGACAAACTCAGCCTGACCCAGACCGCGGCGACCCGAAGTGAGCTTGCGGCGAAAGCCGCTGAAGGCAGACTGTCCCTGGACGAGGTCACAGGAGGCACGTTCACACTCACAAACCTGGGCATGCTGGGTGTGGACATCTTCCAGGCGATCATCAATCCTCCTCAGAGCGCCATTCTGGCCACGGGTCGCATCGCCGAACGACCTGTGGTGGAGGACGGGGAGGTGGTAGCCAGACCTACCATTCACCTCACTCTCTCCGTCGATCATCGCGTGGTGGATGGAGCGACAGGTGCAAGGTTCTTGCAGGACCTCCGCCGCGTGATCGAGGACCCCTTTGAGTTCTTCTTGAAGGACGTTGTCTAGCAGCCCTCGTCGGGCGCGCTCCCCCGAGGTACAGGAGAAGCCAATGAAGCCATACGCGCCGCAGCGAAGACCTCTGTGGGAAGTAACGAGGATTCTGGCGGATACCGCCATGGGTCGCGTCAAGGCTGACCTGGTGATCCGGGGAGGGTCGCTGGTCAACGTGCATACGGCCGAGATCCTGCATGGGATGGACGTGGCCGTGAAGTCCGGTCGCATAGCCATGGTGGGCCAGGCTGACCACACCATCGGCGAGGCGACGGAGATTTTCGACGCCAGCGGCTACCACCTACTGCCTGGGTTGATAGAGGGACACGTCCACATTGAGAGCAGCATGATCACCCCCACTCAGTTCGCTCGGGCGGTTCTTCCTCACGGAACGACGGCAGTCTTCATCGACAACCACGAGCTAGCCAACGTGCTGGGGGTGGAGGGCATCAGGCAGATGATGGAGGAGAGCCAGGGCTTGCCTCTGAAGGTGTACCTGGCTATGCCGTCTTGCGTCCCAGCGCTGCCAGGCTTCGAGGATGCGGGGGCAACCATCGGCCCGGCTGACATTGAAGAGGCCATGGATTGGCCGTACGTGGCCGGGCTGGGGGAGATGATGAACATGCCCGGTGTGTTGGCTGCGGACGAGGCCGTCCACGCCATTCTCCGCGCCACTCTCCAGGCGGGGAAGGTCGTGACGGGGCATTACTCCATCCCCGAGACGGAGCGAGGGCTCCAGGCGTTCATCGCCTCGGGCATCAGTTCGTGCCACGAATCCACGCGCAAAGAAGACGCTCTGGCCAAGCTGCGCCTGGGTATGTACGTCATGCTTCGCGAAGGCTCCGCGTGGCGCGACTTGAAGGAAACCATCAGGGCCATCACCGAGACGGGTGTGGACAGCCGTCACGCCATGATGATCACCGACGATACCCACCCGGATACGCTGGTCAACGTGGGACACATGAACCACGTGGTCAGGCGGGCCGTCGAAGAGGGGCTGGACCCGGTGCGGGCCATTCAGATGGCGACGCTCAACGTGGCGGAGTACTTCCACCTGGGACACGACCTGGGGAGTATCAGTCCGGGAAAGTGCGCCGACATTATCTTGGTCCAGGATCTGGAGGAGATGCGGGTGGAGAAGGTCCTGGTGGATGGCATGGTCGTGGCTCAGGCAGGCCGGATGTTGGTGGACTTGCCCAAGTTCGAATACCCGGCTTCTGCGCGGAAGTCGGTCCGGCTGCCAGCGCCGCTGCTGGACCCGGACTTCGAGGTCAGAGCGCCTGCTGGTGATCCGAGTGTCACCTTGAGGGTCATGGAGGTCAGTGGTGGGCAGGTGGTGACTAAGCACCTCCAGATGGAGCGACCTGTTGTGGGCGGCCTGGTGAGCACCTCAATAGAGGACGATCTGGCCAAGGTTGCGTCTGTGGAGAGGCACGGTGCAAGTGGGCAGATCGGCCTGGGCTTCGTCAAGGGCTTCCACTTCCAGGCCGGCGCTGTGGCTTCCACTATCGCCCACGACAGCCACAACTTGCTCATCGTGGGCACCAACGACGAGGACATGGCCTTCGCAGGAAACGCGCTGGCCGAGGCAGGTGGTGGGATGATCGCTGTGCGTGGCGGTGAGGTGTTGGCCCTGGTCCCTCTGCCCATCGCTGGACTGATGTCTCAGGAGCCCGTGGAGACGGTGAATGAGCAGGTGCAGTCCCTGGCGAGGGCCTGGAAGGAACTGGGGTGCGATCTGGAGTCGCCCTTCATGACCATGTCCATCCTCGCGCTGCCGGTGATCCCAGAGTTGCGCATCACCAACAGGGGCCTCGTGGACACGGTGGAGTTCAAGCTGGTGGATCTGATCGTCTGATCAGAGGTTCCGGCTCGATGGGTAGTCTGGTGATTGGCGTGCCAACATCCTGAGCGGCAGGTACCGCCAGAGGCGCCGCCTCATGAG
>CAZOBP010000145.1:0-7490 GCA_964577995.1 uncultured Anaerolineales bacterium
TGGCACTTGCGGGCGAACTGCATGGCCTGACTGCACAAGAGATCGCTATCGGGGAGGAAGCTAGCAAATGATTGGAGGAAGAGGTCGATGGCCAAAGTGACCGATCCCACGTTTGAGGACCGCTGCATCATATCCTGCGGGATGCTGCACCCAGAGATCACTCACCTGATGGAGAGCCGTTTCCTGAATCCACGCCGCCTATTCTTTACCCCGCCCGGTTTGCATGCCCTGCCCGACAGGCTAGAAGAGCATCTCCTCAAGAAGCTGTCCAAGACCAGGGAATGGTGTGCCGACCACGAGATCATGGTCGTCTATGGAAAGAAGTGTCACGTCAGTACCGAAGAGCCACTCAAGCGGGTGGACTCGATTCTAGAGGAAACAGGCCAGGGGATGGCCAGAGTTCAGGGAGAGTACGGCTACGACATGCTGGCTGGCTTCGAAGAGCGGCAGCAGATTAGCGGGGGGAGACAGGACAAGATTCTGTGGTTCACCCCGGGCTGGCTCAGGAACTGGAAGGTCGTCTATCAGAGGTATTTCGGCTGGGACAAGGCCGACGCCAACGCCAACTTTCCAGGGTTCTATGACAAGATCATCGTCCTGGATGGCCTGGAGTTCGCCGAGGAGTATATGGCGCATCACGCCGAGGAGATCCTGGAACTCTTCGACTGGTCGGGCCTAGAAGTCGATTTCCACCCCATCACCCTGGATCGTTTCAAGGGATTGCTGAAGGACGCACTCAACTCGGCCGTTGCCCAGAGTGTTTGAGAGTAGTAGAGATGGAGACGCGCGGCGGAAACCGGAGATGAGTCCCATAGCTCCGCAAGTCAACCTCTACCCGTTGCGGCAGGATTCAATCGCACCGGCCATACGTCGGGCGCTGCGGGCTCTCCGCCATCGTGGACAAGCGGGATCACCGAACGCATCGACTACTACACCGAAAGAGGGTTCAGCGATCTCAGTGGTTCAGTCGCCCTGGCTCAGTATCTCATTCCCCGGCGACCCCGCTGGTCCATAGCAGGGCCGGCCTGCGCTCAACCCCCTCCGGAGTCGCCACGGAAGCCTCTCAGGGCGAAAGCCAGCAGGTTCACCACCAGCAGGCCAGACAACAAACCCAGCGTCAGTGCGCCAACCAGCTCAAGCCCACTTCCATGCCGCAAGACCATGCCCAGGAGGGCGACCACCGGCCCCGCGACGAGTCCGTACAGCGGCCGGGTGTGTCTCTTGGCCAGCAGGTAGTGGACCTCGAGATAGAGAAGCGACAGGATCAGCATAGCGACCGAGTAGAACAAGACCAGAGCGGCAGTCTCCGGAGACGCGTATCCGCTCCCGAAGAGGATGGAGATTACCTGTTGCGGGAACAGGCCGTAGACGAGAACCACGCTGGCGCTGGCAGCCAGGGTAGCCAGAAACGCAAACCCCAGATACTGTCTCGTCGATCGGCCCGACGCGCTGGCGCTTGCCACCCTCGGCACCATGATGATCACCAGAAAGCCCGGCAAGTAGTAGGCGATCTTGCCCAAGAGAGCGGCTATCGCGTAATGCGCCGAGTCCGTCGCGGATAGATAGTGGCGGGCGAGAGTCACGTCTACGTTCATCAGCAAGACCACCGAAGCGTAGGTAACCAGAGTCGGCCATATATCCCTCGGATAGGTCGTCTCCTTCTCCACTGTGGCACCACCCTCCGAGCCTTCCGTATCCCGGCCCGAGGCCACCATAACGAACGAGAACATCGCCGCTGCTGCCCTCGACAGAAACAACGCTGCCAGGGCTCCCTCGACACCCAGCCCCATGAGCACCAACAGTGCTCCCAGGGCAAGCTTGCCCACGTACTTGGTGAGGATGCTGCCCGCCAGGGCCTGGAACCGCTGCATCCCTTGCAGCACGCCCTCCGCGAAGGGAACGTACAGGGACACCAGGGAGGCTGCTCCCACCAGCCAGATAGGCAACAGCGACGTGTGGAAGAACGTGGCCAGGACCGGGCCGGCGACGAGATAGACGGCGATGCCTCCTAGAATGAACGGGGTGGTGCGGCGGAGGTCTCGGCGCAGATGCCTGTGTACCTGCTGGCGGCCCACTCGCACCACGGTCTCCGCGGTGTGGCGGGCTACCGTGAGTTGGATGGTGCTCACCGGTATGGTAAGCAATAGCGAGAAAGACATCAGACCATTCAGCAGCCCAAAATCCGAGGCTCGAAGACTCCTGCTCATGAAGAGCTGGAAGAGATAGCTCAGCAGGTGGCTTGCGAGCATCGCGGCCACGAGTGCCCAAGACTGCGCGATTTGAGCGGGGAGTCTCCTCCTCATCGTCGCCAGAGGCCGAGTTCCGGTGTCACCAATCATCGCCCACCTGACCCATCGGATCCTGCGTGCCCGGTGGGCGATCCGCTCGCCGGCCCTTCCTCCATACCTTCACAGCGCAGACTGCCATAGCAGCAAAGGTAGCAGCATACGCCAGGCCTGATAGTGCGAAGGCCAACCGCTGGTATCTCTGGCCCGCGAACTCCAGAGTGAGCTCGTACTCCCCGACCTTGTCGATAGCATAGGCGTTCACGAAGTAGTAGCTGGACTGAGGACTGATCTCCCGTCCATCAACGAAAACGCGCCAGAGCGGATCATAGGTGCTCGAAAAGACCAACGTGTAGGGCGCTGTGGCGGCGATTCGGAGACGGTAGAGCCAGGGGCTAGCCTGCTCCCATTCGAGGATCTCCCCCGGTGTTTCGCCCGGCGCAGAGAGAAGCTCTGCGACCGGCGCTGGAGTCGGGTGTTGCGAAGAGAGCAGAAACGTCTTCATCCCTAGAGCGGTACCCAGAGACTCCAGACTCAGGCTGTCTCCCATCACAGTGATGGTCCCCAAACCGACGCCCTCCTCCACATCTGTACCACCCATGCCCACTGTCAGCGAGGAGACCTGGTCCCAGCGCACGATGCCCTCGGTGGCTACGGGGTCGTAGAGAGGGATATTGACGGTCTCCCACTGGGAGGACAAGTCCTTGAACGAGTACACAGCCCTGCCAGAGTCGCCGAAGGTTATCCGCAAACGGACCTCCTCCCCGCTATCCAGCCCCTTGAAATCGAGAAGGAGATAGGTCGAGTGAAGCCAATCCTGCGGCCCCTCGAATTCCAGTTGCAGTAGTGGAGTGTACCCGCTCGCTGGCTTGCCCTCCCGCACGAGAAAGCGCCCCCCGGGCAGGAATCGCGGCAGATCTGCCTGACCACCAGCACTCGCATCGAGCGGCCGCCCCCCACTGAGGCCTCGCCGTCGGCACTTGCCGATTCCACACCCGGGTATCTCCGTCCCTTAGTCACTGTGTTTTCACCACCAGTGCCCTCCGCTCCTCGATCTAGAACACAGGCCCTCGCCTCTTCGGGCGGCCACATTGTAACATCAGCAGTTGACGAGCACAACTGCCTCGTCCGGGCGACTGCCGGGCACCGACACACCGAGCACCCCCGAACCGGCCTCCGCCGGTTTCCCGTTCAGTTCAGTAGTGCAGGACTCCAGTCCGGTGTCACCCACGGCTTACCACCGCCACACGCTCCTGTAGGGCAGACTCGAGTCTGCCCTACAAACGGTGCTTGCCGCCCGGCTTCAGTCCGGCGAGCACGCCTCCGTACGATCGCCCCGCCGGAGGGGTCTGGATCACTACAAACACTGACAATGCTGACCGCATGATCTTGGGCGCGCTCCCGTAGGACAAACTCAAGTTTGTCCTACACCGGGCAGTCGTCGTGCGGCTACGGCTACGCCGCCGGGCCCCCAAAGATGACAAAACCCCAGATAAGTGGTACAATAGGAAATGACAGCGGGCGTCCGTTGGGAGAAGAGGGAGCCTTGAGCGCGGAGCAAGAGCGGCCAGAAGTCAGCGCCCCTGAAACAGCTTGTCGAGACATCGAAGGGCTGGTCCAGCGCTTCGCCCGCAACCGCGACCTCTACACCCGCCCCGAGTGCAGAGAAACCCACGTTCGCACTGAGCGCATGCTGGACCTGCACAAGAAGCTGGCCGCCGCCACCATCCCCGCCGACAAGAAGCTCTACCAGCGCCAGATAGAGGCCACCGACGGAGAGATCGACGCGCTGGTGTACGAGCTGTATGGGTTGACCCAGGAACAGATCGCGATCGTGGAGGGACAGGATCACTGAACCCGCTGAGAAGAGTGATTCCACTGAGGGAGGGTTCAGTGATCTCAGGGGTTTGGTGGCCTCAGTGGTCCCACGGGTCCGGAGATCGACGGAAGCCTGGTTGACAAGGGATGTAGAGACGAGGTTGGACGAACATGAATGGGGAGGCCGACTGGGGCAACCCACTCTATATCATCCTAAACGCGATAGCCTTTTCCCTGGTCCCTTTGACCATTACTTACATCGCCGCACGTGCGGGCAAGGTGCCCATTCGACGTCTGCTCGACAGGCACTGCGAACTGGTGGTCTCGGGGCTGCTCCTCATCGTCGCCTGGCTCGTCTACTCCAGCACGGGGCCTTCCTGGGCTCCCATCCTCATTGTCGGCCTGGCTGCAACTGTGCTCCTGGTGCGATACGAATACACGGTGACCAAGTTCAGTGGGCAGACGGGCGGGTTCTCCGGCAATCGCGATGGTCCCTATGATGACCCAATCGAATGCGAACCACTTCACCCTGCCTGGAAACCCATACAGGGGGCAAAATGGATCTGGAAGAAGAAGAAACCAAGCGACCAGGAGGCGCAGCGAGGGCAAACCGTCTGGCATCGACTGGACTTCTGGCTTCTTCGGTCCAGCCACGGGGTGGCCAGTGCGACCTTGACCCTGATGGTCGATGATTCCGTCAACGTGTATGTCAATGGACAGCTTGTGGCGGAGAACATCCGCTTTTCTCACGTCCCGACCACGGTGTACTTTGGGCCTTTTCTGCGGAGATGGAACAACGTGATACATATGGAGATCACCAATGACCCGGGTAGAGAAGGCGCAACAGGCGAGGACAACCCAGCAGGAATTGTCTATGCTCTGAAAGTTGCTTGAGCGAATTCATGCGGGTTCCTGGTTTGTACTGCACGCCCCGGGAAAACACCGTCCTGATATGAGTGATGTTCGGGAGATCGACGCGCTGATCCAGACTTGTGCGGCCCGAGCGCGGGACAGATCGCCATCGTCGAATAACGCGATCACTAAGCGCACCGAAGGGACTGATTCCTCCGAGAGAGAGTTTAGTGATCTCAGTGGTCCGACCGGGCGCACAGGGGGTCTTTCTTCGCCCACCACAGACTCGAAAAGGAACCTGTGGCTAGCAGCAGCAAGCCTCTCCGGCACCACTGGGCGGCCTTCGGAGTTAGCGTGGTTGTAGAAACAAAGCTCGGCCTGGTGCGCCAGAAACGGCAACCAGGTGGACCGACGTCCGCATTTTCACCAGCTAGGCAGCAGCGACAGAGCAGAGGATTGAAGACTATCAAGGGAGTGGGTGAACAAATGGAGAATGAACCAACCTTCTTCGACTTTGCGGCTGAGGTGGGTCTGACCAAACACATCGGAGGGCTCGAGGCCACAGAAGCGCTCATTGAGCTATGTCACATAGGCAAGGGCAAATACGTCTTGGATGTTGGCAGTGGTGCTGGGGTGACGCCTTGCTTCATCGCCAAAAGCCATGGCTGTCGAGTCGTCGGCGTGGATATCTCCAAGAGGATGGTCGAGAGGTCCAAGGAAAGGGCAGAGAGAGAGAAGGTAGCAGACAGGGTTGAATTCAGGGTTGCAGATGCACAAGACCTACCTTTCCAGGATGCTCTTTTCGACGCCGTTTTCACCGAGTCTGTAACCTCCTTTCCAGAAGACAAGCAGAAAGCGGTCAACGAGTACGTGCGGGTGACGAAGCCGGGAGGATACGTCGGACTCAACGAGTCAGTCTGGCGCAAGGTACCGCCGCCACCAGAAGTGGTGGCCTGGGCATCGCAGGATGTGGGTACCAACGTGCAACCACTGACTTCTGATGCTTGGGCAGGGTTGCTGGAGGGCGCTGGGCTGAGAGAGATTACGGTGAGGACCTACGAAATCAACACCCAGGACGAGGCGAGAGGGATACTGCGGCGGTATGGGTGGGGAGGAATGCTGCGCGTGATGTGGAGAATACTGTTGCTCTATGCCAGGAGTCCAGCCTACAGGACATTCGTGAAGGGAGTGCGACAGAGCGGGGTCATACCGGACAACCTTCAGGAGTATTTCGGATACGGGTTATTTGTCGGGCAGAAGTGAGTGAAGGACTGAATGGGGATCTCGTCTAACTCCAAGGTTCTTTCTTCTTTGGGGCTGCTGCCTCTCCAGTCGCTACAGCCGACCACGAAACCGAGGCCACCGGCGCGGAGATCGAGGCGCTGGTGTGTGGGTTCTATGGATTGACCGAGGAAGAGATCGCTATCGTGGAGGGGCGGTGTGACTGAAAACATCCAGCGCAGGCTCGCAGGGGCGGGTCTGAGACCCGCCCGTACACAACGCGCGACCGTGTGGCACTGAGCGGCGGTGGGACATAGCATGGTTGTTGGGACAAACGTCGGGCTGATGGGCCAGGTTGGGCGACTAGGCGGACATCTGTCCGCATAATCAGTACTCATGGGGCCATTAGGGAGGTCACAGATGAGCAGTTCCCGGCTGAACAAGTCTCGGTTCGTTGTTGGCGTAATCTTGGTCGTCATAGCAGTTCTGATGTTTCTGTTTGCCAAGGGAGACTACTCGACTGCTGGTGCGATTGGGATTGGTGTCCTCGGTCTGGTGAGTATTGCTATCTCGAGAAGAAAGTAGATTGCACATTCTAGGCCGCCTAACTCGCGCTGCAGCCAACCGCTGGCCTGGCGACTGAAGACCAGTACGTTTTCACCATCGAGGATGAAACACTCAGGGAGAAGGTGGGTGCTCTGTGGTTTGCAGCGGAGGAGCGAGAAGGAGGGCCGTGGGCCTTTGTCTATGATGTGCGGATCGATAACGCTTATCGTCGTCGGGGATACGGCACGCAGGCCTTGGAGGCCCTGGAAGAGGAGGCGCGAGAATTGGGTCTCCCAAGAATCGCCTTGCACGTGTTTGGCCACAATCATGCTGCCAGGGCGATGTACGAGAAGCTGGGATATGAAGTGGTGGATCTGCTCATGTCTAAGACGTTGAGCCCATAGAACGAAGGCGAGCGACCCGGACTCGGGTTCCAGCGTGAGGCTATCGAAGAGAAGCATTGGGCTACGCCGTCGTTCGGGCAATCCGCTCCATTTCTCTTGTCGCTTCTCTTGTGCTGTATGCCATCAACCCGTCGTGGCTCGTGGTGCTCTCGGTGCCATTTCCTGATTGGATGCGCTGGATGGGGGTCGCCCTACGAGTCGTCAGCCTTGCGATTCATGCGTGGTCTCGGGCAACGCTTGGGAAGGAATGGTCATCCCCCCTGCAAATGCGCGATCAGCACCATCTGGTAACCACGGGACCCTACGCCTGGATACGCCACCCGATCTATTTGGCTTTGATGAGCTTCATGACCAGCATCGCCCT
>CAZOBP010000146.1:0-7429 GCA_964577995.1 uncultured Anaerolineales bacterium
TAGGGTCCGATAGCTCATAGTGTAGATAGGGGCTATCCATTGTGGATAGCCCCCTTGTTGTGCCCCGCTGCCTGGGCGGCGTTTGTCCCCCGCCTTCTCTAGGTGTAGACAGGCGATAGCCAATCCCTGTACTTAGGGTTCTTCCCTCTGATCACGTTCTCGTACTCGGTCTGCAACTGCGCGGTCAGCGGTCCGACCTTGCCCTCGCCCACCTGGTATCTGTCCACCGAGAAGATCGGCGTGACCTCGAAGGCGCTCCCGCACATAAAGACCTCGTCGGCGATGTAAAGTTCCGTCCGGTCCACCTCTCGCTCCACCACGGGCACTGACATCTGATCCTGGAAGAGCTGGATCAGAGTGGTCCTGGTGATGCTCTCCAGGATGCCTCCCGTTATCGGTGGGGTGATAGCGGTCCCATCGCGCACCAAGAAGACACAGGCGCCAGGTCCCTCGGCGACCTTCCCTATCTCGTTGAGGAGGATGGCGCTGTCGTAGCCGTCTTCGGCGGCCTGCACGTGGGCCAGTCTCCCGTTCTGGTAGTTGGCGGCTGCCTTGATCCGTGGAGGCATGTCGCGATCGGAGATGCGCGTCCAGGAGCTGACGCAGGCGTGGATGCCTGTTCCGGTGCCCAGGATCGACTTCCGCGGACCGGTCACCACGTAGGCCCCGACCTCCACGGTCCCGGGCTTGTGGGCAAAGAACACCGTGCTAACGCCGAAGTACACGGTAGGCCTGAGGTGCACGTCCTCCCGCAACTCGTTCCTCACCAGGAGTTCCACACAGGCCTCTCCGATGTCCTCGAGGGAGTGCTCGAGCGTCATGCGCATCATCCTCGTGGACTGGGCCAGCCTCTTGAGATGCTCCTCCAGCTTGAAGATGAACAACTGCTCTTCCGAGCCGTTCCAGTAGGCCCTCAAGCCCTCGAACACCGAGCTGCCGAACCCCACTGCCTCCGTGGTGACGTGGATCTTCGCGTCCTCCCACGGAATGTACTCACCATTCATCCAGAGGTACTTTGGGTGCTCTCCCATCGTCTGCTTTCTCCTTTCTGTTGGTAAATGATCTCACCAATCGCGGGGGAATGCAAGCTCGTGGGCGGAAGTGGATGCGCAACCTTCCCCCGTCGCCGAGGCCTGAGCTTCTTCTGTTCCGTCGGCGGCTTGCCCCTCTCTATTCCGCATCCTCCTTAGCCGCGTGCTGGCGATGGCTACTACTGAATTATCCGCACTTGACACGGCTTATCGAGGTGTGGTATAAGTGGATTGTGGCCTTCTGGCGGGTGATTGTGAGTTTTTTCGTGAGAGTTCGGTGAGTCCCTAGTGGTATAATGGGCCGAGAATGCGCAGGATTGCGCATTCCGAGCCGTCCGTCGTATGCTGAGTGTGTGATCTTGCGTCGTCGCCGGAGCAGGTTCGTGGGGTCTGTGCGGAATGAGCATTGGGCTCAGCATCTCACCAGCACTCAAGCCAAAGACCACGCCCAAGACGGTGATCCTCAGCCGGCTGTTGGAGCTACCTTCGGCCGAGATAGAGGGCGCCATTCGCCAGGAGCTGGCTGAGAATCCTGCGCTTGAGGTCACTGAGTCGGGCTACTGCGAGAGCTGCGGCGCGACCTACTCTGGTTCGTCCTGTCCGAACTGCCAGGATGCCATGGCGGCCAAGGTCAGGGCACACTCCGTGGACGAGTCGTACTCCGCTGGCTCAACAGCCTGGGCCGACGACGAGTGGGACCCCTTCTCCACAGTCGCGGCCCCCTGGTCGATTCGTGATCACCTGCTCTGGCAAGTCTCTCCTCTGGTCTCGGGCGTGGAGCTCGAGATAGCGTCTCTCCTCCTCGAGAATCTGGACCACCGTGGGCTTCTGGATTGCGACCTGGAAAGCATCGCTGGCACTGTGGACGCGCCTGTGGAACAGGTGGAGCGTGTCCTGTTTGTGATGCAGAGGCAAGACCCAGTCGGTATTGGGGCCAGAACCGTGGAGGAGAGCCTGTTGATCCAGTTGGAGAGCCTGGATGGGGGCGCCGACGTCGCGCATCTGTGCGAGCGTCTGATCCTGGAACACTGGGAGTCGTTGTGCAAGGACAGACTGGACAAGATAGCGAAGAGCTTGCAGGTGGGAATAGAGGAGGTGCAGCGGGCACGCGATTTCATCCGGTCCCATCTCCATCCCTATCCCATCAGCGCTTGCGCTCAGTCGCCAACCTACGCCGAGCGGCCGGTTGACGCTCAGTACCTGCGGCCTGACGTGGTCATTACCGTACGCGGCCCTGTGGGTCAGGAGGAGTTCGACATACGCTTCCCGGAGCAGGGTCGTTTTCGTCTGGACCTGGACCGGACATACCGGGAGCTCTGCGAGGTCTTCGACGCTGGAGATGGGCACGGTGATGAGGGGGAGCAGGAGCACGTGCGGCAGTACGTCGCGAGGGGACAACTCTTCATCTCCGGCTGGGAGGAACGGTGGCGGACTCTACGCAGGGCGGTAGAGGGGCTGGTGGAGTTTCAAAGGGAGTTCTTGCTCCACGATGAGAGGTCTCTCCGCCCTCTGACCAGAGCTCGGCTGGCCGACACGTTGGACCTCCACGAATCGACTGTGAGCAGGGCCATGTCCTCGAAATACGCGCTCATTCCGGGAGGACGGATTGTGGCCCTGGCGGATTTCTTCGATGGCTCCCTGAAGGCCAAATCTTTGATCAAGGAATGGGTCTCTCAGGAGAGCTCTCCCTTGACTGACGGCGAGTTGATGGACATGCTGGCCGAGGCTGGCATCAGAGTGGCGCGGCGCACTGTCCAGACCTACAGGCAGGCCTTGGGGATCCTCCCATCAGGATTGAGGTGAGATGTCCATCGTCAGGAGCTTGTTGAGAATCCGACTCAGGTATGCCGTTCTCGGCCTCTGCGTGCTGGGCATCGTCCTGGTCTCGATCGTGGTCTACAACGCGCGGCGAGGCCCTGGTGCGGTGATCGGTCTGGGCGCTCTCGGGGAATCCGAGCAAGCGTGGCTGGCAGAAAAGCGAGAGCTGCGCTTCGCGGGACGGTGGGATGAAGCGCCTTTCGGTTTCTCCGGCGACGATGGCGTTTATGGTGGGTATGAGGTCGACCTGGCCGAGGCCCTGGCTCCCATCCTGGGGGTGGGGGTGAAGGTTGAGCCCATGACCCGCGAGGAGGCCGCGATCGGCCTGGCCAATGGTGAAGTCGACGCCGTGATGGGCATGGTGGCGACCGTGGAGGAAAGTGATTTCTATGACTTCACAGAGCCCTACGCCAGCAGTTCCCTCAGCATCTTCGTCCGCGCGGATAGGTTTGACGTAGCCCGGCTGGGGGATCTTCGCGGCCGCGAAGTTGCCGTCCAAGCGGACACTCCGGCGATCACGCTTCTGGCGGCGGAACCCGAGATCTCCACAGTCCTGGTGAAATCCGCACAAGAAGGACTGGAGCTGGTCGTGGAGGGACAGGCCGTTGCGCTGGTCGTCGATGAGATCACCGGCTTGCGGGCCGCACAAGAGGCCGACCTGGCGAACGAGGTGAAAGTGGTTGGCCTCCCTGAGGAGACTGTGAGCTATGCCTTTGCCGTGCCCAAGGGCAGCCAGGCGCAACTCAACGTTCTGAACTATGCCCTGGCTTCCATCGAGGTGCTTGGTCTCAAAGAACAGGTGGACCGCGCCTGGCTGGGTGCCCCTGTGGCCGAGGCTGCGCCAGGCTCTGGGAGTTCGAGGATCACCACGGTCCTCGTCGTGCTGGCCTTGGCGCTCGCGTTTGGAAACGGGGCCTACCTGCTGACCAAGATGCGAACGCGAACCGTCGAGCAGAGTGCCACTCTGAGGGAATCGCGGGTCAAGTACCAGAAGCTGGTGCAAGGGACCGACGAGGCGGTGTTCACGGTTGGCAGCGACTTGGGGCTTCTGGAGGTCAACAACAGAGTGGAGTCTCTGACCGGATATCACAGAGACGATCTGCTGCGCATGGCCCTGGACGACCTTGTGGTGCCCGAGCAACGAGGAACGTTGAGAGGCTGCGTCCAGACCGCTCTGCGGGACGGCGCGGCGACGCTGGACGTTCTGTCCTTCGTGGACCGGCATGGGGACGAGATACCGGTGCGACTCAGCGCCGACGTGGTATCGCATGAGGGGCGCGAGCTCGTGCAGTGCTTCGCCAGAGACATACGTGAGCGTGAGAGGTGGCGCGGGCAGGTGAAGCTGAGAACCGAGTACCTTTCCGCGCTCAACTCCATAGCGAACACGGTGAGCCGGTCTGTGGACGTGGAGGAGATGCTTCAGGAAGTCTTGGGGCAGGTCGTCGATCTGACACGAACGCAGAGCGGAGTCGTGTATCTGAGCGGGAACCGCGATGGCGAGGCAGTTCTGATCCCGGTCGTGGAGCAGGGGATGACGTCCGAACAGAAGAGGGAGCTAGGCTGGCCTGATGGCCCCCGCAGACTGGCGGAAGAGGTAGTCGAAGCTGGGAGAGTCCTCGTCTCGTCTGGCGGTGTTTCCTCACAGGAGTCGGTGCCTGATGGGGTAAGCAGCGGTCCGGGCAGGTGTGTTGCCGTGCCTCTGGCGTCCAAAGACAGCGTCCACGGGGTGATGAGCGTCTACGGGCTGGAGCCTCGCGGGTTCACCAACGAGGACATCGCCCTGCTCACCGCCGTCGGCAACCAGATCGGTGTGGCCATAGAGAACGCGCACTTGGTTGAGCGTCTACAACGTACGGTGGGCGAGATGGGGACCATGTGGCGCTTCAGCCAGAGCGTCCTTCAGGACATGACCAACGGATTGGTGGTGGTGGACAGGGATGGCAAGGTCAGGCTTGTCAATCAGGCTGGAGAGAGTCTGCTCGGCTGCAAGGAGAAGGATGTGCTCGATAGTTCTGTCGAGCGATTGCTAGGGCAGAGCGCCAGGATCGTGCGAGACAGCATGGAGAGGCAACTGGCGTATCCCCGGGAGGAGATCTCCGTAAGGAGGGATGGTGGGGAGAGCGAGTCAGTGGGCATGAGCGTCTCTCCGCTGAGGGGCGACGGCGGCAAGGTAAATGGCGCCGTGATCATGCTGGCCGACCTGAGCAGGGAGAAGCGGCTCGAAGAGGAGAGAATCAGACTAGAGCGGCTGGCTGTTCTGGGAGAGATGTCGGCGGTGATGGCGCACGAGATACGCAACCCGCTGGCGGGCATGGCCGCGGGGATCCAGCACCTGCTGGGCAAGTTCGCCGAGGCTGACGACCGGCACGAAGCGCTGGAAAGGATAATGAAGGAAGGTGAGCGGGTCAACCAGATCATCGAGGACATACTGCTCATCTCGCGTCCTCCGCGCTTGAATCTTGCATCGTGTGACGTCGCCGCTGTCTTGGACACGCTCGTGGCCGAGTATCGGGACAGGGCCTCGGCCAAGGGCGTGGACATCCTGACTGACTACGCGCCTGGTCTCCTCGAGGTGAGGGCAGACAAGATGCGACTGGAGCAGGCGTTTTCGAACCTGGTGGTCAACGCCATTGAGGCGATGCCGAATGGAGGGCAGCTCACCGTGGCGGTGAGAGGGCCAGTCCGTGCCGAGAGGTCGGGGGACGGTGAGGCGGAGTACGCTGAGGTGATTCTTGGGGACAACGGCGTGGGGATCGGCGAGGAGGATGTGCACAAGATAGTCGAGCCGTTCTACACGACGAAGGCACGTGGGACCGGTCTGGGTCTACCCATCGCCAGCCGTATCATCGAGGCGCACGAGGGCGAACTGAGGATCGAGAGTAGAGAGGGGGAAGGTACCAAGGTCACAGTGCGACTTCCCATGGCCAAGGGGGCAGGGCTATGAAGGGGCGCATCCTGATCATAGACGACGAGGAGACCCTCTGCTACTTCCTCAAGGAATCGCTGGAAGAGAAGGGCTACCAGGCGGCGGCGGCACACACGGCGGGGGAAGGCCTGAAGCAGTTGGCGGCACAGGACGTGGATCTGGTGCTTCTGGACCTCATGCTGCCAGACGGCGATGGCCTGGATGTGCTGGGCGAGATCAGGAAGGTGAATGCGGGACTGCCCGTGATCGTGCTGACGGGCCACGCGGCGGTGGAGAGCGCAGTGCGAGCCATGAAGCTAGGGGCCTACGACTACATGGAGAAGCCCATCAACCTGGCGCAACTGAGCAGCAGTGTCGCCGAGGCCCTCAACTCGACGTCGCGGCAAGAGAGAGTGGCCCAGGTTGTAGCCTCCGAGCCAGAGGTCACTCAGGCTGCGCCTGACCAGGAGGCACCGCCGGAGAAGGGTGAAGATGTCGGGATCGGCCTTGGGAAATCGGCGGCTCTGTCGAGGAAACTGAGGCAGTTGGAGCGGAAGTTGCACGCTGCTGCGACCCTTGACGCGGTCTCGTGTCACCTGATACGGTCTCTGACCGTGGACGAGCTGGCGGAGAGGACAGCGGAGGAGCTTCTGCGGGTTCCGTCGGTGGATATGGCGGCCGTATTCGTGGGAGACCGCGACGATGGAGATTTCGTATTGGCTGCCCAGCGGCGTTTCCCTTCTCACGTGTGGGAGGAGACAGCTCTTCGTCGGGTTTCAGTGGATGGGGTTCTGGCCCAAGCTGTGGCTCGTTGGGACAGGGCACTCCCTTTGAGTGAAGCGGGTCCGGACGCCTGGGTAGATGGGGTCAGCGCCGGGTTGGGTAACGACGTAGCGACCGCGCTAGTGCCGCTGCGGGACGGCAGGCAACTACGGGGCCTGATGCTGCTGGTGCGGCGGGGGGGACGTCAATTCGACCAAGAGGAAGTCGAGCTCTTCTGCACCTTGGGAGAGCGACTGGCGTCGGCTGTGGGCCGCACAATGCAGCTCGGCTCTCTGGAGGATCGGGTCAACTGGCTCTCGGGTCGGGAGGCGGACCGTCGTCTGGTGCTGGAGAGTATGGCGGTTGGCGTGGTGGTGGTGGATAGTCAGGGACTTGTGCGGTTGGTGAATCCAGCAGGAGAGAGACTTCTGGGTTGCAGGGAAGAGGAAGTGCTGGACAAGGGTGTCGAGGATTTGCTCGGGCACGGGGCCGCCATCGTACGAGACAGTATCCAGCGGGATATGGTCTACGCTCACGAGGAGATACATGTGGCGCGGCCTCGTGTCGAGGCAGGGCCGGTGGAGATGAGTGTGTCTCCCCTGCGGTGCGGCAAAGCGGGCGTAAGCGGAGCGGCGGTTACGTTGAGTGATCTCAGACCGCTGAAGGAGCGGGAGGAGGAGCGAAGGAAGCTGGATCGCGCGGCGCTTCTGGCGGAGGTTTCGGGGGTAGTGGCTCACGAGATACGCAACCCCCTGGCGGGCATGGGTGCCGGGATTCAGCATCTGATGACCAAGTTCGAAGAGGGCGACAGCAGGCACGAGGCTTTGCAGAGGGTCCTCAAGGAGGGGGAGAGGGTAAACGCTATTATCGAAGACATACTCCTGATCACGAGACCGCCACACTTGGATCTAGC
>CAZOBP010000147.1:0-7189 GCA_964577995.1 uncultured Anaerolineales bacterium
AAGTACGCGCGGTACCTCTCTGGGACCCTGGCTAGCGTCCTCTTCACTGCTCCTGCGCCTCTCGAGAACGCCCCAGCCGGGGCCAGCAAATCGGCCATCTCTCGCGAAGTCCCCATCGTGTTGCTTCTCACGTGCAAACAAAAAATCCCGAAGGTCATACCTTCGGGACGCGCTCTCGCAAGAACAAGGAAAGCTCCACCTTTCCCGGCTTGCTAACCTTCTCCCGTCCGGACTATACCGTCGGCTCTGGCTTCTCACCAGATCTGCGTCACAGCTCGCGGGCTCGGCACCAACTAACGGTGCCACACCGCCGATCGGGAATTGGCCTCCTTTGGAGGCCTCACCCTGCCCCGAAGGTCCTGCTTATTCGTTATTTCAAACTACCAGAAGTAAGTATACGCAAGTTAAGCACCTTTGTCAAGTAGTGGCCCTACAGAGAATACTGGCCCGTCTCTGCACACGAGCAGGCCATTCCGCTCGCAAGAGCCGCAGACGCCCATGCCGCATCTCATGTACGCCTCCTTGCTCAGTTGGCCCGGTACGCCGTGCTGCGCGCATAGGTGCTCTAGCTTGTTCAACATGCCCTCTGGTCCGCAGCCGTAGAGTACGTCGAAGGCTTCTTGGCGAAGCAGTGTCTCTGCGACGTCGGTGCAGAGCCCGCCCTCGCCAGCAGAGCAGTCTTCCGTCACCAGGATGGTTTCGCAGCCAGCCTGTGTGAGCCGGTCTTCGAAGAACAGATTCTCCTTCGTTCCGGCTCCAATAACGGCCATCTTGCGCTGGGCCTCCGTGGCCCTGGCAGCGAGAAAGGCCAGGGGCGCCACCCCGTAGCCGCCTCCCACCAGAAGCAACCGGTCGCCGACGAGGTCAAAGCCGCGACCCAGGGGACCGCGGAGCCAGAGGCGGTCTCCGGCCTCGAGTTCATGCAGCCGACTGCTGAACGGGCCTACCTGGGCCACCGCCAGGGTGACGGGGTCGTCATCCACCAGGCTGAAGGGCTTCTCGTCGAGCCCAGGCAGCCAGACCAGAACGAACTGTCCGGGCTGGGCGGGGAGTGCTCCGTGCAAGGTCAACAGCCTGACATTAGCGGTGAGTTTGGCTGTGCGGGCGAGTCTCATCTGCTGCGGGAGCATTGGCGCAGAACTGGACCTCCCATCGTGGTGTCAACGCTCGTGGGAGATTATAGGCGAGGTGGCCTGCGATGGGAAGAGAAACGCCCTGGATACCGACAGGCAGCGGATGTGCTGCACCTGGTCGAGCTGCGCACTCAGGCGCCCATGCACAAGAGCCGCCGGCGAGCACGGAGTGCTTGGCGTCTCTGTGCTGTGCCTTCGACACCCGGCAATTCCTTGTTCTGGGCCATGAAAGCCCGTATAATCGGTCTGAGCCTTCACTGAGTAACGGCTGTGCTGTTGAGGCAGGCGATGGTGGCGCTTCGGGGCCGCTGGCCCCAGAGGTGTACGTTTACGGCCCGGATCTCGGACCAGTGTGGACGTTCGCTGGCCTTGAACACGTTGTTCTCCGTGGCGCTCCGTCTTGAGCAGTTTCGGTTGTCTACAGGCCGCTGAGGATAGAGATGACTTATCGGTGGGTTATTCCCCTCGAAGCAGGTAGCAGCGACATGCGGCCCCTGCTGGGCGGCAAAGGCGCTGGCCTGGCCGACATGTTGCGCCTCCGAATCCCTACGCTGCCTGGCTTCGTGATCACCACGGAAGCCTGGAGGGCGCACACTCCTGGATCGAGATCGCTGCCCTCTGACCTTTGGAAGGCGGTCAAGGAGGCCCTGGCGGTCCTCGAGGAAAAGAGTGGAAAGGTCCTTGGCTCTGTCACCAACCCTCTCGTGGTGTCAGTTCGGTCTAGCCCCCTCGTCTCCATGCCTGGACAAATGAGGACCGTTCTGAATGTGGGACTCACCGACGATGTCGTTAATGGTCTCGCCGAGACGTCGGGAGATCCCACCTTTGCCTACGATGCCTTCGGTCTACTGATCCAGATGTATGGGGAGGCGGTTCACAACGTCCCCGGCAACGGGTTCGGAGATGCTCTTAGGGATACTGCGCAGACAGGACCCGCACTCGATGAACTGCTGGCGGTGTTCGAGGAGCAGACGGGGGAGGGGTTCCCTCAGGATTCCTACGTGCAGCTAGAGCAAAGCATCGCCGCGGTGTTCGATTCCTGGTTTGCAGAGCACGCGAGGGAGTATCGGGCATCCCACGACATCCCCGACGATCAGGGCACTGCGGTCGTCGTTCAGCAGATGGCCTTTGGCAGTCTGGGACCGGATTCGGGAAGCGGTGTGGTGTTCACGCGGAACCCGGCGACTGGAGAGAAAGAGCTGTACGGCGAGTACCTGCCGAGCAGCCAGGGGGAGAGGTTGGTGGGGGGGCACGTCACACCGGGGGATATCTCCGTCCTGTCTGCTGAGTTGCCTGCCAGCTACGCCGAACTGGAGGCCGTCTGCTCCCGTCTGGAGGAGTTCTACCGGGATGTGCAAGACATCGAGTTCACCATCGAGAAGGGTAATCTCTGGATACTCCAGACCCGTGTGGCCACGCGAACGCCGCTGGCCGCGGTGAGAGCAGCGGTGGACATGGCCGATGAAGGGCTGATCTCCCGGGGTGACGCTCTGTGGCGCGTGGATGCGCGCTCGATCGGGCAGGTTTTCGTCCCGGTGTTTGCCCACCCGTCGCCAGCGGGCCTGGTGGCCAAGGGTATTCAATCCAGCCCTGGGGCGGCCACCGGCCAGGTGGTTTTCACTGCCGAACAGGCCAGGCGGGTAGCTGGCAAGGGTTTGCCGGTGATCCTGGTCAAAGAAGAAACGACAGCCGACGACGCGGCAATCATGCCTATGGTCGCAGGTATCCTGACACAGCGAGGCGGGGCGACGTCTCACGCTGCGGTAGTGGCGCGCGGCCTGGGCAAGCCTTGCGTGGTGGGCTGCAAGGAAATGGTCATAGACGCGTCAGGTGGAGTGGTAGCTCTCGGAGAAATGCGTGTCGCGCAAGGGCACGACATATCCATCGACGGAACGACAGGGGAGGTGTACGGCGGCTGGAAGGAGGTGGTGAGCCCCCAGTTCGGCGGTATTTGGGAACTGGACGCTCTGCTGGGCTGGGCCGACGAGATGGCCCAGGTGCGCGTGTTGGCTGACGTATCCACGGCGACCGAGATCGAGGCGGCCCTGGACCTGGGGATTGAAGGCATCGGTCTGTGCTGCACAGAGCACATGTACTACGACTCCGTCTTCTTGCCCCACGTCAGGGTGGCGATGCTGGGAGATTCGCCTGCGGTTCGACAAACTGCCCTGGAGGAGCTCCATGGACTGCACCGGGAGGAGTTCCGAGCACTTCTCCGCGCCAGCCATGATCGCCGTGTCACGGTGCGCTTGCTTAGCGCACCGGTGGACCACTTTCTACCGGACAGGGAAACACTCCTGATCGAACTCGCGGAGCTGAGGACGGCACAGGGCTGGAGTGAGGAGATCGGTCAGAGGGAGAAGATGCTGGAAGCGATCGATTCCTTGCGGCAATCCAATCCGGAGTTCGGGCTGCGTGGCATCCGTCTCTTGGCCGCTTTCCCCGAGCTGGTGAAAGCACAGATGGAAGCTCTTCTTCAAGCTGCCGCCGACGTCCGAGGTGAGGGGTCGTCCATCGACCTGGGCATCTTGATACCCTTCGCGTCCCACGCGGGTGAGATCAGGCGAGTCCTGGAGGCTCTGGGAGACATTGCGCACCGGGTGGCGGAGACAACGGGGACGCCCATCTCCTACCGAGTCGGCGCGGTTGTCGAAACGCCGAGGGCTGCTATTGTGGCGGACGATCTGGCTTCCCTGGTGGAGTTCGTGTGTTTCGATACCGACAGCCTGACCGATGCTGTATTCTGCCTTTCGCGAGAGGACAGCAGCAAGTTGCTGTCTGGGTACGTGGCGGAGGGCATCACTGGCAGCGATCCATTGACGGCCCTCGATGTGGAAGGGGTTGGCTCTTTGATGCGGCTCGCGGTGGAGCGAGCGCGCACCGGCCGTCCCGGCATCGAGATTGGCGTGTGTGGGAGCCACTGTCTGGACCCCACCGCGATGTCGCTGCTCGATGAGTACAGGGTAGATTTCGTGGCTTGCCATCTTTCTCAACTGCTTAGTGCACGGCTAATGGCGGGCCAGCAAGCTGTTCGGCGGCAGGTCGACCAGCGACCGGGCGGTTTGGGGTGAGAGTGATGCGCAAGGGACTGATCTTCCTTCTGGTCGCACCCTCTGGCACGGGCAAGAGCACGATCATCGATCGTGTGGTGTCCACATTGTCCAACCTGGAGAGGATAGTCACCTACACCACTCGCGAGCGGCGCCCTGGCGAGGTGGAGGACCTGGAGTATCATTTTGTGGCCACTGAGGAGTTTGAGCGCCTCAAGGCGGATGGCGAGTTGGCGGAGTGGCAGGCCTTCTACGGCCACCAGTACGGCTCTTCGCGAGCACGGCTGGAGGACGCCATCGCGCGGGGATTGGATCTGATTGCTGCCTACGATGTGCTAGGCTCACTGCACCTGAGAGATCGGTATCCCAACAACACGGTGACCATCTTCGTGCTACCGCCCTCTGTGGAGGAGCTGCGCCGTCGCCTTATCGAGAGATATGGCGAGGAGACGGAAGAGGGCAAGGTCCGGCTGGAACGGCTGAGGATGGAGATGAGCCACGCCTATGCCTTCAAGTATGTGATCAGAAACGTACGTGTGGAGGAGGCGGCAAGCGACGTCGCTGGTATCGTGCGTGCCGAGCGATGCCTCACGGCCCGCCTGCCTCGGACCTGAACGGTGCTCAAGCAATCAGCGCGTGTCTGTGAGGGGCTGGGGAAGGTCGATGGACTCGCAGGGGGGATGTAGGATGGGTGCACGAATCAATGGCGCGAGGAGAGAGGAGAGGGGTCAGTAGTGGCTGACGGTCTCTATCACTTCGGGGCGCATATGGCGGAGGTTGCGCGACAGGCGCGGTCGGGTCCGGCGCCGGCCAAGGTGCGGAGGTACATCCGCATGCACGAGGCTGGTCTGCCCCTGGATATCACCGTGAGGTGGTACCCTGCCACCTCGGTGGAAGCCATGGAAGCCAGGGTACGAGAACTCACGGGGCAGGGCCGACAGGTTTGGATCTCTCAGGGCCTGCCGCCGGGCCAGCCAACGGAGGAGCTGTTAGCCAGCGTCGAGAAGAAGACCGATCTGCTCCAGGACATCAACAGCGTGGAGGACTTCCGTCGCTCGGCCCTGCCTCGTGTGCAACGGTGGGAGCAGGGGTCCTGGGCCAAGCTGTACTACGACACGCCGGTGCGCTCTCTGACAGGCGGGACCATCGGCTTCGACACCAACAGATTCGACGCCGTTGCACGGACCGACTCCCGCACGGTTCGCTTCGAAGCGGCGTCAGGGATATCGAACGTCCGAGACCTTCAGCGCCAGATGTCCGCGCGAGAGGTGCTGGTGGCGTGCTCCAAGACAGACGTGTGCGCAGAGGTAGAGTCAGCGCTCGACTCCATCGATTGCTCTGTGCAAGGCGTTGTGGCAGATGCCGATTTGGTCGGTTACGTCCAGGACATCGGCCCGGCCGAACCTCGCGTAGTGATCATCGACTGCACGGAATCCCTGCCGGAGGGTTTGGCGCTGCTGGATGTCCTCAAGAGCGCCGAGGTCACGGCGTTCCTGCCAGTGATACTGATCGTGGAGGATGGCGACGAGCACCGGTCTGATCTTCTCACGCGGGTCGCAGCGATCGTCAGCTACCCCGTGTCGCCGGAGGAGCTCAGGATCAGCGTGTTGATGACCGGTTTTCGGTTGCTGGGCGACGCCTCTGCCCTTAGGCTCAGCTACGAAAATGGCACCGCGCGGCGCAACGTGGAGCGGCTCTTGAGGACGATCATGGGCTTCGGCGGGATCTACCGCCGCATGATGGCACGCGTAGCCAATCTGGAAGCGCGCCCTACCATCGCCTTCGAATTCAAATTGGTTCCTCTGGCTCCGTACGAGTTTTTCTTCATCGACTACGAGTGGTCGGGGGCCAAGCACGAGTTGCACAGGTTCGACTGGGTGAACTCCTTGCACGTGGGCTGAAATCGCGGCTTTGTTTGGCCCTCGACTCCAGCCCGGTTCCCGGTCGGCTTCGCCGCACCCTCGGGCAAGATCGAGATGGCTTGACGGACAGCCGCCATCAACCCAGCACCGAATCTGGGTGTGCGCGATCGAGGCCATGGCGCGGCGAACAGGAGGTCTCACTGGATGGAGTCCACATCGTCTTCTCCAGGCAACGGGTAGACGTGGTCGTGGCAGAACTCCGGACGTAGGGTGGGGCGCTTGCACTCCTGTGGAGAGTTGGTGAGAATGATAGTGGAGAGCGATCATACGTTCACGGTTGACTGGACTGCGCGTCGGGGCGGCTGCGGTCCGAGGGCTTCGTAGAGGACCAGTCAAGGGCTGAGATTTGAGGCGTGCGCTCCCACCACGGAAAAGGCGATGTCCAAGATGAGTGATGGATCTGGTGAAACCTCCGAGACCTCCACGCTATCCAACCCACTGGAGGCGGGGGGACAGACTCTACGACCTGACGTCCTCAATATGCTGAGGAGCCGCTATCCCCAGATGGAGGTGCCGGGCAGCGTGCTCTCCTTTGTGAGGGAGCAAGATGCTAATGGGCACCGCATACGCCGGGGAGAGACAGGGGAGCTACTTCGCGATTTTCTGGTGCGCATAGGGGTGCACAAGGACATAGTATCGAGGTTCCTGGACCAGGACTCGAGGGTGGTTTCCACGCTCAGCTACCCGTCGCTGTTGCGGAGTCCCCTGGCGGAAGTGCGCTCCAGGTTGGAGGAGCATTTCGACGTGCTGTTCGTTCTACAGCAGGCAGTTCTGGACAGTGAACTCCTAACCGGCTTCAACCGTCACGATCGAGAGCACCTGAGAACCGTGAGTTCCAATATGCTGGGATTGCTACGAGCCAGCGAGGTCGATCTTGCGCAGGACTCCGTTGGAGAGAAAGAGGCCACCATCGCAGGGTATCTGCACGACTGCGGCAATATCCTCGCGCGTAAGTACCACGGAGCATACGGGGTCTATCTCCTGACTCGCTTCTTCTCCGATGTGGGTCGGGATCAGGAGACACTCGCGAGCTTCCTGCGGGTTCTGGAGGCGGTGCTCTTCCACGAAGTGGAGATAGGGCTGC
>CAZOBP010000148.1:0-7105 GCA_964577995.1 uncultured Anaerolineales bacterium
CCTCTTCAACCGTACAGCCAGGCGTTCAAGCTACCCGATGGAACCCTGGATGGCCCTTGGAACTTAGGAAACGCCGATGCCACCGGTGACCTGTCCTGCTACAACTGGGCATCTGCTGAGGGTGACCAAGTCGGTGTCTACACGGTAATACTCACCAACACGAGGACGCAGGAGTCCTACACGGCCATCTTTGAGGTCTTGGGGGCCGAGTTCGTCCCCGAGCCCGGCACCATCATGCTTCTGGGCAGCGGTCTCGCTGGTCTGGCGGGATACGCCACCCTCCGGTGGAGGACGAGAGAGTAGGCCGTACCTCATATAGCGACTAGAAGGGCTGTCTCTTTGCGGGGCGGCCCTTTTCTTGTTGGGTCGAAAACCTGCAACAGGTAGTCAAGCGGCGAGTGTAATCTGCGCGCGCTCGCTGTGTCCTCATCTGCCAGAGCCGGGTATCTCTGTAACACCGCAATGGAACCGTGACCCAGGAGCAGCGCCGGTCTTGCACGGCCTTGTTGACCTCTTGCTTCCAGCCGTTGCGTTGCAGCGCGAGCGACTATCGCTGGCTGTGCGACCTATTGCCTCAACCTGAAACCTTCTGCCAGGCTCCTGACTGCGCACTGGCCTGAAGAACCATCCTCCCGGTCGCGGTCGCCTGACTCCACCCACCAGGCGCATTCCTTCTGGAGGCAGTTGCGCCGCAACCAGGGTCTGCCCTGGCGGGCGGAGATAATAGGACACATCTTCGTTTCTTCCGCCTTGCTGTCTGTCATCTTGTCTCCCTTTGTACCAGTCTCTTCACTCGTGGAACGGCAGTGCTTGGCCCTGAGCCGCTGGGCCACCTGTGGCACTGGCCCTCTCTCAACCCTATCTGCACAGCGATTCGCAGGGGACTCCGTCGTGGTCACCATCCAAGCGCGAGGGGTCCCCTGGGCAAGCATGCCAGTAGGACATCACCTGGGCGCAGGAGGAGAAGTCGCCGCAGTTGTACAGATTGCCGTGGCAGTTCCAGGCAGACCCCACGGTGGGGGTCGGAGCGGCCCACAGACCCGTTCTGTCTTCCCTGGCTTCCCTCTCTAGTTGCACGAAGAGGTCGGAGAAGGCCACGTCACCATGACGGTCTCGGTCGTGACGCCATGGCCCTGGGACCCGTCAGAGCCAGGGGTGTTCTTTGGATTCTACCGCCGAGGGTAGCGGCTACTGCGGTCTCGGTTGTGCTTGCGGTTTGATCGTGTCTTTTGCGCGTGGCTCAGGCGGCGCCCTGGCGATTCACTTTCCCGTGCAAAGCTGCCATAGTTGAACCCGGGCAAGCGCCGCCGTTCGATCCGTTTGCCCAGCACATTTTCGATCTGGCGCACCAGGGGCTCATCGTCGTGAGTCACAAAGGTGAAGGCCTCACCGGTCTTGTACACGCGGCCGGTGCGCCCGATACGGTGCGTGTAGGCATCCACGGTGTCGGGCATATCAAAGTTGATCACGTGCGAGATATCTGAAACATCAATGCCGCGCGCAGCAACGTCGGTGGCGACGAGAATGTCGTACTTGCCGTCCCGAAAACCATTGATCGACTCCTGGCGCTGATTCTGCGACATGTTGCCTTGCAGCGCCGCAGCGCGATACCTCCGCTTCTCCAGGTCGCGGGCCAGGTTCCGAGCGCGATACTTGGTTCGGGTGAAGATTAGTACACGGCCCGTAGCCGTCTGTTCCAGGGTAGCCAGCAGCAGCGTCTTCTTGAGGCCTTGCGATACGGGATAAAGAGCGTGAGAAACGGTCTTGGCCGGGGCAATCACGCCGATCTGCACGGTGACGGGGTCCTTGAGAATGCTGTCGGCCAGTTCACGGATATCCTCGGGCATTGTGGCCGAAAAGAAGAGCGTCTGGCGTCGCGCCGGCACGAGCTTCAGAATGCGACGAATGTCCGGCAGGAAGCCCATGTCGCACATGCGATCGGCTTCGTCCAAGACCAACACCTCGACGTGCGACAGGTCGATGCTACGGTCGCTAGCCAGGTCAAGCAAGCGGCCCGGGCAGGCAACGACGATCTCTGCGCCGCGCCTCAAGGCCTCAACCTGACGCTGCCTGCTGACGCCGCCATAGACGGCGACGCTGCGCACTCGCGTTCCCTGGCCCAGATCCACACTCGCCTGCCGGATCTGCTCGGCAAGTTCGCGCGTGGGCGCCACGATGAGGGCACGCACGTGGCCCAATGGGCCTGTGGTCAAGCGCTGGAGAATGGGCAGGGCAAAGGCCGCGGTTTTCCCCGTGCCGGTTTGGGCTGTCCCCAGCACGTCGCGCCCTTCAAGCACGACGCCGATCGCCTGCTGCTGAATTGGGGTGGGCGTGGTGTACCCAAGTGCCTTGATGCCGGCACTGATGCGCGGGTCAAGAGAGAATTGTTCGAAATTCAAGTTCAGTGCTCCTTGACTGCATTGAGCCAAGTCGCACTCTTGACTCTGCGATAGATTCAGGTATAGTACCTGTGAATCGGTCCAGACTGGCATAACAAACACCGCTCCGATTGGGTGAATCGGAACGGTATCAGACGCCAAACCGATTAACTTGACCGACTTCAAACATTATACCCGGAAATGGCACTTGTGTCAAATCGGGTGACCGTGCCGCCTGAGGAACCCTCAAACTGATGAGCTTGAAATGGCTGGCGCGGAAGCCGCAGGCGTGGCAGCCAGACGGTGAACTCGTTCTGGACCTGGGCGACCCGCCTTTCGAGGCGGAGAAGAATAGCGCGGTGGTGAGGGCTCTGCTCCGGGCGATCCGCGCTCAGGGGGGTACGCCGCGCCTTAAGCTGCAGACGGGTACGTCGGACATGAATGTCTTGGGAACGGCGTGGTGCTGCCCTATCGCGGCCTACGGGCCGGGGGACTCCGCCTTGGGCCACACCCCACATGAACACATAGACCTCGGTGAGTTCCTGCGCGGGGTGGATGTATTGACGGGCGCGCTGGAGCTACTTGGCGGGTAGGGTATCGGGTTGCTCGGTCTCAGCACGGCGAGTGCTCTCGAGCGCGGATGGGTTTCTGCCGGGGGGCTTGCCTCGCATGGGTACTGATGGCTCGCATAGTTCACGAGCGGTGAGCCGAGACCATGAGGTCGGGGCAGGTGAGGGAATTTTAAGGTTGCCGCAGTGCAGTACGCTTGCTATGGGGAACGCACTGTGATAAGCTGACAGTGTCTCCGTACAACATGTTGTATTCCAACCGGCTTCGCGACCCAGATGTAGTGCGAGTGAACAGCTTGTACTCGAAGGGGGCGCAGGGAACTCGAGAGGGAAGGGGGTGGATGGATAGATAGATAGATAGAGGGAAACTGCTTTCATGCAAGAACCATCAACTGTAGGATTGAGTGAAGATACCAGGAGGGGAAAATGACTAGGAGAATCTCACTCGTGCTGGCAGTGCTTATGGGGTTGGGACTGCTGCTGGCGGCGTGTGGGGCACCAGCAGCGGAGCCAACAACTCCGCCAGAGGCGCCGACCACAGCGCCGGCAACAGAGCCAACGACGGCCCCCGAACCAGAAGAGGAGGCCATCAGAGCAGCGTTCGTATACGTGGGCCCCGTGGGAGACCACGGTTGGACATTCGCGCATGACGAGGGACGTCAGTACCTGGAAGCAAACGTTGAGAACGTGGAGACCACGTACCTGGAAAGCGTCACTGACGTTGACGCCGAGGCCAGGATCCGTGACCTGGCCGAGCAGGGATACGACATCATCTTCACGACCAGCGCCAGCTTCCGCGACGCTACCGCTGCGGTGGCTCCCGAGTATCCCGACGTGATCTTTGAGAACTGCTCGGGGTTCCTCACCGCTGACAACATGGGTTCCTATTTCGGCCGCATGTACCAGGCCAAGTACCTGGCGGGGAAAGTGGCTGGCTTGACCACTCAGACCAACAAGATCGGCTACGTGGCTCCCATCCAGATACCTGAGATCATCAGGCTGATCAACGCTGTGACCCTCGGAGCGCGGTCGGTCAACCCCGACGTGCAGATGGAGGTCGTGTGGATCGGCAACTGGTTCGATGTGCCTGCTGAGACGGCCGCTGTGGAGTCCATGGTTGATGCTGGTGTGGACGTCATCTTCACGGGCACAGATACCACCGTGCCTGTGGTGACCGCCGATGGGAGGGGCGTGTGGTCGGTGGGCTATGACAGTTGCGAGAGCTGCGACGCCGCGCCCGACCTCTGCCTGACCACCCCCTGCTGGAATTGGGGTCCGATCTACGTGGACATCGTGGAGGCGGTACGTGACGGCACCTGGATGCCAGACACGATCTATCGCGCCATGGACGAAGGCACGGTCATTCTGACTGACCTCGGCCCCGCGGCTGCCGAAGGTGCCGAGGCGGCGGTTGAGGCCGGCTGGCCGGGCGAGGATGTCTTCTGTGGCCCCCTCTATGACAACCATGGTGAACTTCAGGTTGCAGAGGGAGGGTGCATGACTGACACGGAGCTGATCTGCTTTGACTGGTACGTGGAGGGCGTGAACTCCGAAGTGCCAGAGGGTGTCGGCTGCGAATAGGAAGGTCCTGAATCAGGTAGCCCTGGGCGGCAGTCCCGGGGCTACCTGCGTCTACTTCGAGGAGCACGTCCCTGTGGAGGATACCAGTCCCCTGGCCATTCGGATGGAGGGAATCACCAAACGGTTCCCGGGAGTGGTGGCGAACGAGCGAGTGGATTTCTGCGTTCGGAAGGGCGAGATTCATGCCCTGCTGGGTGAGAATGGGGCTGGCAAGACCACGTTGATGAAGATCCTGGCCGGACTGTATCAGCCCGACGAGGGACAGGTCTGGATTGATGGACAGCCGGTCAGTGTGCGATCTCCACGGGACGCCATCGAGCTAGGGATCGGCATGGTTCACCAGCATTTCATGCTGGTGAAATCGCACTCCGTGGCCGAGAACATCATTGTTGGACTGGACGCGCCCCGTTTTGTGCTCAATCTGCGGCGCGTTGAGAAGGACATAGCCCGGCTGGCGGGGCAATACCATCTCCAGGTCGATGCCAGCGCGAAGATCTGGCAGTTATCGGTTGGCGAGCAGCAGAGGGTCGAGATCCTCAAAGCACTGTACCGAGGCGCACGAATCCTGGTTTTGGACGAGCCAACGGCCGTGCTTACACCGCAGGAAGCCGAAGACCTCTTCCACACTCTGCGCAGCATGGCCTCTGAGGGGCACACGGTCGTTTTCATCAGTCACAAGCTTGGTGAGGTCATGTCCGTTGCCGACCGCATTACCGTGCTGCGGCGAGGCGAAGTGGTGAACACTGTGCTCGCCAGTGAGACTGACCGGCAGGACCTGGCCAGGATGATGGTGGGACGTGATGTGTTGTTCCGCCTCGGCAAGAGGCAATCCAGGCTGGGTGACGTCGTCTTGGAGACAGACCGACTGACCGCCCTCAACGACAAGGGACTGAAGGCGCTTCGAGACGTTTCGCTTACTGTACGGAGCGGGGAGATACTGGGGATTGCCGGCGTTGCAGGGAATGGGCAGCGGGAGCTGGCAGAGACGATCGTTGGTCTCCGTCCGGTTGCTGGCGGCCACATCCGCGTGGGTGGGAACGATGTTACGAACAAGTCACCTCGCGAGGTGATGGAGAAAGGGGTCGGCTACATCCCCGAGGACAGGATCGGAGCCGGCCTTGTGGTCAACTTGAGCGTAGCCGAGAACCTGATGCTGAAGTGCTATCGAGACCCGCCGATCTGCAGCGGGTTCTTCCTTGATAGGAATGCCATCGCGGCACACGCTGAGGAGCTGGTGAGAGCGTACGATGTGAAAACACCGGCAATCCAGACCCGAACTCGGCTGTTGTCCGGCGGAAATCTACAGAAGCTCATCCTGGCTCGAGAGATATCATCGAGCCCCTCTTTGATGGTGGCCGTCTGCCCCACTCGAGGGTTGGACGTTGGTGCTACCGAGGCGGTGCGACGACTGCTCCTGGAGCAGCGTGATGCGGGGGGGGCGATTCTGCTCATCTCCGAAGATCTGGACGAACTGCTGAGCATGAGTGATCGCATCGCAGTGTTGTACGAAGGTCGGGTCATGGGAGTTTTGGATGCCGACGAGGCCAGCGTGCATGAACTGGGCTTGATGATGGCGGGCAGCGTCGCGGAGGATGAGGGTGGAGACGAGTAGAAGTCGGTCCCTGCCTGGTCTGCGAGGTGTCTCACTTCGGCTCGAGCCCAGGCTCGATGTACCCCGCTGGTTACCCTACGCCGTACCTGTGATCAGTCTGGTGATTGCCCTGGTCTTGGGTGCCGTACCCATGTCTATGCAGGGAATCAACCCGCTGACTGGGTATCGGGACATGCTTCTGGTGGCCTTCGGCAGTGCCTATGGCGTGTCCGAGACGATCATGAAGGCGATACCGCTAATGCTGGCCGGTCTCGGAGTCGCGCTCGCCTTCCGAATGCTGGTCTGGAACATAGGCGCCGAAGGGCAACTATACATGGGAGCCTTCGCATCCTGTCTGGTGGCCTATGCGTGGCCGCATGCACCGGCCTGGGTGCTGCTCCCATCGATGATGGCCGCCGGCTTCGTCGGGGGAGCCCTGTGGGGAGCGATACCCGGTGCTCTCAAGGCGTTCTTGGGTGTGAACGAGATCATCACCAGCCTGATGCTGAACTACGTCGCTATACAATGGGTCAACTACCTGGTCATTGGACCGTGGCAGGATCCTACGAGCCTCGGTTTTCCTCGTACCACACGTCTTAGCCCGAGTGCAACTCTGCCGACTGTCACTGAGGCCTGGTATCTGCCAACAGTTGCCTTCTTGGTCCTGGGCGGCGCAGTAGTCCTGTACTGGATCTTGCGTCGCCTGGATGACAATGGGGAGCGGCTCAAGCTGGCGCTGGGATTCGCTCTCGTGGCTGCGCTTTCTCTCGGGGGGATCCACTTCCTTGGCGGCCGGCGCGTACATCTGGGTTTTGTGGTCAGTGTTGCGGCTGCCGCTATCCTCGCCGTGCTGCTGGCGCGCACTCGTTGGGGATACGAGGTTCGCGTGATTGGGGAGAACGCGCGGGCGGCCCGGTACGCGGGGATGAGCTTGAAGCGAAATATCGTTCTGGTGATGATGATCAGTGGAGGTATGGCCGGTCTGG
>CAZOBP010000149.1:0-6922 GCA_964577995.1 uncultured Anaerolineales bacterium
GGATCCTGTGGGATGGCTACCTGGGCCAGCCGGTCTCCTACGGTTGTGTCATCCTGAGCACGGAGAACGCCCGGACCCTCTACAATTGGGCGGAAGTGGGCACCCCGGTGGATATTCAATACTAGCGGTGTAAGGCATACGCTGCGCAAGGTCTGTGCATTAGCCACGCCTTGCTTACTTGGCGCAGACAGGGCGGCTAGTCGCCGTGGGCGCTAGGCCCAGAGTCTTCCTCGACCATCTCTCCTCTGATCTCCCTGCCTGATGCTATCAGTCCTTCGAGGGAGATGCCTCTTTCCTTGAGGGCTTTGCCCACGCGGTCCAGGGCGTCCATGGCCAGGACTTCTCGTGGAGATATCAGGATTCCTTTCTCGGTCTCCATGAAGGCGAGCACTCCTCCCTCCTTGATGCCTAGCTTGCGACGCAGCTCGATAGGGATAGTGACCTGCCCTCTTTGTTGAACCCTGCCTAGTTTCACTTCTCTGGCCATCGGAGACTTCTCGAGTACTCATGGTTTCTGCAAGCGTGATACTACATCTCGTCTGAGACGTCAAGTTGGCTTGTGCGGTCTTGCTTTCGGCGCTCCACTGGAGTACAATTGCGATTGAAGCAACACGTACGCGGTGGGCGGTCCGCCGTTTGGGGTCGGCGGGACACCGCTTCATGACGGGACGCTAGAGCGAGCGACAGGTTAGCGCAGCCGCACTGCGCATGGAGGACACGGGAAGGGTGGAGGTAGGGGGTGCTCGCCGTACTGCTGGGAGCTGGGTTCTCAAAGTGGGCGGCTGACCTGCCGGTGGCCAGCGAGCTATTCGACTTTGACATCGAGATCTGGGGTCCGCGGGAGTCCCGTAGACTCGACATTGTCAAGTCGCGCAAAGAGGCGTGGGATGCCACTCATCCGATGGGTCTCGCTGAGGAGTTCATCGCGCAGGCGTTGAGCTTCGAGGAGAGGGAGAACAAAGCCGTTCTATGGTTCCTGGCGCGCAGGCTATCGGAACCTTTCATTTGGAGGGAATGGCACGCCGGACGGTGGCGGAGACACGTTCTGATGATCGATGAGAACCGTCGGTTCGGGATTGAGGGAGTCGTACGAGCGAGGGGTTTCCTTCAGCGATTCTGTGGGCCGGGGCTTGCGGGGATCATCACGACGAACTACGACATGTTGGTCGAGTACGCACTTGGCACCAAGGGCTTTAACTACGGTGTGCCCGGTGAGGTCTTGACGGGAAGGGGTGCCTATCCGGTTTCCCAGTGGCTGAATCCGGTAAGGCTCACCGGGAGCATTCCGTTCGCCAAGATACATGGCAGCACCTCGTGGGATCAGAAGGCCCGCTACACTGACGGTAGACGGGGCTTGACTTGGCGGTGCGTTGATAGTGGCTCCGAGGCCGGACAAGAGCCGACCCAAGCATCTGGAGGGTGTTTGGAGCCTGGCCGAGGAGACACTGAAGGTGGCCTCGGCTCTCTTGGTCTTTGGCTTCGCGTTCAACCCCTATGATGAAGCTGTGCTGAGCTTGCTGAGGCTTGGGGGCCGCAGACTGCAATCGGTGCTTCTCATCGACATCAACCCCAAGATGGAGAGAGCGCGGGCCGTGTGGCCCCACGTTACGATTGCCTCCTCCAAGCCGCCCCCAAGTGGGAACACCGCCATAAGTGACTGGCTCAAGCGCATCAAGGCACCTAGCTGATTAGGCTCCACTGTAGTAAGGGAGTCATGAAGGAGCGGGCTTCGTGGAAGACGGCCGAACAGCGTCGTTGAAGGAACGTCTATTCGATTGCTACGCGGCCAACTTGTCTGCGTACGAGCCGGGTTTACATGATGTGTTCGGGTGTCCGATCTGTCTACGGGAATTCGGGCGCGAAGCGATCAGGACGAGCGACGTCACAGTGGAGCATGTCCCGGGAGAGGCCCTGGGAGGACGCGCGTGGACCCTTACGTGCGGAGAGTGCAACTGGGCAGCAGGCAGCGAGCTGGAATCGAACCTCACCGAACGGCTTCGAGCACAAGACTGGGATGAAGGCGTGAGCGAGAAGCCAAGGAGAGCGAGGACGCGTGTTGACCAGGGTGCGGTCACCCTGGACCTCTATCACCGACAAGCCAAGTACTACGTTCGCCCGCATGATGACCTGTCTGATCCCAAGTCCTTCCGCCTCGCCATGGCCAACTGGCAGTCACGGGTCATACCGGCTGGTCTGGAAGTTGAATGGCGGCGGTCGTACGATGGACTGCTGTCTTGGGTGGCAGTTGTGAGGATGGGGTATCTCCTCGCTTTTGCGTGCTTTGGCTACGGATACATCATGCATCCCAACCTGCAGCAGGTGCGCGAGCAGATCAAGAGCCCGGACGATCTAGCCATCTCAGCGGAAGCGGTACGTCCTGTCGAGCAATGGCCGCACGAAGGCAACCTTGTGGGCCTATTGTATGCACCCAGTCGGCTGAGGTGTTTCTTTGCCGTGGTGGAGGTCTCAACCGCGATTGCCAGACGCTACGGCGTGGTGTTGCCTGGGCTAGATGCCGACAGCCATGAGATCTACAACCGATGGGGAGAGTCAGCAGGCGCCATAGGGGAACTGCAACCGAAAGCGGTCTTCCTTCCGGTTGACCCTGATTTGGTCTGTGATCCGACCAACGTCGACTTGGCCAGTCGGCTCTGGACTACTTGGACGAAGCCGTTATCGACTTGGGCGGGTAGAAGCGAGTTCCACTACGATGGCTCGGTGTACGAAGGCACCGACATCTGGTACGGCACGAAACTGTGTCACGACCGCGTATCAGGACAGCAGTACCTCCGGCTGCTCAAGCACTTCAGAGGTCGCACCGTGGTTCTAGGCACTTCACGTGAGCCACCGCCTGGGAGCGTTGGTGCGTGGTTGATGGAGCACGTCACGAAGCGCGCCGTCGCTTCGTATGTTGGGTCGGTTCTTGTGCACGAAGGCTATGCAGAGAGGGTCCCTTCGGACTCAACTAAGATCAGGTTCAAGTGAGGGAGTTCGCTGTCCAGAGGCCTCCAGGTCTTCGAGGTATAGTTCGATAGCCTCCTTGATGTTGCCCAGGGCTTCCTCTCGGTTGGTCCCGTAGCTGAAACAGCCTGGCAGGGCAGGCACCGAGGCGTTGTAGTAGCCCTCGAACTCGGGATCGGTCTCCGGCTGGAGAATGATGGTGTAGACCTTAGCTCGCTTTGCGGCCATCGGTGGACCTCGCTTACGATGAGCACGGCTGCGGCCACGGGCCGAGATTGTGGGGTATTGACTTTGGTCCCAGTACAGCGCAGATGGGCAAGAGCTTGCCAACGCGCTCGGCTCGTGTGGCAGGGTATCCCGTGGGCCCAGGGTGAAGGGAAAGGGGCAACATGCGTCGGAAGCTCTTCAAGTCGGGAAACAGCATTGTCCTCTCGCTGCCGAGAGCGTTCCTGCAAGTCCTCAGTTTGGAGGATGGGTCCGAGGTCTCCGTTTCGCTTGACAGGGAGCGAGGTGCGATCATCGTAGCGCCCCCCGCCAGGGCGCTTCCAGGCGTGGATACTGAGTTTGCCCGTCAGGTTGCGCAGTTCATCGAGGAGTACCGGCCGGCGCTGGAGGCCCTCGCGTCGGGCCCCTCCGACGGCTCCTGATCGACGGAGCGGCCATCGCCACCCCGTATTGACTGTATCGTCTACGGCCGCGGCGCCCAGAGGACCATCCTGGGCTTGTTCATCTCCTTGGCCAGGTCCTCGATGCGGCCGTACTTGATCACCGCCGCCATGCAGTGCTTGACGCACGTGGGGTCCAGCCCCTCCTTGGTGCGACGCGCGCAGAGCATACATAGCTCCGTGGGGAAGGGTATGTAGGCCAAGTAGGCTTTGTCCTTGGGCAGCGGCTCTACGACCTCGATGACCTTCATCCCGGCCATCCCCGCCTCCCAGCCGTACTCCTGGGAGCAGGCCACCTCGCAGGCGTGGCAGCCGGTGCAGTATTCGTAGTCTATGAGCAGGCCGTGCTCCGGCTTCCGGTCACTCATCCTCGTCCTCCCCTCCACGGACCTTGTAGACCTGGCACAGCATGTGCTTCAGAGGCGCGCCCAGGCCGTCCTTGCCCTGGTAGCCCATGGGGAACAACTGGTTGACGTTGGACCTCCAGGTGCCGAAGAGGTGGGGCTTCTCCCCCTTCTCCTCGGGGAACCACCAGCCGTGGGTGGCCATGACCATCCAGCGGGGCACCACGAGGGTGACCTTGGCCTTGTATTTACACTTGCCCAGCCAGTTCTCGATCCACACCCATTCGCCGTCGCCGATGCTCCTTTCTTTCGCGGTGTCGGGATGGATCTCCACCACGGGGTCGGGGTCCAGCGCCCTCAGCCAGGGGATGTTGCGGTGCTCCGAGTGGAAGAAGACCGCCGACCTCCTCCCCGTGGAGAGGATGAGCGGGTATTTCTCCAGCTTGTCGGGCTGCGTGACCGGGGTGAAGGGCGGCTCCTCGTAGTGGGCCACCGGCTCCAGCCCCCACTCCTCCCTCAGGGTGGAGTAGATCTCCATCTTGCCCGACGGTGTGTTGAAGCCGGGTTTGCTATCCTGGCGGAGCAGGCCCCTCTCGTATCTATGGTAGGGAGCGCTGGAGCTGCCCTCCTCCGGGAAGACCCAGCCCTTCTCCTGCAACTCCTGGAAGGTCAAACCGGAGGGGGAGAGGATCTCGTCGAGGAGATCATGGACCGTCTCCCAGCGGAAATCTGGGTCGAACCTCTTGGCCAGCTCGAAGTTGATCTCGATGTCGGGCCGGCACTCGCCCACCTTCAGGACCTTGTTGACCGTCTGCAGGGGCACCCACCAACTCCTGACGCTGTCCTTCTCCAGGAAGGTAGCTGCCGGGAGGACTACGTCGGCGATCTGGGTGGTGGGCGTCATGAACAGGTCCACCGCACCGATGAAGTCCAACCTCTCCAGCGCTTCCAGCCACCTTCTGGGGTCCAGGCCGATCCCGGCCAGAGGGTTGCAGCTCTGGATCCACATACCCTTGATCGGGTAAGGGTCCTCGCTGAAGATTTGATCCAGCACCAGGTCCGTCTGGGCCCGCCAGATGAAGGCCTCCAGGGGGCCGTAGCGGTCCGCGCCGATCCTCCTGCTGGCGGCTTCCGCGTCGTCCAGCTTGATGATGGCCTTTCCTCCTGGCAGGGCGTAGGCCACCACGTCGAAGGCGTGGCGGGAGATGACGTTGCCGCCGGGCACGTCGAGATTCCCGGTCAGACACCACAGGTTAGCGATGGCCTGGGTGGTGGGGGTGATGGCGGGGGTCATGTCGATGGGCACGCCCCAGTGGATGGCGGCGGGCTTGCTCGTGGCGTACAACCTGGCCGCCTCCACGATGTCCTTCTCGGGGACCCAGGTGATCTCCGAGACGCGGTCAACGGGGTACTGGTCCACCTCTTCGCGGAAGACCTCCCACACCGTCTTGGAGGAGACCTTCTGGCCATCGGCGAGGGTGACCTCGTAGGTGCCGATGAAGGCCGGTATAGCATCGGCTGGCTTGTACTCCACGTTGGCCGAGTTCCAGATCACAGGTAGCTGCTTGGCCGAGTCCCAGGCCACGAAGTTGCCCTCCGCTTCGCCCTCGACGAGGTCGCTGGCGCGAAGGAGCTTGCCTGTGTCCTGTCTGATCAGGAAGGGGGCGTTGGTCCACCTCTCCACCCACTCGTGGTCGTAGAGACCCTCGTCGAGGATGACCTTCATCATGCCCATAGCCAGGGCGCCGTCGGTGCCGGGCCGGAGCTGGAGCCACTTCTTGGCCCTGGAGGCGAACCAGGAGAGCCTGGGGTCGATGGCGATGATCTTAGTGCCCTTCTTCATCAGGTCGATGATCCAATGGCCGAAGACGTTGTCGGGGCAGGTGGCGGGGATGTTGTAGCCCCAGACGATGATACACTCCGGGACCTCGTACCTGGGGTCGTCGTACCGCTTCTCGAACCACTGTGAGGCGTCCAGGATGCAGTAGTCGCCCTGGACGGTCTCCACGGCGGATATCCGGGGACTATAGCAGGCGATGCCACTGAGGGAGAACATGACGTTGGGGCTGCCGTAGGCGTAGGCCAGCATACAGATCCAGGGTGGGATGTCCCTCCCCGTGCCCATGGCGAAGATCACGCTCTCGGGGCCGTACGCATCGCGGATCTTGCCCATCTTCTCCTCGATGAGGTCGAAGGCCTCGTCCCAGGAGATCTCCGCCCACTTGCCCTCGCCGCGCTCTCCCACCCGCTTGAGGGGTTTGGTCAACCGGTCGGGGTGATAGGTGTACTGGGTCATAGCCAGACACCTGGCGCAGAGGCGTCCCTGGCTCCACGGGTGGTCCGGGTCACCTTCGATCTTGACCAGCTTGCCGTCCTCGATGTGGGCCAGCACCCCACACCCGCCGTGACAGCCTGGCCCGGCCGACCAAGTGGTGGTGCGTAGAATCTCTCGTTGCTTACGTGCCATTCCTCTCCTCCCGGTGTCGTATGACTGGTGGTGCAACCTTCTCCACGGACGGTGGCGCCTCGCCGCCTCCGGTTGTGTCTGGCTCTAGGTCTCCCTCTCGGCTATCGCAGAGGCCAGCCAGTCGGCCCAGGCCGGTATCCCCTCACCTGTCTTGCAAGAGACCTCGAAAACCCGCACCCCAGAGTTGAGTCCGGTGACCAGCCTGCGAAAAGCCTCCAGGTCGAACTCCACGTAGGGCCGTAGGTCTATCTTGTTGACCACGAGACCCTGCACTGCGGCGAACATGGCCGGGTATTTGTACGGCTTGTCGTCGCCCTCCGGGATGCTGGAGACCATGACCTTGATCCTCTCGCCCAAAGCGAAGTCGGTGGGACAGATCAGGTTGCCGACGTTCTCGATGAGGACGAGGTCCAGATCTGCCAGAGGTAGCTGATCCAGGGACCCGTGCACCATGTTGGCGTCCAAGTGGCAGGTACCGCCGGTGT
>CAZOBP010000150.1:0-6864 GCA_964577995.1 uncultured Anaerolineales bacterium
CAGTACGTTGTGGCCGCCAGCGGCAGCGACCTCCAGGGCCCTCTTGACGTGCTCCTGCCCCTTGACGTGGGCCATGTCGGTGACGTACTCGGGGGCGGGTTCGTCCTCGATGTCGGAGTCCGGCTGATAGGGCGTCATCTCCTCGAGACCCTGGAGTTGCATAGCTAGCTGGCCCAGGCTCTCCACGGGCACGACCTCCAGACCCTGGATCAGAGAGGCCTCTGGAGCATCGGTCGCCGGCACGAAGACGCGTTTGAAGCCCTGGTCCTTGGCCACGCTGGCCATGGGCAGGATTCCGTCCGTGTGGCGCACGGTACCATCGAGGGAGAGTTCGCCGACGAAAAGATACGATGACACGTCCGCCCAGAGTTGGTCGTTAGCCAAGAGGATGCCGAGGGCGATGGGGAGGTCATAGGCGGGTCCCTCCTTGCGGAGGTCGGCGGGGGCCAGGTTGACGGTGAGGCGCGTGCCGGGGAAGGCCAGGCCGGAGTTCTTGATGGCGGCGCGGACTCGTTCGCGGGATTCCTGCACCGCGGTATCGGGGAGGCCAACGATGGTGAAGGAAGGCAGCCCACGGGAGATGTCCACCTCCACCTGGATGATGGCTCCCTCCAGCCCGATCACCGCGCAACTGAAGACCTTGGCCAGCATGCTGCCTCCCTCGGTAGCCCTCAAGTAGTGTAGCAGAGGACAGGGGGGAAGGCAAAGGCAGGCCGCTGGTGGCTGAAATTCTGGCGGAGTGCTCGTCGCTCAGCCGGGAGCTGCTGGAACGGCCGGCCTTTTTTGGCCCGACGCGAGCAAAGCCAGGAGTGCAGGTTCGTTCTCGGGGTCTCGTTTCGGGGACCGCGTTGAGACAACGGCGCTTCTACTCAATGTCGTCGGCTTCTGCCGCCAGCCAGAACCAAGCTCGGACCACGAGAGGGCGCGGATGGCTGAGGTGGCGGACTATGACTCTGGCCAGGAGAGTGCGGAGCCTGTCAAGCATGGCGCCGTCACCAGGGACTTGGAATGATTCTAGCCTTGGGCCGAGCCATAGGCAATCCACCTTATGAGTGTCCATTAGGGGTTGACACGGGTTCAGGATTGTGCCATAGTGTTGACGGAATCTTGCGAAAACGAGAGTGCCCTGGAGAGATCAGCAGGAAATGGTCACTCAGAATCCAAGAATGCTCTTCCAATACCTTGACAGGGCTGCACAATTGTGCTATAATGTCGTTGTGATGGTAATCTGCCGTGCTACTGGCCCGGCAGTAGGAATAGACGACCGCCTCTCGCAAGAGAGGCGGTCTTTGCTATTGTGACAGGAGGACAGATATGGCGTCAGCTGCCGTGTTCATAGATGGGCAGTATTTTCACAAGATTCGCGAGGAAGAATTCCCCAAGACCTACCCAGACATAAGCAAGCTAGGGTCCGAACTCTGCAAGACCATAGATACAGAGGTTGAACTGCTCCGATCCTACTACTACGACGCCATGCCGTACAAGAGCACGAATCCGGATGTCAAAGAGCTCAATCTACGCGAGCGCAAGCGAAAGATGTTCGAAGCATTTTCGTACTTTGAGGACTTCGAGGTTAGAACGGGCCGTTGCATCAGGGTATTCGACGGACAAGGCAATCCTAGGTTCCTTCAAAAGGGCATTGATACCGAGTTGTCTATTGATCTAACTGGGCTCAGCGCAACGGGCAAAATAGAACATGCAATCCTTGTAGCGGGTGACGGCGACTTCGTTCCGCCCATCCGCGCTGCCAAGCAACACGGCGTGAAGATCTGGCTTTTTCACGGCCAGAGTTGCTCGCGAGCCTTGATCAAAGAGGCAGATCGGAGGATTCCGATCACCGAGGAGTTACTCCTACGCATCAAGCGCTAGCATCAGGGCATCCTCTTGGAATCTTCCACACGATTCTTGCTCGCCTAGCAGGCCAGTTCAGTCTCATCACAGAACTGAGGTACCTTCATATCGAACCCCCCTCGGGGCTCGAATCCGCGTTGGCAGTCCAGTCAAGCGAAGCACAGCGCCCGCTCTAGTTCCATCCCCGTATTTGCACCCCACACGGTCAGAGGTTCATGGCTGCCACCAGGGTGAAGTTGGCCGGGAAGGTGAGGGTGCCCTGGGCCTGGCTGATGGTCACCACCTTGTCCGCCATGGGCTGGCGCATGAGGTCTGGTCCAATGATCGCGCAACTGAAGACCCTCGCCGCCATGCGACGCGTTCCCTTGGAGCATCAGCAGTCCAGCAGAGGAGGAGACCGACTGCAAGGATGGCTGGGACTACTGTCCTCGCTGGGTTGCGGGAGCCCTGGCGTTGTCCGCTGCCCTGGCTCGGTGCTACAATGACTTGGGCTCCGCGCGCTGGGAACTCGCCGTGGGGGCGTACTCTCTGGCAGAGGGAACAGGGAAGGAAACCTCAATGCTCAGGAGTGAGGGACATAGACTGTCGCGAGTGGTGGTTTGCACGCCCGGAGACGAGTACTGCCGCGTCAGCGATCTGAAGAAGCACAATATCATCGAGCCTGCCGATCCTGACCGGGCGACCGAGCAACATGAAACTCTGAAGCGCTGCCTGGCCGACTTCGGCAGCGAAGTGATCGACGTCCCCGAGCTTGCCGGTCATCCCAACTCGGTCTTCACGCGCGACACAGCGCTCTGCACCCCTGAAGGCTACATCAAGCTCAGATTGGGGCTAGAATCGAGACAGGGCGAAGAGGAGTGGATGTCGGGAATCCTGGATTCCCTGGGTGAGCCGTTCCTTGGGGAGATAGAAGCTCCGGGTACGGTCGAAGGCGGTGACGTGATACTGGCTGGGTCAGTGGCCTTCGTCGGGCGGTCTATGAGGACGAATGAACGGGGCGTCCAGCAACTTGCCGCATTCCTGGGGGCCATGGGCTACGAAGTCCGCGTGGTACCCCTCCCCGACTCTATCCTGCATCTGGACAAGGCGATGATGCTTGTCGGGCCCGAGCGGGCGATCTATGGCCACGGGTTGGTCCCTGAGGGCAGCCTGCTGGGTTTCGAGACTATCGGGATTCTCTGTGGTGGACCTACCACCGCCAACGTCATCTGCCTGGGTGGGGACGAGGTGATCGTCGAGCGGGCCAATCAAGAGGTGGCTAAGCGGCTCACAGCGCAGCGTGTAGTGGTTCACGAACTGGACTTGTCTGAGTTTGCCAAAGGAACTGGCGGACCCAACTGCTTGATTCTGCCTGTGGAGCGAGGATAGGCGGCAGCCCACCGGGCTAGAGACCGGGCGGTTGAGGTTACTCGTTCGTAGGCAAGTGCTCCATGGCGATGGGCCTTCTCGGGACCTTATGTGAGAACCCTAGTCCTGGGGTGCATTCTTAGGCTGCCAGGACCCCTTCAATGTCCACCAGTTCCCTCTCCGTGAACTGGAGATTGCTCAAGGCTCCAACGTCGTCCTCGATCTGGCTCACCTGGCTGGCGCCGACGAGGACCGATGTCATGGCTTTGTGACGCAGCGCCCACGCCAGAGCCATCTGGGCCAGGGTCTGGCCGCGGGCCTGAGCCAGTTGGTTGAGCTTTCGCACCCTCCTCACCCTGTCCTCGGTGATGTCAGCGGGCCTGAGAAACCCGTGGGGCTTGGAGGCCCGAGAGCCTTCGGGAATGCCAGCGAGATACTTGTCGGTCAGTAGCCCCTGCGCCAGAGGGGAGAACACAATGCAGCCCATGCCTTCCTCTTCGAGCACGTCAAGAAGCTTGTCTTCGATCCAGCGGTCGAACATACTGTAGGAGGGCTGGTGAATCAGGCAGGGGGTGCCGAGTTCCCGGAGGATACTTGCCGCTTGGCGCGTCTGCTCGGCGTCGTAGGAAGAGATGCCGACGTACAACGCCTTGCCCTGGCGGACGATGTGGTCGAGGGCCGTCATGGTCTCCTCCAGGGGTGTCTCGGGATCGGGGCGGTGATGGTAGAAGATGTCTACATAATCCAGTCCCACGCGTCTCAAGCTCTGGTCCAGGCTGGCTATCAGGTACTTGCGCGAGCCCCAGTCCCCGTAAGGGCCGGGCCACATGTCCCAGCCAGCCTTGGTGGAGATGATCAGTTCGTCTCTGTAGGGGGCCAGGTCCTGTTGCAGGATCCGTCCAAGAGTCTCCTCCGCCGAACCGGGGGGAGGCCCATAGTTGTTAGCCAGGTCAAAGTGGGTGATGCCCAGGTCGAAGGCCCGATGAACCATGGCCCGGGCGTTCTCGAACGCATCTACCCCGCCGAAGTTGTGCCACAGCCCGAGGGAAACGGCTGGCAGCATCAGACCGCTTCGGCCGCAGCGATTGTAGCGCATGGTGTCGTAACGCCTGGCAGATGGCAGATAGGTCACGGTTCCCTCCTTTGATCTGGGTCGATCACCTTGGACGATTTCACGTGATGAGACCTTTGTGGACACTGTGTGTGAGAGCACCATCTTCCGAGTGAGCAGCGCCTGGACTCATCTCTGCCTCAGGCTGATGCGCTGCTGTCCGTCTGAATCGAGCCGGTGGTCGTCTGTACTGCTCGTTCGGCCAGCGCAATGGCCCCCAGCACGCCCGCTCGGTTGCCCAAGCCAGGGGGTACGATGTAGTCGTCGATCCGGTCCAGGATCATCGGCGCTTGCAGGTAGCCGTTGAGCAACTCTTGCACCCTCCGTCGCACGAGTGGAAAGAGCTGGGGTTGTTGCATGATGCCGCCCCCCATGATAGTGCGCTGGGGCAGAAGGATACAGATGAGGTTCACCAAGCCGAAGGCCAGGTAGTCGGCCTCGAGAGCCCAGGCCGGGTGATCTTCACCCAGCATGGCAGCAGGCTGTCCCCACCGCGCCTCCAGCGCTGGTCCAGCGGCCAATCCCTCCAGGCAGTCGCCGTGGTACGGACAGCATCCATCAAAGGGGTCAAGAGCCCGATCGTGGGGAATCCGGATGTGACCCATCTCTGGATGGTTCAGTCCATGGATCAACCTGCCATTCACCATCCCTCCGCCGCCGATGCCTGTGCCAATAGTCAAATAGACGAAGTTGTCCAATCCTCGGGCCGCGCCCCAGCGGTGCTCGCCCAGGGCTGCTGCATTCACGTCCGTGTCGAAGCCCACCGGCGTGCCCAGTCCGTGTCGTACACTCCCTGCCAAATCAGTGTGTGCCCAACCCGGCTTGGGCGTGGTGGTAATGTGACCGAAGCTGGGCGAATCCGGATTCCGATCCAGCGGACCAAAGGAAGCGATGCCCACAGCCGCCAGAGGTTCCTCCTGCGCTTGCTGTCGAAAGAAGCGGATGATGTGTTGGATGGTCTCGACGGGTGTGGTGGTGGGTATCAGGACTTCTGCCCGCAGGTCATCGGGGCCAGTGCCTACGGCACACACCGTTTTCGTGCCACCCGCTTCAATCCCTCCCCAGAGCGACATTGTCCTTCTCCATTCCCGGTATCATCCACTGGTGGTGTCTTAACGCACGAACTGAAGTGGAGGCCGCAGCGTTGGAGACCGGCTCAGGGCCCCCTGGCCCTGATGTACTCCTCGATATCGACGTTGAAGACCAACTCCTCGAGATCGATGACCAGCCACGGCGTTCCCTCATCTTGCCAGGTCACGGCGGAATCGGAGGGGATTCTCACCCCGTGGAAGGTCTTCCACTCCAGGGCCTCCAGCAGCCAGGGGATCTTGGCCTCGTCCGTGGCCTCGCGGTAGCGCAGAGCCTCCATGGTGCTAATCAGCCCAGTCTGAGGGTCGAAGGTGACGGTGAAGCTATCTTCCTCGTCACCGAAGGGCACCACCAGGCGGGCCGTGTGGTCATCCACAGGCTCCCAGCGCACGCGGGGATCGGTGATGAAGATCGACGGCAGCCACACCGATTCTCCCCACAGACCCAGGTTGGCGCCCTGGTTCACCTTGGGCTCGTTCTCGATCACGCCCACGGGCAGTTCCATGCGCCCTTTGCCGTCCAGGTAGAGTTCGTTGACCTTCATCAGGGGAAAGCCGAAGATGGTGGCCTCGATGTAGTGACGGTAGCCCAAACCCGCGTCGTGGGTGAACCGGAAGCGCGCGGGAAACGTTATGCCAGCGAACCGCAACTGGCCCCTGCCGGTGATCACTGCCGATTCGATAACCGGCACCTGGTCCCCGATGATCGTGTCGTAGAACCGAACGACTGGCGCCGGCAGGTCGGTCGGCAGATCCGTGGTGTTGAGGGGCGGTGTCTGCTCTGGGTAGGGTGGGAGAGGCTTGGGCTTCACGTGGAGTCCCAGCCAGGCCAGGCCAAGCAGCAGTACCAGGAGGCCGAAAACGGCGGCGATGATGATGACAACGATTCTCATTTCGTCTCCTTGCTCGACCGATGACGCTCCTGATAGGGTGGCGCCGTGTGATCGAGGGGCGTCCCTCCCTGCTACGAGCAGACCACAGGCATCGGGATGCGACATAGTCCCCGGGCCTAGGAATGCCCGACTGCACGCCTTGGCCAGCACGTCTCGCAGAACTCTAGAGTGACCCTAAGTCTAGGACAAAGATGGCTGAGCGTCAAGGACGGGGAGACCCAGTCTGCGTCCCTGACCAGGTTCATGGGGCGGACGAGCCGATTCCCCTGCGGAAGTTCACTAGGAGACGTAGGAGAAAACGGGCCGAATTGAAATGTTGCAGGGGGGAGAGACTATCGCAGTAGGCATTGTTGCCTATGAAGAGTAGGCGTTTCGACTCGTGACAAGAGTTGAATCGCGCGGTACAATGGAGGAAAGAGCGTCGTCTTCAGGTGGTCTGTCGCTGCTGGACAGCGCGGCAATCGTTCCTGTCCTAGCGCCCAGAGGAGTTTGCCGGCTGAGGATCGCATTCAGTCCAAGGGTTTGTGTCTTGTCAAGTGGTGTAATTTCGTTGGCGCATCCACATGGGTGATGC
>CAZOBP010000151.1:0-6851 GCA_964577995.1 uncultured Anaerolineales bacterium
AGACTTTCTCAAGGTTGCGACCGGTCTGGGCTTGTCGATGCCCGCGGCGATGACCCTGCTGCAAGGGTGCGCCCCGAGTCCCGAGGCTGAGCCGACCGCGCCTCCCCCAGGGGACACCCCGGTGCCCACCACAGCTCCGACGACGCCACCGGCACCGGCAAAGACTTCGGCAGTGATCGGATTGGGCGGCCCGGCCAACTCCATAGACCCCTTCTTCTGGAGTTCGGTCTATGACCTGACCCACATGGCGAACGTATACGATAGCTTGTTTGATCTGGACCTCAAGACCCTGGAACTCAAACCCAACCTGGTGGAAGAGTGGGAACAGATGGACGCTCTGACCTGGGCTTTCAAGCTCAAGGAGGGTCTCCAGTTCCACAAGGGCTATGGTGAGGTGACGGCCGATGACTACGTTTGGTGGGTCAACAAGATAGTCGGCGAGGCGGGCCGTATCTACTTCATCATGGGCTCGGGGATGGTAGCGGACGCGGTCGTCACCGACAAGTACAGCTTCGAGGTCCATCTGGCGCAGCCCTGGCCCGCATTTGCTGTGACTTCGCTGGTCACCTTTGGCGGGTTTGTCCTCTCATCCAAGGCTTACGAGGAGATGGGAGCAGACGAGTTTGCCCGCAATCCTATCGGCGCGGGGCCCTTCGAGCTGGAGTCGTGGACGCCAGGCGGGGAAGTGGTGATGAAGAAGTTCGAGGACTACCACAATCCCGACATCGTCAAGTTAGAGGAACTCCGCTTCCAGGGCATCGAAGACCAGGTGGTCAGGCTGGAGAAGATCAGGAAGGGGGAGATCGATTGGACTTTCGGTCTGGACATGAAGGACATCTCCCAACTGAGGGAGGATCCTGACCTGCAGGTTCTGGAAACCCCTGGCTGGAACTGGGACGTCCTCCAGTTCAACCACACCCTGACTGACAAGCCCTGGTCGGACAAGAGGGTGAGGCAGGCCATATCCTATGCGATCAATCGGAACGCGATCGTGGAGGTCGTGTATTACGGTGGCGCCAACCCTGAGGACGACCATCTGCCCAATGGCTACCTGGGCGCCGACCCCGATCCGGAGTTCTATCCTAATGATGGAGATCCGGACAAGGCCAAGGCCCTGCTGGCCGAGGCTGGGTACGCCGATGGATTCACCATGCCGTGCCTGACGAGCGATAAGCAGAACCTGCGCCGAGAGTTAGAGTTGGTGGCGGAGCAATTGCGGGGGGTGGGCATCACAGTCGACATTGAGCTGGCTGACATGGCCACCTACAACTCGCGCTCCAACGCACTGGAGTACGACACCTATCTGGAGGATCACGGGGCGGCATCCCCAGACAGCGACTCCGCGCTCTACTGGTGGTTCCATACGGATGAGGTCAACTTGCAGAGCGCCGGCTTCAGCAATGCCGAGGTGGATGACCTGCTGGATAGGGCCCGCGGCTCCCTGGACTCCAACGAGCGGGATCAGCTGTACCGCGAGGTGGTCGAGCTGTTGGCGGAAGAGAACCCTACGGTGGTGCTATGCAACGTCAACGAGCAGTATGCGCTCCAAGCCGGGCTGACGGGGTTTGAGGCGAACCCTCAAAGCTTCTTCTCGTGCTTCAAGACCATGGGGTGGACTGCCTAGAAGACGCAGTTCGGGATGGCAGGAGTCCCAAGCGAAGGGCGAAGTAGACCAACCGACTGGTTTGCCGCCCTCGCGAGTACTGATCCTGTGACTGTCTATCTGCAACGTGGGAGGGGAATCATCCAGGGTGGGCGTAGACCCGGGCGGGTTTTGGGCGTCCGGGGTTGCAGATATGAGCTGGGCGGTTGCCCCCGTCTGGGCCACCATTACCCTTGACTGACAAGAGGTGATTTCGTCACGGTGGGGCGCCGAGAGATAACACCCATGCGCGGCGCCGAAGGCATCCGAACTGTCGGCGCTAAGATGGAGAGGCTGGCCTGTGCTAAGTCTGCTACGGTGGCCAAGTAGACAGAGCGGCGGGATATCCTGGAGCCGCAAATTGCACGGGAAGGTGGCCGGGGCTACCATGTTGAGGCTAGGATTCACTGCCCGTGGTACACACGGCCTAGCGGGCTCATCATGATGATGGTGTGATGGCGCCTCCAGCCGTCAAGGGCTGTGCGGAACGGCGCTGGCGAGGGGCCGGTAAGTCCACGTTGGAGTATCGGCTGATGCCGGATATCGAAGATCTCAAGCGTTCTGGAGCATAGGATCGCGGGCGGAGAAGATGGTTAGTTACATAGCTAGACGGTTGTTGGGGTTACCTGTTTTACTGATTTTGGTCTCGTTGATGGTCTTTTCGCTCATGCACGTGGCGCCGGGGGATCCTGGGTTGGTCATCCTTGGCGATTTTTACACTCCAGAGGCCGAGGCGGGGCTCAGGCATGAGCTAGGCTTGGACCGTCCGCTAGCTGTGCAATACGTGAACTGGATATGGAATGCGGCACACGGCGATCTGGGGGCCTCCGTGGCGAACGGGCAGAGCGTTGTGGGGGAGATCGGAGCGCGGATACCGAACACACTCGTGCTTGCGACCATGGCCATGATCTGGGGGGTGGTCACGGCTGTCCCGATAGGCATCATCGCCGCCGTGAAACAGAATACGTGGATAGACTACGCAAGCATGACCTTTGCCTTGGGCGGTATCTCGATCCCTAACTTCGTGCTCGCCATATTCCTCATCTTCGTGCTGGCTATCCATCTGGACCTGGTCCCTATCTCAGGTGCGCCCAGCGTCCTGGATGAACCTTGGGAGGCGGTTCGCCTATTCATCTTGCCCGCGCTGGCCCTGGGGACTGCGACCACCGGCGCCCTGGCCCGTATGCTGCGCTCCTCCATGGTCGAGGTGATGAATCAGGACTACATGCGCACCGCAAAGGGCAAGGGTCTCGGGAGTTTTCGGATGTACTGGCAGCACGCTCTCAAGAACGCTCTGATCCCCACGTTGACCATACTGGGCATCAACTATGCGTACATGTTGGGTGGCTCAGTTGTGATCGAGCAGATATTCAGCATACCGGGCATCGGGGGTTATATGGTGGACTCGGTGCTGTTGAGGGACTACCCGGTGATCCAGGGCATATCCCTGGTGGTGGCAGTGATATTCATCGTAACGAATCTGGTGATCGACGTTCTGTATTCGTACGTGGACCCGCGCATTAGATACGACTAGGGAAGACAGAGGTGAGCAACGGCGGTGCAAGGTAACGGTCTTGAGATCAAGCCAAGGACTGCCTGGGAAGGGCGACGCCAGCAGAGACTGGCATTCAGAAGGTTGAAGCGCCACAGGATGGCCGTGGTAGGAGCTACGATCCTGGCGATCATGCTCGTCAGTGCAGTCGCAGCTCCAGTAGTTGCTCCATACGAGCCGGTCTCCATGGACCTGGACGCCAGACTGGTTCCTCCCTCGGCCGGCCATCCCTTGGGAACGGATTTCTTCGGACGGGATGTGCTGAGCCGTATCGTCTTTGGAGCGCGGGTGTCGCTCTTCATAGGTCTGGCCTCCGTAGGTTGGGCTGCGGCGATTGGAATCCCCATCGGACTGATAGCCGGGTACTTCGGCGGCCCCGTGGGCCATGTCCTGATGAGGCTCGTGGACGCGCTCTTGAGCTTTCCCCCTCTCCTGCTGGCGATTGCGATCAGCGGCAGTCTTGGAGGCGGGCAAGCGAATGTGGTCTTGGCTCTGGGGATGATCTATGTGCCGGTCTTCGCTCGGTTAGTCAGAGGGCAAACCCTCTCGCTGAGAGAGGAGGCGTACGTCATGGCTGCTCAGAGCTATGGGGCCAGCGATGCCAAGATCCTCCGTAGGCACATTCTGCCCAATCTGGTGGGGATTATCGTCGTGCAGGCGACTGTGGGCTTCTCGGGTGCTGTGATCTCAGAAGCCACGCTGAGTTTCTTGGGTCTGGGCGTTGCGCCGCCGCTACCCAGTTGGGGTCGGGATCTCAACGAGGGTCGGGCTTATATTCGCGATGCGTGGTGGCTGGTGATGGTCCCTGCATTGACCATCGTTGTGAATGTACTGGGCATCAATTTCCTGGGCGATGGGCTGCGTGATGCCTTGGACCCCAGGACGAGGAGAAGCACATAGGCCGGGCGCATCAGCCGGTGCTCCCAGAGCTGACGTGACGTCGACGCCTCCCGCCTTGCGCGTCACGGCGTCCGGCGGATAGGTGACTCTCGGACGGCCATTGTACTTACGATGTAGACTAGTACACGAAACTGGAGGGATGATCGTGGAAGCGGAGTACCAGACGACGCTAGCAAAGAACTGCTTGATCGAGATGTCAGACGGGGTGACTCTCGCAGGTGATCTGTACAAACCGGTAACGGACCAGCCGGTTCCAGCCCTCCTTACGTTCACACCATATCACAAGGATGGCTGGTTCCCCCTTGGCTACGAGGAGTTGGTGCGGGCGATGGCCCAGCTGGGGTACGCTTGTCTTGTGGTGGACGTGAGGGGCACAGGGAACTCGGGCGGGTCCACGCCGTTTCCCTGGCACGAACGCGAACTACGTGACTACTACGAGACTGTAGAGTGGGCGGCAGAGCAAGAATGGTGTAGTGGCAAAGTCGGCGTGTGGGGCAAGTCCTACGGCTCGATAGCCACTTTGCTCACGGCTGTCTCGGATCCTCCACATCTGGGGGCTGTGGTTTGCTTCCACGGCGCGGCGACGAGGAAGTGGCACGACCTGGTGTTCGCAGGTGGCCGAGAGAGGTTCATGGAGACTCTTGCCCAATTCGCGCCTCGCATGACGTGCTGGAACTTCATGCCACCGGCCTACCGCGACCCGGAGGGGCGATGGATCTCGGTCTGGAAGGAGCATCTTGACTCCAACGTTCCCTGGGTGATCAGTGCCGCCGAGTTGGCGGCCGAAGGTGCCGCAGAGTCAGCGCCGGACGAGGTGCACTTCGATGAGATCCGAACCGCCGTCTATCTGTGGGCCGGCTGGCGGGACGTGATGATCAAGGAGATGGTGGCGGCCTACCAAAGTATCAGGGCACCAAAGAAACTCACCGTTGGACCGTGGCAGCATGTGCTGCCCGACGAGGGTCACGCAGCGCGCATCGATCACCTCTCCGAGTTGCGACGCTGGTTCGACCATTGGCTCAAGGATCGGGATACAGGGGTCATGGATGAGCCTCCAGTATCCATCTGGGTGCAAGAGGCCGATTCGTGGGTCTACGAAGAGGACTTTCCACCTCCTGAGGTCGAAGACTGGGCTCCTTACCTCGGGCCGGAGGGCACGCTCAGCGACGACGTACCCTCAGCCGCGGGCGGCGGAACCGATTCCTTCGAGTACGATGCCACGGTGGGAGCTTATGCGGATTTCCGCCATCCAGCAGCAATCAAGATAGACCAGCGATTCGAGGAGTTCAAGGGGTTGACCTATACGATGCCACCCCTGGAGAAAGAACTGGAAATATGCGGCGTGCCCGAGGTTGTGCTGCATTACGCCTCAACCATGCCAAACACTCTCTTGTCGGTGAAGCTGTGCGATGTGGGTCCCGATGGGGAGTCTATCTTGATATCGGAGGGCTGGCTGGATACTGCCGAGGCGACTGGCCTGGAGACGATCTGGGGTCATCTGTCGGAGGGCGGGTCTGTCGCACATCTCAGCCTGGTCCCGACAGCGTATCTGGTGCGCGCCGGCCAGCGTCTGCGAGTATTCGTCTCGGGTTCCCATTTCCCGAGGATCATGCCCAGTGTAGGACCAGGGGAGATCAGCATAAGGCGTGGCAAAGAAGGCGTTTCACTCGTCCGCTTGCCCATTCGACCGACCAGGCCTGACCCGCAGAGGCCGGCGTTTCTCACGCCCCGAGAGATCCCTCACCACGGTGTGAGGGCTCCGCTGTGGCGCATTGAACACGATCCAGGCAGTGCGACGATGACCGTGCGTATCGGCTCCTTCAACGACCTCGGCGTAGATGGCGGCGAGGCGCCTGCAAGCGTGAGCTACGCCCACGAGTGTTCGGCGACGGCGAGCATGAGTCAGCCCGCTCAGCCCGCAGGTCACTCAGAGAGTTGGGGCCGCTGGGAAACCGACAATGAGAAGGTCGAGGTGCATCTCGTTTCTGTGTTCCGGCCGACGGGCACAGAAGTAAGTGTGGAGATCACCCTTAATGGCGCGCCCTACTGGGAGAAGCGGTGGTCGCGTGAGGTCGCGTTACCGCCGGGGAGTCTGGGCGCCAGCGAGGGTCGCGGACAAGGGGGCGTGGTCTACTGAACGCCATTTTCGAGGAGTATGCAGAATGGCAGGCCGGTGGGCCATTATGACAGGGCTGATGTCGTGCTGTGATTTGCACGCGTGTGTCGGTGCTGAGTGCCAGAGACAGATCGGCCATGTTGCTGGGGGCCTAGTGCCGGGAGGGAAGCGTGGACCCAGTCGCTCGTCGTGTGGTGTGGCTGGGTGCAGAGCGTCTCGCACGGTGGAGATGGAAAGCCGCCCGTTCGAAGACGAGCGGAGAGGCGTCTGACTCGATGGATGGATGGGCCTGGAGAGCCCGTCTACCTGAGCATCATGGGGGACAGAGGTGAGGCTATCAACCGTTCCATAGTGTGAGGCCGTCTGATCGAGAAGGTGATCTGCGGTTGGTGGAGACTCCGCTTGCCGCTGACATCTAAGTCGTATGTGTACGACAAGGAGGATAAGATGGATTCCGACAGATTCAGTGTATAGGCAGAGGCGCTGGGCAGGGGTCGCGTCAGCAGGAGAGACTTTCTTAAGGTTGCGACTGGTCTGGGCTTGTCGATGCCCGCGGCGATGACCCTGCTGCAAGGCTGCGCCCCGAGTCCCGAGGCTGAGCCGACCGCGGCTCCCCCAGGGGACACTCCGGTGCCCACCAC
>CAZOBP010000152.1:0-6826 GCA_964577995.1 uncultured Anaerolineales bacterium
GATGATGCCCTTCTCAGGCATGTCACCAAAGTCTTCGTCAAGCACATCGTACCCGATGTTGGCGTTCTTGCTACTCTTCTGCAAACGCCGAACTTCCTCGAGCACCACTGCCCCGTCCCTGCCGGAGTTCTCCACTATCTGCCGTAGAGGCTCCTCCAGAGCGCGGCGAACGATGGACACGCCTGTCGCCTCGTCTCCCTTCAGCGCCTTGAGGTCTTTCGACTTGTCCAGCGCCGCTATGGTGTTGATCAGAGCTACGCCACCACCGGGGACGATACCCTCCTCCACGGCGGCCCGGGTAGCTGAGAGAGCATCCTCGACGCGGTGCTTCTTCTCCTTCAACTCTACCTCGGTCCCGGCACCTACCTTGACAATGGCCACGCCTCCGGCGAGTTTCGCCAGCCGCTCCTGCAGCTTCTCCTTATCGTAGTCGGACGTCGTGGTCTCTATCTGACCCTTGATCTGCTCGATGCGGCCCTTTATGTCGGACTCTTTGCCCTTGCCCTCGATAATCGTCGTGTCATCCTTGGTGGAGAGCACCTTGCCGGCCTTGCCCAGGTCGTTGATGGTGGCCGTCTCCAGTTTGCGCCCCACCTCCTCGGTGATGACGGTGCCGCCTGTGAGAGCGGCGATGTCCTGCAACATGGCCTTGCGACGATCACCAAAGCCCGGCGCCTTCACAGCCAGAGCGTTGAACACGCCCCGGAGCCTGTTGAGCACCAGGGTGGCCAGCGCCTCCCCGTCTACGTCCTCTGCGATGACGACCACTTCCCGCTTGCCTATCTGCGCCAACTTCTCCAGAACTGGCACGATGTCGGTAGCCGCGGAGATCTTCTTGTCGGTGATCAACAGATAGGGATCTTCCAGCACCGCCTCCTGCCGCTCAGGATCCGTCATGAAGTAGTGCGAGATGTAGCCTCGATCAAGCTGCATGCCTTCGACGTACTCCTTTTCGAAGCCCAGCCCCTTTCCTTCCTCGACGGTGATCACGCCGTCTTTTCCTACCCTGTCCATCACCTCGGCGATCAACTCGCCGATCTCCACGTCGGCAGCAGAGATAGCCGCCACATGAGCGATCTCCTCCCTGCCCGTGACTTCAAGGCTCATGTCCCTCAAGGCCTGCACCACGACCCTGGTTGCTTTCTCTATCCCACGCTTGAGGATCATGGGATTGGCACCGGCGGCGACGTTCTTCAGCCCCTCGTTTACGATCATCTGGGCCAAGACAGTTGCCGTGGTCGTGCCGTCGCCAGCGACATCATTGGTCCTGGTGGCCGCCTCTTTCAAGAGCTGGGCCCCCATGTTCTCAAAGGGGTCCTCCAGCTCGATGTCCTTGGCCACTGTGACTCCATCGTGGGTAATGGTGGGGGCACCAAACTTCTTATCCAAAGCGACGTTACGCCCCTTGGGTCCCAGTGTGGTCTTCACGGCCCCGGCCAGCACCTCAATACCGTTCTTCAAAGATCGACGAGCTTCCTCGGAAAAGACCAGTTGTTTTGCCATCCTGTTCTACCTCCTGTGCGCTGTATGCGGATCAATCCAGGCTATAAAGCGAGTGCGATAGCACGAAGCGTCAAATAGCAGCCGCTGCCGGCTCTATTTCTTCTTCTTCGTCTTTGCTCCCTCAAGCACGGCGAGAACGTCCTTCTCGCCCAGTACCAGGTATTTCGTGTCATCTAGCTTGACCTCTGTACCTGCGTACTTGGCAAAGATGACCCGATCCCCGTTCTTGACCTCCATGGGTGCCCGCTCTCCGTTGTCCAGCAGACGCCCAGGGCCAACTGCCACTACCTTGGCCTCCTGTGGCTTCTCCTTGGCTGTCTCGGGCACATAGATGCCAGACGCCGTCATCTCTTCCTGCTCAACAGGTTCGACGACGATCCGATCAGCCAGCGGCTTGAGTTTCAATGCCATTTCCCAATCCTCCTTCTTATGATATTCTCCGTTGCAGTGTATACCGAATCACACAAATTAGCACTCTCAGTCCTAGAGTGCTAATCTACTTACTATGATACACCATTCCATTGAAAAGTGCAAGCGTACTCTGGAAGACCCAGGATGCGGTTTTCCCTCCTCTCCTACGTAAACCTCACTTTTCTGCGGTTTTTCTTCGTTTCTCAGCACCAAGTCGAGGATTTCGGATGGCGCAGTGACCAGCGAGGAAAAACGTCGACGTCGAGCTTGCCCTGCTGAGCTGACCTGAGAACCACACGCCTCATTCCTCGCAGTAGTCAAGCCCATCCCAGGCTGGCTGAGCCCAGATGTCCAACTCCAGGGCCTTCTCGAAGTACGGCACAGCCTGCTCGCAGTCTTCAGAGAGGTTGATGTAGGACCACCCAAGTGCGTAGTAGTACTCGGGCGCGCTCGAGCCGTAGTCGATGGCCTTGAGGAAGTTCGGGATAGCATCCTCCCAGCGCATCAGCCGGAAGTAGGCTATGCCCAGGTGCCCGAAGGCGGTAGCATACTCGTCATCCTCCTCGATAGCCTTGCGAAACCGGTCCGCTGCACGCTCGAATTCGCCTTGCTCCAGATACACCTGGCCCATGGTATCGTAGACCTCCGGGTTGTGGGGATCCACGTTCTCGGCCAGATCAAGCTGGGCTACCGCCAGTTCGTATCGTCCCAGAACCCGATACGTGCGCGCCAGACGAATGTACAGATAGCTGAGGTTGGGTTGCAGCAGTGCTGCCTCGGCGTACTCGGCCACGGCCTCGCTGTAGTTGCCCATCTTCTCGTAGACGTAACCCAGGTTGAGGTGAGTGACCCAACTCGACCCATCGAGGCGGACAGCGGTCTTCGCACTCTCCAGGGCTTCGTTCCACCGGTCCTTGTCTGCGTATGCTTCTGCCAGGTACGCATGGGCCTCCGCATAGTCCGCGTCCAGCTCTATCGCTCTCAGAGCAGCAGCCACCGCTTCATCGTACTGACCGTCCCAGTCCAGTGCCATGGCGTGAAGGGCTTGAACCTCGGCGCTTTCGGGAGCCAGGTCGACAGCCTTGCTGGTTCTTTCCAGCGCTTCCGCGTAGTGCCCCCGCAGGGTAAGCAATCGCCCCAGCCGTGCATGTGCCACGGCGTTCGCGGGGTCGAGCTCGGTGGCCCGTTCGTATTCTGCTATCGCCTCGTCTATCTTGCCCGCATCGAAAAGGACACCCGCTTCCTCGACATGTCCTTCAGCCGTCTCTACGGGCTCCTCGTGAAGCTCCTGGCCCACCAACTCCGGTCTTTCTACGATAGCGTACACGGCCAGAGCAGCAAGGATAATCAAGAGCAACAGTATCCAGGCCAGGAAACGGCCTCCCTTTTTCTCTTGCTCAATGTACATAGAGCTGACCTAGCTGGTCTCCACGATGTCCACGTCGGGCACAACTTGCACCCACACGTTCCCCGGCTTGAGCGGGATAGGATCCCCATCCCCATCCACTATGGCAATCATCTCCTCCTCGCTTTGGCGGACCCACGTTCCCTCTGTCATCCATCCGTCTCGGAAGACCAGGGCAGACCCTTGACCCAGCAGATCAATCCTTACCGAGAAGGATCCGTATCCCTCGTCGATGTCCGTCGTTGTGTGCTTGGCCTGAAGAACCACTACATTCGCCGCGGTCAGTGGTTCCCCGGTCGTTTCCTCCACGTGAAGCGAATCGCCGGTATACCGGACGTAGGAAGCATCCTCGTCATCGTACTCCCAGCACGCCCAGTTCTGGGTGGCATAGACCACCTTGATCTCAGAGACCCGATCGTCCCAGTCCACGGTGTCGTTGAAAGTGAAGCCTGGCCTGTCGGCGGGCTGCTGCCAACCGCCTTCCTCCACAGCCTCCCACAGGGCCTCGGTATCGCAGTACTTGTTGAAGGGACTGACCCTGCCAGAAGCGGTGAAGAAGCCCTCGGCTCCGAAGTAGCCATCCATGTCCGGGAAGCCCGCAGCGCGAATCATGGGCAGCACCCGGTTGGCAGCGCCGTAATGGACCAGCACTCCGTCGAACATGTCCACCAGGTGTTCTACGTCTATCAGTCTGGCGCTGCGCACAGGACCCACACGCTCGGCCCCCTGGCACAGAAAGATCGCGCTGAAGCGGGTGATGGCACCCTCTGCGAAGTGCTCGAATACCACGTCGGCCTTGTGCAAGCCTGAAGGTGGTCTGCTCCCCGGATAGTTGTCCACCTTGATGTCCAGTGGACGGCGCATGGCCATGGTCGGATCCGCCATCTTCAACCCGGTCAACGGGCAATAGTCGTAGCTCCTCTCCGCGGTCGGCGAAGCCACAACCACGGTGGACGTCGGCGTCGGTTCCTCAGCGGCGGCCACGAAGGGTGTCTTCGTGGGGGTAGGCGTCGCCGCACTCGAGCGCTGCAGCACCGAGCAGCTGTTGACTAGCAGCGCCATCAGCACTGCCAGCAGGAGGGCAAACATCGGGAGTACCCTACTCCGATGACTCATCTCCTACCTCCATGTTGCGCCCGTTCGCCCCTCTTTCTCACACACTCCAGTGAATCTCATCTTGTGCCGTCCCCGTCTGGGGGATGGTGACAACTACTCCTCCCCCATCGTTTCCAGCCGCTGCGCGAGCAAGCGATTCACCACCTGCGGATTCGCCTTGCCGCGCGTGGCTTTCATCACCTGCCCTACCAGGAAGCGCGAGGCCTGGGTCTTCCCTGTCGCATAATCTGAGACCGCCTCTGGGTTCTCTCTCAAGACCCTGTCCACAATCTCTGTTAGCTCATCCGTGTCACTTATCTGCGCAAGGTCGCTCTCCGAGATGATTGCTCCAGCCGACCTATCGCTCCCGAACATCTCCTCGAAAACGCTCTTGGCAGTGCTGACGTTGACCTCTCCCGAGTCGAGCAGCTTCAACAGCTCAGCCAGTTGTGCCGGCCGTACCTTGAGCGTGCCCATGTCTGCGCCGCTTACGTTCAGGAGCCGGAACAGCTCGCCCGTCAGCCAGTTGCTCACAGTCTTCGGTTGCGCAAACTCCGCCACGCATTCCTCGAAGTAGTCAGAAAGCGCCGGGTCTTCCGTGAGCAGCTCTGCGTCGTATGCGGGAAGTCCGTACTCCGTCATGAAACGCTCAAACTTGGCGTGAGGCAGTTCAGACAGGTGGGAGCGCAGATCCGCGATCCAGGCTGCCGTCACCTCGAACGGCGGCAGATCCGGCTCAGGGAAGTAGCGGTAGTCGTGGGCCTCCTCTTTGATCCTTTGAACCTCGGTCTTCCCCAACTCGTCCCGCCAGCCCACGGTCTGCTGGACCACAGTGCCCCCGGAGTCGAGAATCGCCGTCTGTCGCTCTACTTCACTCCTCAGCGCGTGCTCGACCGCCTGGAAAGTGTTCATGTTCTTGATCTCCACCCTGTTGCCCAGCCCCTTGCTCCCCTTGGGCCTCAGGGAGATGTTCGCCTCACAGCGGAATGATCCAGCTTCCAGGTCCCCGGTGCTCACATTCATGTAGCGCAGCAGCTTTCGGAGCTCTCGCACATAGGCCTTCGCTTCCTCTGGGGAACGCATGTCGGGTTCGCTTACAATCTCGATCAGAGGCAGGCCCGAGCGGTTGAAGTCCACCAGGGTGTATCGCCCCTCGCCGCCGTCGTGGTGGTAGAGTCGTGCGGTATCTTCCTCCAGATGCACATCGGAGATCCCTATCTCCTTGGGCTTGCCACCAACATCGATTACCAGGCACCCATTCCTGCCCAGTACCGAACTGTGCTGGGAGATCTGGTAGCTCTTCGGCAAGTCCGGGTAGAAGTAGTTCTTCCGGTCGAACCATACCCTGCCCTCGCTGACCTCACACTCGAGGGCCAGCGCTACCTGGAAGGAGTACTCCAGTGCCCGCCGGTTGATGGTCGGCAGGACACCAGGCATGCCCAAGCATACCGGGCAGACCACGGTATTTGGCTCTCGATCGACGATGCGCGCGCTGCAACCACAGAACATCTTGCTGCTGGTCGACAACTGCGCGTGGACCTCCATGCCGATCACCACGTCGTACTCCATACACCTTACCCCTTTTCGGCTCTCTCTACGCGAGGCGACCAACACTCCACCGTCCAAACCCTCTCATCGTCAGGCGACCTTGCTCCCGCTCGTACGGCGGGTGCCAAGGGCCAATTATACAGACATAGTAGCGGCCTGACAAGCTCTTGCCAACTTCTACGCAATTCTGTATAATGATTGTGCCCCTTTGCAGCGAGGGGCACTATCATAATTGCAGGACAAGGTTTGCACGAAGACCATGTTGGACAGGCTCGAGCGTGTCGAGGCACGCTATGAGGAACTGAATAGACTGCTCGCCGATCCCGCCATCGCCTCCGATTATGTCAAGGCTGGTGAGTACGCACAGGAGCGTTCCGGCCTGGAGGAATTGGCCGGTGGCTATCGGGAGTACAAGCGAGTACAGGATCAACTGAAGGACACCCGGTCTCTTCTGCAAGAGGACCTGAGTCCTGAGATGCTCGATCTGGCACAGCAGGAAGTGGACTCCCTGGAGGACGAGGCGGAGCAACTGGAGGACAAGCTCAGAGTGCTTCTGTTGCCCCAGGACCCCAACGACGACAAGAACGTCATCGTCGAAGTCAGAGCAGGGACGGGAGGAGAGGAAGCAGGGCTTTTCGCAGGAGACCTGTATCGCATGTATACCCGCTACGCCGAGAAGATGGGGTGGAAGACAGAGATCCTCTCAGCCAGCGGCACGGGTATTGGCGGCTTCAAGGAAGTGATCTTCCTGCTACAGGGCAGAGGAGCCTATTCCAAACTCAAGTACGAGAGCGGCGTGCATCGCGTGCAACGAGTGCCGGTCACCGAATCGTCGGGGCGCATCCACACTTCCGCCGCCACGGT
>CAZOBP010000153.1:0-6824 GCA_964577995.1 uncultured Anaerolineales bacterium
TAGACGAGTACGTCGTCAAGCCCTTCAGCCCGCGGATCCTGGCGGCCAAGGTCAAGGCCCTTCTACGGCGCGGCCGCTCGCTGCCCTTGACCAGCGTATCGAGCCTGGAGGCTGGCGGTGTCGAGCTCAACCCTGAGGGCAGGACAGTCCGGTTGCCAGGTCGGCCAGAGATCAGTCTCACCAACCTGGAGTTTCGTCTTCTGTATTGCCTGATGAGTAACCAGGGACGCGTGGTCCCCACCGAGACCATTGTAGAGAGAGTCTGGGGCTACTCCGGCGAGGCGGACTATCGGCTGGTCAAGGGTTTGGTGCGGAGGCTGCGACGCAAGGTCGAGCCTGACACAAAGGAACCCCAATACGTGAAGACCATCCCCGGCGTTGGCTACGCCTTCTCTCCCAGGGAGGAATAGCCCCCCTATTTTGGCAACTGGAGTGGCAGAACCGGGACCTCCTTCTTGCATTTGGCACCGTTTTGGGACGCTCTTGGCACCCGAATGGCACCGCTTTGTGCTAGACTCTGTTTTGCGGGGTGGTGGGGAAGCAGTGCCTCGTACTATCACGGGGGGATTTGGGAGGGGATATCGACTAAAGGCAAGAAGCAAATCCAAGTCCAAGGGCGAATCGGAGAAGCATTGCTGAGGAGGAGAAGCGAGTCCCTCGCAAATGGAGGTACGATGAGTACGTATAGAAGAGGGAATACCTCTGATTACGAGTCTGCTGAGGTCTTGCCGAGCAAGCCACGCCGGAAGGAGGTTCCCACCGGCGAGTGGGAGTGCATGGAGTGCGGTCACATCCGCGTTGGAGACAGAGCGCCTGCAGTCTGCCCGGATTGCGGGGCCAGCGGAGAGGATTTCGAGTTCTTCGAGTACGAGGACGACGACTGGGAGGACTACGACTAGCAGTCTCGTGTAAGCGCTTCCGCGGTTTCGGGAAGACCGTGCATGACATGGAGGCAAGGCCGGAGTGGCCTTGCCTCTTTTTCGTGTCTGGAGGGTGAGCACCCGTCAGTGTGCTTTGGGAGCAGAGGCTGGATCCACAGCGGACCGGCTCCTGCCTGGCAGACGGGTAACCGGTCACTGGCTGATGACAACTTGCCACTGTGTGTCATGGGACACGTCTATCTCTTGGCCGGCCCACGTGTAGTAGAAGTAGTGATAGCCTCCCAGGGTGGGGAGGTTTCGTCCCACGGAGACCACGATGTGATCGGGGCTCATGCGAGCGAAGTAGCTCTCTCTTCTCTCGGAAAAGCGACCCCAGGTGGGATCTAGAGGCACCCAGCCGATGCCGGGGAGATACGCCTCCAGCCAGTCGTGCTTGATCTGACCCAGGTCTGATCGCGTGCCCTCCCGGTAGGTAACACCTTCCAGGAAGCGAGCCGGGATGCCAGCGCCCCTGCTCAAGGCCAGCAGCGCATCGGCGAACTCGGTGCAGTCGCCGCTGCCCTGGTCGAGCGCCCAAATAGCGCCATGGTCGCCCGCCTGGTACGAGCTATAGGTGATGTTGTCCCCCACGTAGTCATACAAGACCCGGAGCGTCTGGCAGCGGTTGGCTTGCTCGTTGGACAACTGGTCGGCCAGGGCCTGTATGGTCGGATCGTCAGCCTCCACGTTGGCCTCGGCATAGAGGAAGGTATTGAGCGTCTCGCCCTGGCACAGCGAGAGGTCGTAGGCGAGCTCGTAGACCCTGACCTGGTAGGTGAGGTCGACTTGCGCAGACTCGCCAGCGCCCACGCCGTGGAACTCGAAGCGGGCATACTGGTTGCCGTACTCGTCCTCCACCACCTCGTAGCCTGAGGGCGACACCTGGGAGTCGAGCAGCTCCTGGTAAGGTTCCAGGCTTCTGATTTGCGCCACCCACAGGGTCAGACGGTCGGCGACGCCAGGTCCGGCGTTGGTCAGGGCCACTCGGTTGGTCACCTGGTAGTCGGTGTGGGAGAGGATGGCGGGGCCTGTTAGAGTCTCTCGAGGTGTGGCCGTGGCTGGCACGGGCGTAGTCGCCACGGGGGTGGGGCTTTGCGTCGGCGATGGCGACGGTGGCAACGTGGCTGAAGGGATTGTCTCCGACGTGGGGGTCTCCACGGCTACCTGCACAGACAGGCTACAGGCCGACGTGGCGAGGATCAGCACCAGGGCGAGGAACAGCCGAGAAGTGTGACGGTGGTTCATTGTCTTGCCTCTGTCTGATGGGGTAGAGATTGGGTCTCGACCGCCCTGAATCGTAGCACGACTGGAATACCTCCGCTAACCTTGGATGCTGCTGCATGTGCCACTCCACGTCCTCTAGCCGCACGGCATGCCGTGCGGCTACGCAAGAGGCGTAGTCCAGGGCAGATTGCGCCCCTGCCCATCTTCGTGACGCGTGGGGTGACGAGCACCATGTTCCCGCCCTCCTCTTGCCTTGCTTTCCCATGTCGGACTATAATCGTCTGCCGCTTGGTCGGGTGCGACTTGGTTCCCTTTCGTACCGGGAGGCATGAGTGCCGGGCGGATCAGGATCGTTAGGGCCACGGACCCGGGTTGGTGGCATCATACTTCGGCAGAGGAGGGAGCGTGACAGCGACACGAGGCGGTTGTTTCGCGGTAGCTGTTCTGTTCGTATTGCTATTGGCCTGCGTGCCTCAGGCCGAAGAGTCGCCGACGGTCAGCCCGCCTGCGGACGTGCCGACGGTAGCGGTGCTGGCGGAGACACCGACAGAGGCAGCAGTCGCTGTCCAAACCACGCCGGTGGAGACGACTGCACCGACGGAGACACCGGGTGAGGTCGATCTGTCTCCCGAAGAGATCATGGAGGGCAGCGTGCAGAAGATGAGTGGGGTCACGTCCGCCCACTTCGTCTTCGAGCAAGAGGTGGTGGAAAGCTATACGGCGTCGGGCGAGGGGGTGCTGCTGCTGCCCGATTGCGCTCATTTCGAGAAGACGTCCACGTTCGACAAGGAACCCGTGGAGACCATCATCATTGGGTCCACGGGCTACTGGGTAGATGAGGCCATTTCTGGGGGGTGGAATAGCGGTCCCATTGCTCCTTTCGCATCGAATCCGGCGCGGTGGGTGGAGCTCTTGCAGTTCTACGAGAACCCCGCACTGATGGGCCAGGAGATGGTCAACGGAGTGGACTGTCACCACCTCCAGTTCGCCGTGACCTTCGAGCCGGGGTGGCTTGGCCTGTTCAGTGGAGCAGGGACCGGCGAGGCCTGGATTTCCATGCAGGACTTCTCCCTGGTCAAGGCCGTCTACGCCGTGGAGTACGAAGGTGCTCGAGAGTCGGACAGCATGAAGTTGACTCTTGAGCTGTCCCAGCTGGACAAACCGGTGACCATAGAAGCTCCGAGATAGGGGAGGCCTTGTTTCCCTGGTGCACCTGGTGTTTTCGCCGGGCAACTCGAGGGGAGCCACTACCCCGACCGGTGCCAGCGGACTTGCTCGCGCCCCCTGCGCGATGATAGAATCCGACTGCATGCACCGGTGGGTGGGTGCCTTGTTCGCGCGACTGCGCACGATCCAGGGAGTCCCGAGGGGCCGTAGTTGTCCCCTGGTCCGATTCGAGGGAGTCCCGCATGGCCATGGCGCTGCTGCGCTAAGGCTGCCACCATAGTTGGAAGGAAGTACCGAGACCCCAGCCACTGAAGGGGGCTGAGGGAAGGAGGTAGAAGACATGTGGGATGACTACCTGTTTCCACAGTCCGTGGAAGAAGCGCTGGAGATGCTGCAAGCCCACGGCGGGAAGGCCCGGATCATCGCCGGGGGGACCGACCTGGCGCTGCAATGCCAGCGCGGACGCAACCCTGCGCGGGTGATGGTGGACATCACGCACATCCCCGGCCTGGAGCGCATCGAGGAGCGGGATGGTTCAATCTACATCGGAGCGCGGGTGACTCACGCCCAGGTGGCTGCGTCGCCTTTGATCCGTTCCCGGGCTGCCGTGCTGGCCCAGGCCTGTGGCTCCGTGGGCGGTCCTCAGATCCGCAACGTGGGTACGCTGGTGGGTAACGTGGTCAACGCGCTGCCCGCGGCCGATGGTGCCATCGGCCTCTTCGCCCTGGACGCGGAGGCGGAGGTGGCCGAGCGGACCGGGCGGCGGTGGACGCCCATCGCCGATCTGTATGCCGGGGTGGGGCGCTGCACGGTCGATTCCTGCCAGGCCATGATCACACAACTGCGTTTTCGAGGGCTGGACGACGGGGATGGCAGCGCTTTCGAGAGGCTGGCCAAGCGCAAGGCCCTGATCCTCCCTATTCTCAACACGGGGGTCGCGCTGTGGACGGACGACGGTGCTGTGCGACAGGCGCGCATAGCCATAGGCCCGGTGGCCACGACACCTTTTGTGGCTACCGAGGCGGCCCAGTCCCTCGTGGGCCGGGCGCCTGGTGACGCTGAGGTGGCGGAGGCGGCCAGGCTCGCTGCGGAAACCGCCCAGCCTCGCTACTCACTGCTGCGAGGTAGCGCTGAATACCGCAAGAACATGGTGGAGGTGCTGGTGCGACGGGCCCTGACGCGGGCTGTGGCCTTGGTCTCTGGAGAGGAGGGTGGAAATGCCGACTCTTAGCATGATCCTGAACGGAAGGGACGTCTCCGTGGAGGTCGATCCAGGTGATCTTCTGGTCCACGTACTGCGTGACAAGCTGGGACTCATCGGCACCAAGGTGGCCTGCGGCGAAGGAGAGTGCGGGGCTTGCACGGTTTTGGTGGACGGGATCACCGTGACCTCGTGTATCTACCCGGCCCTCAAGGCCCAGGGGCGCGAGGTGATCACCATCGAGGGGTTGGCCGAGGGAGGGCAGCTCCATCCCATCCAGCAGGCCTTCGTGGACGTCACCGCCCCCCAATGCGGTTATTGCATTCCGGGCATGATTTTGTCGGCCAAGGCGTTGCTGGACCAGAACCCGCATCCTGCAAGAGACGAGATCAAAGAGGGCATCTCCGGCAACATCTGCCGCTGCACGGGGTACTATCAGATCGTCGAGGCCATCGAGCTGGCTGCACAGCGAATGGCTGAGGAGGGAGGTGCGGAATGAGCACCAGGGTGCTTGGCCACAACGTCCCCAAGAAGGACGCCGCAACCAAGGTCAGAGGCAGCCGCAAGTTCCCTCAGGATTTCGACATGGAGGACCAAATTTACGCCAAGGTGGTGTGGAGCGAGCATCCCCACGCGCGCGTGAGAAAGGTGGACACCAGCCGGGCTGAGGCTTTGCCCGGAGTGGTGAGAGTGCTCACCGCCAAGGACGTTCCCGTCAATGAGTATGGGATCATCATTCAGGACCAGCCGGTGCTGGTTGGCGTGGGAGACAAGGTCCGCTGGCTCGGCGACCGCATAGCCATCGTGGTGGCGGAGAGCGAGAAGGTGGCCGAGGAGGCACGCCGCCTCGTGGAGGTCGAGTATGACCAACTTCCGGTGGTCAGCGATCCACGCGAGGCCATGAAGCCGGACGCGCCCCTCGTGCACGAAGAGCGAGGCGAAAGCAACGTCTTCCGGCACATCAAGATCCGCAAGGGAGACTTGGAGAAGGGCTTTGCCCAGGCGGACGTGGTGGTGGAGAGCTACTACGTCACGCCTTACGTGGAACACGTCTACATGCAGCCCGACGCCGGCATCGGCTACATCGACGAAGAGGGCCGGGTGACCGTCATCTCCTCCGCCCAGTGGCCTGACCACGACCAGCGGCAGATCGCGCCTATGCTAGATCTCCCCCAGGAGCAGATACGGGAGATTGTGCCCGCCATCGGTGGGGCCTTCGGTGGACGAGAGGACATGCACGTCCAGCATCTGCTGGCCCTCTGTGCCTTCTGCGTGCGGCGGCCGGTGAAGATGGTCTTCGACCGCGCCGAGGTCATGACCAGGACCGGCAAACGACACCCCTGGTACGTGAAATACAGGACCGGTGCCAGGAACGACGGCACATTGACGGCGGTGGACATAGAGATCGTGTCAGATTCGGGCGCCTACGCCTCGACCACCGTCCCCGTGTTGGAGGCGGGCACCAGCTTCGCGGCCGGTCCCTACGTGGTGCCCAACGCCAAGGTGGACGCCTACGCTGTCTATACGAACAACGCAGTGACCATGGCCATGCGGGGTTTCGGCACCACTCAGTCCGCCTTCATCTACGAAATGCAGATGAGTAAGCTGGCCGATGCTCTGGGCATGGACCCCGTGGAACTGAGGATGAAGAACCTGTTCAGAGATGGCTCCATCGCCTTGACCGGTCACGAGATGCCCCAGGGCGTGGGCATCAGGGAGGCGCTCAAACAGGTGGCCCTGGCCGCTGGGTGGAGAGAAGAGGACGGGCATTGGGTGCGGCCCGCTCTGGGCAGGCCGTCGGCCCCTCATAAGCGTCTTGGGATCGCGGTGGCGTGTGGTCTCAAGAACGTAGGCTATTCCTTCGGCTCCGATGACAAGTCCACGGTGGGCGTGCAGCTTACTCTGGACGAGGCGGGCCAGATAGCCCGGGTGACCGTGCTCAGCGGGGCCTGCGACGTCGGTATGGGGGTGCAGACCCTCCTGGCGCAGATCGCCGCCGAGGCTCTGGGGGTGGAGTACGATCAGGTCCGGGTCTCCCTGGTGGATACCGCCAAGGTGCCCGACTCCGGAAGTTGCTCTGCCTCGCGGATGGCCTGGATCTCGGGCAACGCTCTGGTGCAGGCCTGCCAGGAGGCGTTGCAGAAGCGGGATCAGGTCCTCTTGGCTGAGTCAGGGGAGACCTTCGTGGAGGCCGAGTTTGAGTTCCACGGCCGGACCGTCTATGAGACCACTCCCTTCGATGCTGATACTGGGCTGTGTGTTCCCCACTTCGCCTATGGCTACGCGGCCCACATAGCTCTCGTGGAGGTGGA
>CAZOBP010000154.1:0-6760 GCA_964577995.1 uncultured Anaerolineales bacterium
GGCTGAATCCCCTGGTTCTGTCCTCCATGGGCACGTAGTCGAAGTCGAATCCGAAATGCCTGGGGCCCAGTAGTTCGATTCCCCTGCTGGTGCGGTGTGCATCGTGGGCCTTGCGGCCGACGACAGCCACCTGGTCCCCCTCGCGGAAATCGTAGCTGATCGCGGGCTCGCCGTCGGCCAAGTGTACCATAATCAGCGAGTCCGGGCTGGTGACGAAAGGCCTGCCGTCGATCCAGCTCGCGTGGTATTCGTTCTTGTACCATATCTTGAAGCTGTGGTCAGTGAAATCGGCCAGACCGCGCAACTCGTGGCTGCCAAGCCCGAAGGCGAAGGGATCTTCATCCGAGATCTCCGAACGGGTTACTTCACCCACGAACAGCAACTGGCCGCCGGTTGCCCCGATGGCCGCTGCAACAGGGTCCGCGCCGCTCTCACGGGCTTCCCGGATCGCTCGCCCCACCCCCAGGGCTTGTGTGAGCGTCCCTGTGGCCATCAACTTGGTGGCCTGCTTGATCTGCAACAGATAGCAGGAGACTCCTACGCCTCCGTAGACGGCACCGATGATCTTGCGTCCGATGCGATCCGCCATGGCTGTACTCACCGTCTCTTCCAGGACTACCACGTCACCCCATCGGGTTACAAAGGACATGGGGCACACGGACGTGCCCAGCACCTCCGGGATGGTCTGTGGCACCTCGGGGATCGCTCTCCCCCCAGCGTAGTCTCCGTCCACCACCGGCACTCCCAGCTCCAGAGCAGCGGCGATGGGCGCTGGCACGTTGCTGGCCCCTATCTCCACAGGCACGATGGCTTCGACGCTGACCCCCGCGCTCTCCTCCAAGGCCTGCACAGCGGCCACCATGCGGCCCAACGCATCGTGCTTCTCGCTGGCGCAGCCGAGGGCAGCCAACTCTTCTCTGGTGCCGGTCGGCCCGGCTCGGCCTCCCATGCCAGCCACAGTTGCCGTCCACGCATCGTCGGGAAGGGTATCTGGGCTCACCCAGTGGATCTGGCGGCCGCGCTCCAACTGCTCGAGGAGTAATCTCCGCCCTCGCTCTGGGCTTCCGCCACCGCCCGCGCCCATGAAACACAGGCCTCGCAAGAAATCTTCACAGTCCTGGCGACTCCGCAACTTCGTGTCCTCCATTGTCGAACCCCTTTCCAGAACCATCGCCACCCGAGGGCCAGCCGTGGCAGCACGCGTTCCACAGGCTAGAGGCCAGACTCCTTCACTCTTTGCTCGATGGGAACGTAGTCTATCTCGAACCGGAAGTGGCGTGGGCCCAGTGCCTGGATACCTTTCTCCGTGCGGTGTGCTTCGTGCGCCACGCGACCAATGACGGCCACTTCGTCCCCGACAGAGAAATCGTAGCTGATCGCTGGCTCTCCGGTCTCCCGGTCCACGATGATCATGGAGTCTGGACTGGTCACGAAAGGCTCGTCGTCGAGCCAGCTTACGTGGTACTCGTTCTTGTACCAGATGCTGAGGGTGTGACCTTCGTAGTTGCCCGAGCCCTTCAGTCTGTGAGTTCCCATGCCGAAGGCGTACGACTCCTCATCGGCGATCTCGGTGGCTGTGACCTGGCCCTCGAAGAGCACCCACCCGTCAACGGCTCTGGTCGCCGAGGCGACCGGGTCCATCCCCTTCTCGCGCGCCTCTCTGATGGCGCGACCGACGCGAAGTGCCTTGCTTAGCGTCTCTGTGGCCACAACCTCCTTCACCTGCTTGGCTTGCATCAGATACCAGGAGAACCCTGTGGCCCCGTAGGAGGCTACGGCTATCATACGGCCGATGCGATCGGCCATCGCCGAGCTGACCGTCTCCTTCAGGATCACGACGTCGCCGCACCGGGTGACGAAAGACATGGGACATACCGGTATACCGACGAGTTCCGGCAGCGCCTGTGGGAGCTCGGGTATCGCACGACCTCCGGCATAGTCGCCATCCACGACGGGCACGCCAAACTCCAGGGCCGCGGCGATGGCGGCGGGCACAGCGCTCCCACCCGTCTCCCCGGGAACGATGGCCTCTACCTTGACCCCCTTGGAGTTCTCGAGAGCGCGTACGGCGGCCACGGCCAGGCCAAGGGCGTCGTACTTCGGCTCGACGCACCCCAACTCAGCCAACTCTGCCTCGGTGCCCCCCGCGCCTGCCCTGCCCCCCATTCCGGCTACCGTGACCGTCCAGGCTGCGTCAGGGAGGCTGTCCAGATCAACCCACCGTATCTCGCGGCCGGCCTCCAACTGGTGGAGCAAGAGTTGGAGACCCCGTAATGGGTGTCCACCCCCGCCGGCTCCCCTGAAGCATAGTCCTCGTACGAAGTCCTCGCATTCCTGCTCAGTCCGCAATACGACGTCGCCCATGGTCCTCCCCCTCAAGTGTTGAGGCCAGCTAGTGGCCATCCACGAACACAAAAGGGCCGCCCGGATCCTTCAGGATCTGAGAGACGACCCAGCCTTCCTTGACTCCTCTCCATAGCCGATCGGCTGCACAGCCAAAACCCTATTGACCAGCCACTACAGACCCGATTATACGCTGACCACTGATCTGTGTCAAGAGTGGTCACCTCCGTGGCCTCTTGGCACCAATCTTGCCCTATGCTAGTATCAGTAGAGAGGAAACCAGCTCTCCGTTGGGGAGGCGTGGAGTGGGCCTGGCTAGAGAGCATCGTCCAGTCAAGCTGATAGTCGGTATGTTCACGGCCCGCGAAGAACTGTTCGCTGCCGCGCGCGCCGAACTCTGTGAATTCTACGGTCCGGTAGATCACGTTAGCCCTGTCTGGCCCTTCGATTTCACCAGCTACTACGCCGATGAGTTTGGAGAGAACCTGCTCAGGCAGTTCTTCGCCTTCGCCGAGCTGATAGGTCCTGCCAGGCTACCGGAGATCAAGCTCTTCACGAACACCCTGGAGTTGCAGTTGGCCTTGCAGGGGAAGCGACAGGCGAATCTCGACCCAGGATACGTCGATCTCTCCAAACTGGTGCTGGCCACGACAAAGAACCACCAGCATCGCATCTATCTGGGCCGGGGTATCTACGCGGAGGTCACCTTGCGCTACACTCGCGGAAGCTTCCGGCCCTGGGAGTGGACCTACCCCGACTATCGAACCGAGCACTACGTCCAGTTCTTCAACGAGGTTCGCCGGACCTATCTGGAGCAACTGAAGCAGTTGTAGGTGTCGAGTGAGCCGACGGGTCGGCTGCGGGCTGTTGGCTGGACGAAGGAGGTGAGGGCCACAGTGAGCTTGCGCTGCCTCGTTCTGTCTGTGGTGTTGGCCGGCAGCTTAGCTCACACGGCCGGGTGTGGCGCGGCGCCAGCGGCAACCGGAAGCCCGACGATCGACGATCAGGTGCAGACCGCTCTGGCTCTGCCACCCGACCATCGACCGCTCTACCTGATCCCGGTGGGACACCCTGGCCAGTAGTGGCACCTCTGGGTTACTCCCATTCAATGGTCGAGGGTGGCTTGCTCGTCACGTCGTAGACCACCCTGTTCACGCCTGGCACTTCGTTGACGATGCGAGTGGAGATTCGGCCCAGCACCTCTGGCGGCAGGGGGAACCAGTCGGCCGTCATGCCGTCCTCGCTGGTCACCGCCCGTACGGCTACCACGTAGTCATACGTGCGCTTGTCGCCCATCACTCCGACGGTCCTGATGGGCGTGAGGACGGCGAAGCATTGCCAGATGTCCCGGTACAGCCACGCCCTCTTCACCTCTTCCATCACTATTCTGTCGGCCGCTCGCGCGGTAGCCAGCCGTTCTTGCGTGATCTCACCCACGATGCGCACCGCCAGGCCCGGACCTGGGAAGGGGTGACGATAGACCACTTCCTCCGGCAGGTCTAGCTCCAGCCCCACTTTGCGCACCTCGTCCTTGAACAGGTAGCGCAGGGGCTCTATGAGCGAGAAGGCCATTTGCGAGGGTAGACCCCCCACGTTGTGATGGCTCTTGATGCGCCTCGCGCCGCCGCGCCCGACACCCGCGCTCTCGATAACGTCGGGGTAAAGCGTTCCTTGGGCCAGATACTTGATGGGTCCCAGCTTAGCGGCCTCTTCCTCGAAGACGCGGATGAACTCCTCGCCGATGATTCGCCGTTTCTCCTCAGGGTCTACGACGTCCCTCAATCGCTCCAGAAACCTGTCGCTGGCATCCACATGGATGACGTTCAGCAACAACTGGCTCTGGAACAGACGACGGTTCCGCTCAACTTCACCCTCGCGCAGGAGACCATGATCCACGAAGATGTTTACGAGTTGCTCGCCTATAGCTCTGTGGACGAGCGTGGCGGCGACGGTGGAGTCAACACCACCAGACAGTGCGCAGACCACCCTGTCGGAACCGACGAGGTCGTGAATCTCGTCCATGCTCTGCTCGATAATGGACCGAGGCGTCCAGGTTTCCTGGCAGTTGCAGCTGCGGTGCACGAAATTGGCGATGATCTGTGGCCCATGCCGGGTGTGAGACACCTCGGGGTGGAACTGAAGACCATAGAGTTTGCGCTCTTCGTCCCCCATGGCGGCGAGAGGCGAGTTTGCCGTATAGGCGAGGGAGCTGAAGCCGGGAGGGAGCTTCTCGATACGGTCGCCGTGGCTCATCCATACGGGTTGCGAGAAGGGAAGGCTGGCGAAGAGAGGAGAGGTGAGATCGCTCGTTTGCAGTTCAGCCAGCCCGTATTCTCGCTTCTCTGCTCTAGCTACCACTCCCCCAAGCTCATCTGCCAGCAACTGCATCCCGTAGCAGATGCCCAGCACGGGTAGACCACTCCTCATCACGTAGGGCGGCAGAGAGGGAGCATTGCTGTCGTAGACGCTCGATGGCCCTCCCGAGAGGATGAGACCCTTCGGCTGGAGAGCGAGCACTTGCTCCTCTGTGGCATCGTGCGGCAACAACTCACAGTATACCTGAGCTTCCCGCACGCGACGCACAATGAGCTGGCTGTACTGCGACCCGAAGTCCAAGACCGCTATGGTGTCTCCCCTGGCACCCCTCATCTCTCCCCGCCTATCTGAAGACTATCTTGTCGTCTTCCATGCTTTCGATGATCACCGCAGATTCGGTGGGCACATCAAAGGGCGCCAACCGCTGACGCCCCCCCTCAAAGGCTTTCTCGATCACTGCCCCGAAGCCCACCAGTTGGGCCCCGCTCTCCTTGACTATGGTACCCAGGGCTTCTATGGTCTTGCCTGTGGCCAGGAAGTCGTCAATAACGAGCACCCTGTCCTCAGGGGTCAGGAAGTCGCGCGCAACGATCAACTGGACCATGGTGCCTTTCGTCCGTGAGGGCACCATACGCTCAAAGGAATCTGGCGGCATGGTAAGAGACCAGATCTTGCGAGCGAACACGACGGGTATGCCAAGAGCGACGCCCACTTCCAGGGCCGGGGCGATCCCCGAGATCTCGGCAGTGAGGATCTTGTCTACCTCGTCCGAGGCAAACCTGGACGCCAACTCTTGACCGATACGCACCATCAGTCGGCAGTCCACCTGATGGTTCAGGAAGCTGTTGACGTTGAGGATGCCTCCTCCCATGTTCTTCCCGTCAGTAAGGATTCGGTCTTTGAGTTCCTTCATTTCACCCCCTTGTCAATTGGTCATAGAGCGCGTGCGGAATCAGTCGATGGACCGGCAGGCTGGCGTCAGGTTGTCCCCAGGAGGGGGTGACCACGAGGCGTCCACCTGCTACGATGGACACGGGGCAGACGATACACACAGGTGGCCTCCTCCCCACACCACCGTTGATCCTCCAGGGGTGCACAGCGACTTGCGATCTGGTCGCGCACAGAAGCTCAGGGTAGTTGCGGTGCTCGGCGATCGCTGCCCCCTGGAGGAAACTGTATCTGTGGACGTATCATGTCTCGGTCACGGTGACGACGCGGGGTGCGCAGCATCCGAGGGGGAGTCGCTTCAGTGTCCCAGGGCTCCCCTCTTTGGAATCATCGGGGCCTACTACGATCCCGTGGCGCCCGACCCTGGTAGGTGCACAGCAAGGCTAGGAGGTCGTTGCTCCACTGGATGGACGTTTCCTGCGCTTAGCTGACGGTGACGGCATGAGGGCCACAGGAAGTACCTCGTCCATTCGCTCCACGAAGACAATCTCGAGGTCCTTTCGTACCCTTCTTGGGATATCGTGCAGGTCCTTCTCATTCTTTTTGGGAATCAGGACCTTCTTCAGGCCTGCGCGATGGGCCGCCAGCACTTTCTCCTTGAGGCCACCGATGCCCAGAATCCGTCCCCGCAGGGTAATCTCCCCCGTCATGCCAATCTCGCGATGAACAGGTCGCCTGGACAGCGCCGAGACCAGTGCCGTGGCCATGGTCACACCCGCCGATGGTCCATCCTTGGGAATGGCGCCCTCGGGCACGTGGATGTGGATGTCAAGCTTGTCGAATTGCCTCTTGCTGATGCCGAGATCGGTGGCGTGGGATCGAGTATAACTGAGAGCTGCTTGCGCCGATTCCTGCATCACGTCGCCTAGTTGGCCGGTCAGAATGAGATTCCCCTTGCCGTCCATGAGCGTGACCTCGACGGCCATGGTGTCGCCGCCAGCAGCAGTCCACGCGATTCCCATGGCCAGGCCAACCTCGTCGTTGTCCTCTATCAGTCCGTATGAATACTGAGATGGCCCGAGGTACTTGTACAGCGATTGTGGCGTGATGAGACGCGGTGCTCTCTTGCCTTCGGCAACGGCCCTGGCCACCTTGCGACAGATGGTGGCAATCTCGCGCTCCAGGTTCCGAACGCCGGCTTCGTAGGAGTACT
>CAZOBP010000155.1:0-6737 GCA_964577995.1 uncultured Anaerolineales bacterium
TCTCACAGGATGTTGTGGCGTGGAGGTGGACAGATTTTGTCCAGCGAGGGTCGACGCAGGGCAGGCTGCTCCACGAGGACGGTGATGGCTGAGTCGATCGTGCGAAATCCGCCGTCGACCGAGGCATCTGGCAGCCGGAGTCTTGTACTTTCAGCTGTGATGGGCGACGATTGAGGATGGTCTGGGCGGGGGTGTCACCCTCCGCCTGCTCCTCCAATCGAGCGAGGGGGCTTGCGCAAGCGGATCAGGACAGTTGTTGCACATGAATGCTTCAGGAGTGACGAGGCTGCGAAGAGTGCTGGGGTCCGACCGAGGGGACCTCAACTACGTGTGGGTGCTACTGCTGGCCCTGCCCGCGGTCCTGCCGCTATTTCAGAGCGGGTACCTGGACTCCCATGATGGGTTGTTCCATCTTTACCGGCTGGCGGCGGTAGACGAGGCCTTCAAGGCTGGTGTCTTCTACCCACGGTGGTTCCCCGACTTCGCCTTTGGCTACGGCCACGCGGTCCTCAACTACTACAGTCCTCTGACCTACTATGTGGCCCAGTTCTTCCACATGTCGGGTCCCGGCTACGTCCTCTCCATCAAACTGACCTTCGCCGCCGGGGTTCTCCTGGGGGCGGTATTGATGTACCTCTACGCCAGGGAGGTGGTGGGGCGGTTCCCGGGGCTGATGGCCGCGACGATCTACACCTATTTCCCGTATCACCTGGCGGATACGCACCTTCGCGGCGCACTGGCGGAGGGCTTTGCCGTCGTGTGCTTGCCCTTGTGCCTGTGGGCCATGCACCGGACCATGACCAGAACCAGGGCTGTGGACGCCATCGTGCTCATCCTCAGCTTCGCCGGACTGGTGGTGACGCACAACCTGACGGCGCTGATCTTCACGCCGGTGCTGGGGGGGTACATGGTCCTGCTGTGGTGGCTCACGCGCCACGGCAGAGGAGCGCTCTTGGCGCTGCTATCGTTGGCCTTGGGGGTGCTTCTGGACAGCTTCTACTGGCTCCCGGTCCTCATGGAGACGCGCTACGTGGGCCTGGGCGCGAACATCGGGTCGCCTGGATACGAGCGTCACCTGGCCTCCCTGCTCCATCTCGTCTCTCTCTCGCCTGTCTTCAGATACCTTCCCGACCTCGGGGGAGGGTTCGACAACCCCTTCTATCCTTTGGGTGTGATCTACGCCTTGCTGATCCTGGCTGCCATGGGGCTGTTGGTGTGGCTCGTCGTGAGGCGCCCTTCCGGCAAGACCGCCACACCGGAATCCAGCTCCCGCATGAAGAGATGGCACATGCTCTTCTTCGTGGCCGTGACGTTGGGCTCCGTCTTCATGATGCTCAGCTACTCCCTGCCCGTGTGGAGATTGACTCAGCCGGTGCTGGCCTCGCTCCAGTATCCGTGGAGGTTCATGGCCCTTTCTTCCCTGGGCGTAGCCATGCTCGTGGGCTACGTATTCGTTCCTGGGGCCGCGTCTCCAGAGGGCGGGTCTCGCCGGCGTCGCGTCGTACCGTACGCGGTGGGGCTGGCCTTGCTGGCGGCGCTCGTGGTCTACGGCTTGGCTGACCTGCCCACTGAGATGCTCCCCCTGGAGGACAGCCAGGTGACGGTGGAGCGGATGTGGCAGGAGGACTTCGCCGCCCGACAGATAGGTGCCACCTGGACCGCCGAGTACGTGCCCATCTGGGTCAAGGCCGATCGATCGGTGGTGGGTCTGCCCCCGCCGGACCTGGAACCCTCCGAACCCCGGGACCTGGCCCAGGAGGAGATACCCCAGGTGGAGATGGGAAGGCAGGGGTTGCTGTCCTCGCGGATGAAGGTAACGTCCGATCAGGAGTGGACGCTGTCTTTCCACACCTTCTACTTCCCTGGGTGGATCGTGTACCTGGATGGACAGCAGGCGCCGGTCTATCCCTCCGGCGACCTGGCCTTGCTCACGGCGGACATCCCTCCTGGAGAACACGAGGTGCTGGTGCGCTTCGAGGATACCTTTGCTCGGCTGCTGGGCAACACCGTCTCCTTGCTCACCTTGCTGGGTCTGGTCATTTTCGCCCTCGTCCGTTGGCGCGCGAGAGCCGCCGTCGCGGTGGTCGCGATCGCCGTCGTGGTGAGTGGGCTGGTGGCCTGGCACACTCGGCCCTTCAGCTTCAGCGTCCAGCCGCAGCCCAGGGAGGTGAACCTAGAGGATCAAGTCAAGCTATTGGGCTTTTCCCTGGACAGAGAGACCTATCGTGCAGGCGACACGATCCACGTCACTCTGTACTGGATGGGCTTGCAGCAGATGAGCCAGGATTACAAGGTCTTCGTGCACCTTCGGGACGAGGGGCAGACCAAGATGTGGGCCCAGCACGATGGCGGCCCCGTTGAGGGCTTCACTCCGACCACTCGCTGGCTGCCGGGTGAGGTGATCGCCGACGACCACGCACTGCTGATCCCTCTCGAGGCGCCGCCGGGCAGCTACAAGCTCTTCTCCGGCATGTACGAATGGGAGACGGTGCGCAACCTGACCATCTTGACCCCGGAGGCGGCCTCCCCCAACAGCAGGATCCTGCTGGGGAAAGTGGAGGTCGTAAGCCCATGACTGGAGGGCGGTCTACAGGAGGCAGGATCGGGGCAGTTGTTCGAGACAACGGGTGGCTTATGGTCATCCTGGCTCTGTTCCTCGTCCTGGCTACGTCGTACAGTGTGATCGTGCCCCTGGGCGAGGGGCCGGACGAGGTGCCTCATTTCACCTACGTCCGCTACATCGCGCAGCACGGCAGGCTTCCCGTGGGCGCGGAGGAGCACGAGGGGTTCCAGCCACCCCTGTACTACCTTGTGGGGGCTGGCGCGACCTTCTGGATCGATACCAGCGACTACGCCATCCGAGCCAACGGGGACTACTCCTTCACCGAGGACGTGCCTCCCTTCAACCTGCTGCTGCACACCACGAGGGAGTCCTTTCCTTACCGCGGCTGGGCCCTGGCCTGGCACGTGATCCGGTTCCTTTCTGTCCTCATGGGCGCCACTACGGTCTGGGCCACCTACCGCATCGCCAGGGAGGTCTTCCCCGACGACGAGTGGATCGCTGTCGGAGCGGCGGCCTTCAACGCTTTCCTTCCTCAATTCCTGTTCATCAGCGGCCTGATCAACAACGACAACCTGGCGGCGTGCCTCTCTGCCCTGATGCTCTTGGTCACGGTGAAGATCCTGAGGGGCTGGCGGGGGTACCGGCACTTCCTGCTCTTGGGGACGCTGACCGCCCTGGGGGTGATGGCCAAGACCAGCGTGCTCAACTTCTACGCCATCATCTTGCTCGTCGTCGGCATCGTGGTCTGGCAGGAGAAGCGAGGGCTGAGGTCTGCCCTACGCCGAGGGGCGATCCTGCTTTTCTTGAGCGCCCTTCCCTTCTTGGTGATCGCCGCCTGGTGGTTCGTGCGTAACCAGTTGCTGTACGGCGATCCCTTGGGCTGGGGGTTGGTGCTGGCCGCCAACGCCCTCCGGGAAGGCCCTCTGACCATGGGAGACATCCAGTGGCTGATCTGGGGGCTGTACCGCTCTTTCTGGTACAGGTGGATCGGCATCGAGCTGGAGCTGCCCTTCTACGCTGCGCTGGCTATCCCCTGTCTGGCCGCTGTGGTGGGCCTGCTGACCCTCTTCTGGCGTAGGGAGAGGCTGTCGCCGGGATCGCCGTTGATCCTCTCCGTCCTGGGCTTGTTCTTCCTGATGGTGTCCGGCTCTTTGATCCCCTGGACGGCCACGGTGCAGGGTACGGACCAGGCGCGGCTCCTCTATCCCGCGCTGCCTCCCATCGTCCTCTTTCTGTTCCTGGGATGGGCGCAGTTGGTGCCCCGGCGGTACACGAGCTTTCTGGCCACAGGGGTGGGAGCGGCCATGTTCCTCTTCGCCGTCGTGGCTCCCCTGCGGTACACCATGCCGACGTACGCCCCTCCGCCCATCCTCACCGCAGCGGACCTGGCGGACGTGGAGTACCCGGTGGACATTGACTTCGGCGGCAAGATCAAGCTGGTGGGGTACGAGCTGAACGGGCAGGAGTGGTCTCCGGGAGACGACCTCGTGGTGACCATGTACTGGGAGGCCCTGGAGGACCTGTACGAGGACTACTGGGTGCTCTTCCGGTTGGTCCACCGCAGAGGGTACGACCTCACCTTCAAGGATGGATGTCCGTCGGCGGGACGGTACACCACGGACCACTGGAAGAAGGGAGACATTATCCCCTCGGAGCATCGGCTCACCATCCCCGACGACGCCGGTGACCACAACTACCGCTTGACACTCTCCATGCACCCTTTCGACAGCGAGGAGTGGCTGCCCGTCCTCAACGAGGAGGGCCAGGTTACGGGCGACATCGTGATCCTGACGCTGATACCGGTGGTGGCGCCATAGCCTCGTGGATACCTCATAGGCACCGTCACCGACAGGGCGCGGTTCGTTGCTTTCCTTCTTCCCTCTCGAGCGCGCGTGCAAGCCGGCGTACTAGATTCTGCCCAGGGATCTTCCACACCGACCGCTCCTGACCTCCAGCGCGGCAGTCTCACCCACGGCAAACTAGCTTGACACGACCAGCGTATCGTGCGATAATACGGCACACAATACGCCATTCGGGCCAATGTGTGGACCGCTGCGTCGTCCCGATGCCGTTGCCAGACAGAGATGGGTTGGTCTGTGCCTGGACGGCTGTCAGCAGTGAAGTGACTGCACGCGGAGGCAATAGATGGAAGAAGAGCAACTGGCCTCACGGCGCTTGCCCCTTTGGATGGGCTTTGGTGTATGGGTGGCCATGCTGGCTGCCTTGCTGGTGACGTCGAAGTATGCAGTGTCTATGATCAGTACCGGCGGATTCCTCTGGCAGATGTGGAGCCAAGTCGCTACCTCGGCGTACACCGCCGCCAGTGACCAGGCCTTCAGCCCTACCGCGGCGGCCATGGTGATGGCGGGTTCGGCGCTCACGCTGGTAGCGGTGGTGCTCATTGGGAGCGCTTGGCTCAAGTTCGCAACCCTCAGCCACTCCCTCATCGTCTCCTACGCCTGGCTAGAGCAAGGGGAGGGAGAGAGCACCGTGTTCTCCGACCTCCTCAACTTCCCGGAGGCTGGGGATGAAGGGGACGGAGAGGAAGCGGACCTGGATCTGGACCAGGCGGAGGGCACCCTGGTTGGCGACATGGTTCGGCATCTGGCCTTTGCGTGGGCTGTGTTATTGTTGATCCCGCCGGCGATCGTCGCTGTTGGGGCGCTGTTGTAGGCCAGGGCTGCGCGTCGACGGTTCACTGGGAGTGGCGTAGACGAAGAAGATGAGCAAGAGATCACGTCAACACTACGTACCCGTGTTCTATCTGCGGCGGTTCGTTGATGAGACGTGCCCTCCAGGGCAAGAGCCGTGTCTCTGGGTCTATCAGAAAGGCCAGAACACGGCCTTCAGACGAGCCCCCAAGAATGTTGCGGCTGAGTTGCACTTCTACTCGGTGGACAGCCCTGACGGCGAGCGGGACTCCGAGGCTGAGGAACTGCTCTCTTCCATCGAGTCGCGAGCGGCCAGAATCTGGCATGACCTTTCCAACCGGGATTTGTGCCTCAGCAGCGAGGAACGAGGCGCTGTGGCGGAGTTCGTCGCCTCGATGGCCGTGAGAACACCACACATCCGTGCCGCGATTGATGCGCCAATTGATGGACTAGCTCGCCAAATCATAGATCTCACGCTGGCGCACTATGATGAGTTGACGGACGCGCAGAGACAGACAATCGGTCTTTCAAGGGCAGAGTTGCAGAGAGCTTCTGCTCCCGGCGTGTTCCGTTTCGAGGCAAGCCGCGCTTTCCAGGTGGGGATGATGCTTTCGGTGATTCCCAGAATCGCCCGCATGGTGTACGACATGAGCCTGGCGCTCCTGCACTCGTCCGCAGAGCATCCGTATGTGACCTCCGATTCTCCCGTGGTCCTGGTGAATCCGTGTCTACCTCCGTCTTGGCCCGGGGGGGCAGGTTTTGCGCAACCGGGAGTGGAGATCACACTACCTGTCGATGCCCATTTGGCGATGTTGTTTACTTGGGAAGGCGCGGAAGGTCACCGCGACCTTGGACCACCCGAGACAGCGGAGATCAACCTGAGAACGGTAGAGGCGGCCTTGAACGAGGTCTACTCGCCAGCCCGACTAGACTGGCTTGACAACATACTCACGGGTGCCTTCGCACGCCGCGTGGATTCTGGTTCGGCATCACACCGGAACGAGGGGGGTATCCCATGAAAGCCACCATCGTCTACTTCTCCAAGAGCGGTAACACCAGGGGGCTAATCGTCGGCCAGCCGCTTACCCCTCCCGCACCCTTCCCACCACCGGCACCCTCTCCAGGAGGTGCGCGCCGTGGGGGGCTTGTTTGAGCTCAGCGGTCAGGTCCGTTCCTGCACGGTGCAGCACGTGATGTCTTCCCGTGCGCCAGTGGTAGCTCTCTGACACGTCGTACACCTTCCCGTTGCAGGCGATGAGCGCCGATTTGCCATCCTCACCGGTGCACTGGGCAACTTCCTCGAGGGTGTACTCCCTCATCTTCGGCACACCTCCCGCGACTCTGTGGAGTTAGGTGAGGGGGAAAGTCAGGCCAAACAAGACTTCCCCCTCGCCTATCCCGAGTCTACCTGAGGAACTTGGACACGAAGGGGGAGGTGTCGCCCCGGCGCAAGAAGTGCCCCGAGGGGCCTTCGCCCAGGAACTCGGAGAACCACGATTCGTGCTCGATTTCCTCATTGAGGA
>CAZOBP010000156.1:0-6671 GCA_964577995.1 uncultured Anaerolineales bacterium
GGCTCAAGGGCGAGCACGTATCCGCGGAGTGGGGCAACCAGATTCGCTCCTACGTTTTGCATCCGTACACGATGGTCAAGGATCACCGTACCGAGCTCGAGCGTGGCAATGTGGAGGCCGTGCTAAACGGTGATCTGGATGATTTCATGGAGACCTACCTGAGATCGACCATAGACGAGATCGAGGTCGCTAGGTAGTAGTGACACGCCTCCTGTCCACCGAGAGCCCTTCCTCGCTGGGAAGGGCTTAATTGTCGCGAGATCACGTTTGCCGCCGCTATGTCCCGGACTCGGCGGCGAGTCCTTTGGTGACGGCGACAGCAAGACAAGTGCCGTGCCGGTGATCATTGCTGCACTCGGCGTGGCGGGGGGCGGTTTGTCAGCGACAGACGGGTGTAGACACAGACACCGATTAGAGTGGAGGGTTCTTGCGTGAGATGTGGTGTACTCAGGCTCGCTGGCTTGGTTGCACTGATCGCGGTACTGGCAGTGTCTGGTTGCGCAAGCTGGTGGGACTCGGAGAACGATGCTGTGCGCCGTGCTGTGATCAGCTATGAGCTCGACGAGCGAGGCATGGCCGTGGACGATCTGATGGTGCGGCTGTCTCCGGGCGAGTTCCGAGCTGACTTCGGACACGGCAGCAGGATGGTATGGCTGGTGAGCAACGTCTTGGAAAGGCCGTACCGGGAGGGAGAGTACTTCAGGCTGCGGGACCCCGAACGTTCCTACTTGTTCATACAGGACGTGCATTACGACAGTCAGCATAGCCAGGCCACGGTGCGAGCCGTACTATACGACGGGAGGGGTGAGCCCGCCAGCAAGAACCTGACTCTGCACAGGAAGGACAGTACGTGGGAGGTCGCTTCGGAGGCCGTGGTCGAGTAGGGAGGTAGGGCCGGGCGAGCCGTCTGACACCCTGGGGTGTCGGGAACGGAGGAAGCTGATGGGTGCGCCGGGTCTGAGGCTCGAGATGACCCCGTCGAAGGCCCGATTCACCCTGCTGCTGCCATTATGCGCGTAGGGGGCAGTCGATCGGTTCGTATCAGGGGAGGGTGATAGTCCATGTCAACCTTGCTTCTGAGAGACGCAACTGTCGTGGTCACGATGGACGAGAATCGCCGGGAGATTGCTGACGGCGCAGTGTTCATCAGGGACAACGTTGTAGAGGCCGTGGGCCGGAGCGCCGACCTGCCTTCAGAAGCCGACAGGGTGATCAGCGTCGAGGGCAAGCTGGTGCTTCCTGGGTTGGTGAACACGCATCACCATCTCTACCAGACTCTGACCAGATGTCTACCCGAGACTCAGGATGCTCCGCTGTTCTCGTGGCTCCAAACGCTCTACCCGATCTGGGCAAAGCTGACGCCCGAGGCGGTGTACGTCAGCGCTCTGGTGGGGCTGGCGGAACTGGCGGTGACGGGGTGCACGACGACAGTGGATCAACTCTACCTGTTTCCCAATGGCGTCACCCTGGAGGATGAGGTCCGTGCAGCGCGAGAACTCGGCATGCGATTCCACCCCTGCCGTGGTAGCATGTCACTGGGCGAGTCCGACGGCGGCCTGCCTCCCGATGGGGTGGTGCAAGATGAGGATACCATCCTGGCTGATTCTCGGCGGGTGATAGAGGAGCTGCACGATCCGGGGGCGCTCTCCATGTGCCGGATCATGCTGGCACCTTGCTCTCCGTTCTCTGTGACGCCGGAGTTGCTGCTCAGCACGAGGGACCTGGCCAGACAATACGGCGTGCAGTGCCACACTCACGTGGCCGAGACGCTGGATGAGGAAGCTTTCTGTCTGGAAAGGTACGGGCGGCGCCCTGTGGAGTACTTGGCGGACTTGGGATGGGTGGGGGAAGACGTGTCCTACGCCCACGGAGTGTTTCTGACGGACGACGAGATTCGACTGTTCGCTGAGACGGGCACTGGCGTCGCTCATTGTCCAACGTCAAACATGCGGCTGGGTTCGGGTATTGCGCCCGTGGCTCGGATGCTGGAGCTCGGCGTCAAGGTTGGGTTGGCCGTGGACGGAAGCGCGAGCAACGACTCGTCGCATATGCTGAACGAAGTGCGTATGTCTTTGCTGTTACAGCGCGTCAAACACGGAGCTACGTCGCTGAGTGCGCGTAGGGTCCTTGAAGTGGCGACCATAGGAGGCGCCTCTCTCCTGGGGCGCGAGGACATCGGGGCTCTGGCACCGGGCAAGGCAGCCGATCTGATAGCCATCGACGTAGATAGGGTGGAGTACGCGGGGGCCGGTGATCTGGTGGCAGCGGTGGTCTTCTGCGGGCCGGTCAAGGTGGACCTCAATATCGTCAACGGCCAGATACTTGTGGAGAAGGGTGAACTGGTGGGACTCGAGCTGCCACGCGTTCTACACAAGCAGAGACAGCTCTCCTCCGCCTTGAGGCAGTAGCTGCCCGCCGCTCTGGCGAGGTATCAGCTCTGCTCTTCGCGGTAGAAAGTGATGTCCTCCTCGGCCGCTCTTTCCTCCGTGAAGATCTCCAGGGAACTGACGCGGTGCAGTGGGAAGATCACCACTGTGCTGCCCTCCCGCAGGTAGTGTATCGGCTTCCCGTCTTCGCGATGTGGATCGAAGATCGTAATGCTTGTGTCTCCGGGCTCGGGCATTCGCTCCAGGTCTGCCACAATGGGGTCTTCGTTCACTAGATGCACTATCGCCCTGTGGGTCATGGTGCTCTCCTCTGTCAGTAGTTGATCTTGGCCGCCAGAACGGTGATGTTGTCCTCGCCTCCGCGGTCGTTGGCCCGATCTATGAGCCGGTTGACTGCTTCTTGGGAAGAAGTTGACGTACCTACCACGTCGACGATTTCCTGCTCGGTGACTTCGTTCCAGAGGCCATCAGTGCAGAGGATCAGATAGCCACCCTCCGCTAGGCGCTGCAAGTAGGTATCGGTTTGCAGTTCCGCACCTTGTCCCAGGGCTCTGTAGAGGTAGTTCCGCTGAGGATGGCTCTGAGCCTCGTGGGCCGAGATCTGGCCTAGCTGCACCAGCCTGTTGACGAGGGAGTGATCTTGTGTGATCTGGTGGAGTTCTCCTCGATCCAGGTAATATGCCCTACTGTCACCGACGTGGGCCAGGTAGGCGCTGTGCCCCACGATCAGCGCGGATGTCAGAGTCGTTCCGGCGTCAGCCTCGATCTGGGAGACCGCCTCGTTGGCGGAACTGATCGCCTCGTCCAGGATCTCGTGGATCGGGCGGCTAGTGGTTTCCGCTGGCCTTCTGCCCAGCATGGGCAGAAGGACTTCGCGCAAGATGACACCGCTGGCCACCAGGGTGGCAACGGAGCTGGCCTCCTTGCCTCGCACGTGACCACCCATGCCGTCTGCCACGATGAGGAGTGCCAGTGGGGCTGGCTGGCCGTCTGTACCGGCCAGCGCTTGGAGTGTGAAGAAGGCGTCCTCGTTAGCCTCTCGGCTCTTGCCGATGTCGCTGGCCTGTCCGATGTCGAGGGGACTCGCCCTCTCTTCTGTTCTTGGTGTCTTCGTCTCTCGTGTAGCGGGGTGTTGGTTCTTGCTCGGCGAGCGATGGAGCAGTTTGTTCCAGAGACCCATTTCGCGTGTTCCTAGTCCATTGCTGGAGACATCAGTTGCCAGGTTCTATGGAGAGTGCATATATGGTATGGTCGGTAGATCCCACGTACACGATTCCGTTGCTAACGACGGCAGATCCCATGATCGGGCCGCCGGTGCCGAATCGCCAGAGCAGTTCGCCTGTCTTGGCATCGAGGCAGTACAGGTTGCCATCAGCGGACCCAACGTAAATGGCCCCCTCGGAACTCGTGGGTGAGGAGACCACAGGACCCTTTGTGTCGTATTTCCAGATGAGGTTGCCTTTGGCGGCATCCACGGCGTAGATGAGGTGGTCGTTCGAGCCGAAATAGACCACGTTGCCGATGACCAGTGGGGAGGATATCACCTGTCCCTTGGTGCGATGTCGCCATACCGGCCAACCGTTGGCGAGATCCAAGGCGTGAAGGGAGGAATCGCCGGAGCCAGCGTACACCATGTCGCCGTCGATAGTCGGGGTTGACTGAAGTGCCCGGGCTGTCTGGTACTTCCACCGTGGTTCACCGCTTTGCACATCGAGGGCATGCACGTTACCGTCGTCTGATCCAAAGACGATGAACTCGCCGCTGATGGCAGGAGACGAACGTACGGGCGCCCCGGCGTCGAAGCGCCACAGTTCCTGGCCGGATTTGGCGCTGACGGCGTACAAGTTGTGGTCATCGGAGCCGAAGAAGATGTGGTCGTACTCCTGCTTGGGAGACGAGCGGATTCGGCCATCGGTGGGGCAGGTCCAGACAATGCGACCCGTCCTGCTGAAGACGGCGTAGAGTATCTGGTCCTCGGAGCCGAAGAAGACCGTTTCGTTCCACACACAAGGAGAGGACACGACTCCTCCCTCGGTGGAGTATCTCCATCGCTCTTTTCCGGTGTCTGACTCCAGACAGTATAGGCTCTTGTCGTAAGATCCCAAGTACAGAGCGTCCTCGAAGGCTGCCGGGGTGCACCGAATCTCGTCCTCGCAACTGAATGACCACAGAGGAGTCCTCTCGTCATGAAGAGTCAGCGGTTGGGAAAAGGTGCCGCTGAGCATCCCGGAGGTTGGTCTGAGAACTCTCAGCAGATCCCTTTTCAACTCCTCGGCCGACGGGTAGCGATCTTCGATCTCATAGGTCAGAGTTCGGTCAATGACTGCCTCCAACTCAGGAGTGACTGTGGGGTTGAAGCCTCGGATGCGATGGTCGTGGAAGGTGAAGGGAGGCTCCTTGCGGGGGTCACGCTTGGTCAACAGATGATGAAGGGTGGCACCCAACGCATATAGGTCGCCCCTCGGTTCGGCTATGCCTCGATACTGTTCCGGTGGCGAATAGCCCTCGGTGCCGATCATCGTGCCCCGCTTGCCAGCCTGGAAAACCTTCGCGATCCCGAAGTCTATGAGCACGATGTGTCCATTCTGTCTGAGCATGATGTTGGAGGGTTTCATGTCGCGGAAGACAATGGGACTCGGCTTGTGGTTGTGCAGATAGGACAGCACGTCGCACGCCTGGACGGCCCAGTCCACAACCTTCTCCTGGGGCAGGGGGTAGTCTATCTCGGCCAAGAGCGACTCGAGATCCGTCCCTTCGATGAACTCTATGACAAGGTACACTCGACGCTCCTGATGGAAGTAGTCGAATACCTTGGGTATGGCCGGATGGCTCAAGCTAGCCAGGATGTTCGCTTCCCGTTCGAAGGTCTCGAGACTGATTCTGCTCGTCACGCTGTCCCTGATCGTGCTGATCATCTCCTTCACTGCGACAAGCTTATCCACACTTGGGAAGCGAATGTCACGTGCGAGATAGACAGCGCCCATTCCTCCCTTGCTGAGGAACTTTCGAATCTCATACCTGTCCTGAAGCCTCTCTCCGGGCGACAGGAAATCCTCTTCCGTTCTGTGCCGGGCGCCGGTCTCTGTGGCTACGCCGCTGCCCTGGCGATCTGGAGCGGACTGAGGGAGGGGTTGTTCGCCACCGGGAAGCCCGTGATCCTGCGCGGAGTCCAGCGGCTCTTCGGCGGAGCTGGCAGCGTCGCTGTCAGCCCCTCGGCCAGCCTTGAGTCTCTCCAGCAAACCTTTTCTTTCATCCGAAGCTGACATGGTGTATAGCACCCCGAGCAGACTGGGAACGATCGCAGCGCCTTGTACTGATTAGATTATAGCACCAGCGGTTGGCGGTAGCAATCACTCTCTGCGCGCCCCGTCGAGTGTCACGACGTAAGGGGATCGTTCGTCCTGTCAAATACAGTGGAGTTCGTGGTGCTGCGGGGGAAAACGCCGAGGGGCCGAGTTGCAGGCTGTCTCCGGACGCTCCTCACTCATTCTGGAGCGCGACCTCGAGATACGCTTATGCAACTGAAGCCCGACCCATCGGGGCCGGGCTCCGCTACGGTGGCTGGGGGAGGAGGATTCGAACCCCCGCTTACTGATTCAGAGTCAGCTGTCCTACCACTAGACGATCCCCCAGCGACAGCAAGATTGTATCACATCTTCTCGGAGCGGACAAGATCGGCGAGCAGACCCTCAGCGGTGCGAAGCCGAGCCATGACCCGCTCTCTGCCCAGAATGCTCAGTGTACCGAAAAGCGGAGGGGCTACTCTCTTGCCGGTGACTGCCACCCGGATGATGCCAAAAAGCTGCCCGGCCTTCAGTCCCAACTCATCAACCAGGCGGCGCAGCACCGTCTCCAGAGCGGATTCGTCAAACGAAGGCACTTCCTCCAGAACTTGCAGCACTCTCCTCAGGGCCTTCAGCGAATCCGAGGCTCCCATCTTCTTGCCTACCAGGAGCTGGGGCTCATACACAATCTCATCAGTGAAGAAGAAATCCACCAACTCCACGGCGTCGGAGAGTAGCTTGACTCGCTCCTGAATCAAGGGTACAAGACGGCCCACAGTATGCTCGTCGGCTTCGAGACCGGCTCTCTCTAGAAACGGCAGCAACCGTCTTGTCAGATCATCCCCCGCCAGTCCACGGATGTAGACCCCGTTCATCCAGTCCAACTTGTCCCTGGAGAAGATGGCGGGAGATGGGTTGAGCTTCTCCAAAGTGAAGTGCTCGATGATCTCGTCGCGCGACATGATCTCTGTCTTGTCATCGTAGGCCCATCCCAATAGGG
>CAZOBP010000157.1:0-6524 GCA_964577995.1 uncultured Anaerolineales bacterium
GAACTGGAAGCTGACCACCGTCGGTTCCCAGGCCATGACCGGATCCACCGTGGCACTGTCGCTGATCTTGGCGATCCAGGGTGTGAAGTCCACGGCGATGCTGTCCTCCTGGCAGATCGGATCGCACCCCGCCGCCTCCGGACCTCCGCCACAGCCCCACCAGTTGCCTTCCGCGTTCAGTTGAGGAACCGCATATCTGAGACCACACACATTGCCGCAGATGATGCTTCCGTTCACCAGCACAGATTCCGCTTCGCTCATGCCATCCAGGTCCACACCGATATAGTTGTCTCGGGCGACGCAGGCCTCGATGGACACAGTCCCCAAGATGCCCGTTGGGTCGAAGCCAACCTCATCATTGCCTTTGGCCGTGCAGTTCCGGATGATAACGTCCCCGCCATCAACGGGGAACCCTGCTCCCGTCTCCTCACCACGCAACAATCCTCTTACGACCACGCCGTCCTCACTGTTCCCGTTGGTCGTGCAGTCGCTGATCGTCACGTCACCAACGGCGCCTCGGACCTCGATTCCTCTGCCACCGTTCCGATCGGCAGTGCACTTGTCGATGACCACCTTGTCGGGCGTCGTCACGGAGGCCAGCCCGGCTTCTTGGCCATCAATGTACGAGAGGTCGACCAGGATGCCCTCGCCGGCATTGCCATTGGCAGTGTTGTTTCTGATCGTCACCTGCCCCTGAGCGCCCAGAACACAAATGCCACCAGCCCAACAGCCAATGTTTCCCCCGAGGGACGTGGCCGGGCCCTTGTTCTGGTTGGACGTGCAGCCGGTGATGGTTACGTCCCCCCATGTCTGCCTTACGCCGATGCCGAATCCCTGATTATCGTTCGTTGTGCAGTCCTTGATGGTGACGTTGCCTTCCGCCCTTACGCTGATGCCGTCACCTCCCGTGTGGCTGGCATCGAGGTTGCGGATCTCCACGTCCCTGCTCAGGAACGGTCCAAGCCCGCCTTCCGCCCCTGAGGACCCCACTTCTTCCCCCACCCACAGGTCTATGGCACCGTACGGTGAACGGAGTACGAAACCATCGATGGTCACGTCTCCGTTGAAGCGCTTCAGGGGTGCACCGGTGTAGAACTCCGCAGCGTTATCGTTGTCCACCGTCACCGTGCCCGGCGTGGGATTCCCATTGGCGTCCACGGTCTCCAGGGTGATGTCCCCCTGCGGGTCCATGTTGTTCAGGTCGACACCCTCCTTGTAGGTAGCCGGGAACACGCGAATCGTGTCGCCGGGTTGAGCGTCGTCGACCGCTGCCTGGATAGTCTGGTAGCAGGGTATTTTGCCCTGGCAATTCCTGGCCGGGAGTTTGTCCACATACCGAATCTCGAGAGCGCCCGCAACCGGGACGGCCGACCCCACCAGGGCCGCCACCACCAGCGCCGCAGCCAACACACACCACCTCGTCGTCCGCCGTCCATACCTGTCCATCGTCTCCCCTCCTTGAGTCTCTTCCGCGAGCATCCTTGTCACGACTGCACACCGAAGCAGTCTCGAGGCGACAACATCCGGAAGCCTCGACCCAACACTTGCTCTCTGCACTATATCACGATTGTGACGAGAAGGCAATCTCACGCAGCACCAGAATTGCAGAGAACCGCTTCACTCCGCCATCGTCCTTTTCTTTGCTGCAAACGCGCCGTGAGCCTCCGCGGAGCTATGAGTTTCCATGCGGACCTGCCCTGCCGCCCCTCTGCCCCGACCCGCCCTATGCGTGTGAACATAGAGGCGAGCACCTCCCTTCACACCTGCCTCCCACCCTATGCCACACCCAGGTCGCGCCACGCCGCTCCCAGCCTCGGTGCCCACCATAGTCCTGCCACAACCCCTCCAACCAGGAGTACGATTTTCCTATTGACAACCAGTCTGCAAGCCCGTAAACTGGATTATGCGTTTTTCACACCATTTCACATCGTTTCTCAGGGAGGATGAGGCTATGGGTCTGCTTACAGCCAGGGAAGCAACAGAGTACCTCCACGTCAGCCTCTTCACACTGGGCAGAATCGAGAAGGAGAGCCTCTTGATGCCGTTCCGCACTCCCGGCGGCCACAGGCGCTACAGCCTGGAGATGCTGAACGAGTACCTGGAGCGCACCAGATCCCGACTCGAAGAGCGCGAGAGTAGGGTGCTGGTTGTGGATGATGGTCACGAACTGACGGACGTCTTGGCTCGAGCCTTCCCCTCATGTGAGTTCACCACTGCGCCAGACGAACTGCGGGTGGGCATCCAACTGGCCCAGTTCAAGCCAGATGTCGTCCTGGTGAATACACAGACGAAAGGAGTCGACGCGGAGAATCTGTGCCGGCGACTCGATGGACACGCCGAGGATCTCAAGGTGCTCGCGTTCCAGGCACCGGAGATAGCACATACCGATGTCGAGGCACCGACCATCATCTCCGCAGACCTCAATGCGCTTGCCGAACGAGTGGCGCTCCTCCTGAATCAGCGCGCTCACATGGGCGTATCTCAGGGATGAGGGCTATGATGTTCGGACACCTGGCCACGGCAGAGGAGTTCCTCCTGACCAGGCAGGAGCGGACAGCGCTCAGGGGGCCTGAAGGTGCTCCCGCTTCCCACACTCTGAAAGAAGCCACAAGAAATGGCCCGTTAGAAGATGAGCGAGGACGTCACAGCAACTGTCTATCACCACCGGCGTGGGAACCGCCATCCACCCCGACGATGGGGAGCATGGGGATCTTCTGATGAGAAACACCGACTATGTATGCCATGGTACTGCCATAACGCAAGGTCGCGAAGTCCGGCGGTGATAGGCCTTCTCGGTGAAACGGTACCATTTGGTTGCCGACAAGGCGCGGAGAGAAACCGTGGATCGGATCGCGTAGCGGTCGGAATCGATGCCTGCTTCAGCGGAAGTGGCATCTAGCACCTCGGGGCATGGAAATGGCAGGAGAAAGGATCCTCATCGTAGATGACGATATGAGGAATATCGAGTTCCTCAGAGACTCGCTCCTGCTCCCCAGCGGCTACACAACACTGTGCGCGACCGACGGCGCCCAAGCGGTGCAGTTGGCACTGACAGGCCAGCCAGACCTCATCCTACTTGACCTACAGATGCCGAAGATGGACGGTTTCCAGGTTCTCGAGGCACTGAAGAAGGAGGGTATAGTGATTCCGGCCATCCTGATCACTGGCCACGGGTCGGAGAACATCGCAGCGCACGCCTTCCGCCTTGGTGTAAGGGACTACTTCCGCAAACCCTTCAAGGTCACCGAGATCATGGAGGCGGTAGACAAGTCCCTTACAGAGGCGCGCCTCCGGAAAGAGAAGAGGCTGTTGGCTGCACGCGTCGAGCTGGTCAACCGTCAATTGGAGCAGAGGCTGAAAGAACTAAGCATACTCCATGGTATCAGCAAGGCGGTAGCCTCGGTCCTGGATCTGGACACACTGCTGATCCGAGTCGTGGAGGCAGCCAGGTACGTCATCGGCGCCACGCAGACGTCACTGTTCCTCCTAGATGAAGAGACTGGAAACCTTCAACTCGCGGCTGTTCAGACATCTGACGATCCAAGAGCGCGCGTCCCACGCCAGAGCACAGACGACTCCCTCGTGAAACAGGTCATGGCCACTGGTCGGGCCACGATTCTCCGGGTTCCTGAATCGGACGACCAGGAGCAGTCATGGCTGGTGCTCGCCGTGCCTTTGAAGGTGCGTGATAAGCCCATAGGTGCGCTGTGTGCTTCCAGGGCAGACACCGCTGTGCCTTTCTCGGATCACGATCGCTACCTGCTTTCCGCGCTGGGCGACTTCGCCGCCGTTTCCATCGACAACGCTCGGCTTCACGAATCGACCCAGCGAGAACTTGCGGAGCGCATACGGGCCGAGGAAGCCGTCAGGCGCCTCGCATACCACGATACGTTGACCGGACTACCCAACCGCACGTTGTTCAACGATCGCCTCGGCGTGGCTCTTGCCCACGCACGTCGTAACAAACAGAGAGTGGCGGTCATGCTGCTGGACCTGGATCACTTCAAGGGCGTCAACGACACCCTGGGCCACTCGGTGGGGGACCAGCTACTGAAGGCGGTAGGTGATCGGCTGCTCTCCGTCATGCGTGAGAGTGACACCGTATGTCGGATGGGAGGCGACGAGTTCCTGCTGTTGTTCCCCGAGGTGGCGGAGCCCGGACATGCGCGCAACGCCGCGGAAAGAATCCTGCAAGTGATCAGACAGCCCTTTGTCCTTGGGAGACACGTTCTCCGCGTCACCACGAGCGCCGGCTTCGCAGTCTACCCCGACGACGGCGAGGACGGAGATGCCCTGGTGAAAAAAGCAGACGCCGCCATGTATCGCGCAAAGGAAGAGGGCCGAGACAACTACCAACGCTACAGGGATGAGATAGATTGACCCACGAGCCGCAAGAACGGGTGCCACTAGCGATGCGCCCAGAACCCTACCTCTCTGGTGCTGAATCTGCCTGGAAGGTGGCGAGCTAGAACCCAGCATAACAGGAAGAACACCAGATGCCAGATGAGTCCCCCAAGGTACTGATCGTTGATGACGATCCCCAGTTCAGGAGAACGTTCGCCGACGTGCTACAGGAGAGTGGCTATGACACGACAGCGGTAGGTACGCCGCAGGCCGCTGTCCACGCTGCCGAGAAGGACGTGCCCAGCGTAGCCATCATAGACCTCAAGCTCGAAAACGCCTCTGGCCTGGAAGTGATGCGGCAGGTCAGAGATGTCTCGCCTGACACCGAGTGTATCGTCCTCACCGGATACGCCTCACAGGAGTCTGCGATAGAGGCCGTCAACCTGGGAGCTTACAGTTACGTACAGAAGCCCTACAATCTCCGAGAGTTGCTTCTCACGATCCGTCGGGCATGCGAGAAAGCAGGCGCGGAGAAAGCCCTGCGAGAATCAGAGGAGAAGTATCGCCTGGTCGTGGAAGGCGCCAGCGAAGGGATCGTGTTGCTGGACTTGAAAGGTACCATAGAGGAAGTCAACCCCAGAGCACTCAAACTGTCAGGGTTCGAAAGGCAAGATGTGATCGGGAAGAAGTTCGTGGGACTGCTTCCTAGCCTTCGGCTTGATGTAGCTGCCGTGCTGCGTGCTTTCAAGAACATCATCACCGGTGGAGACCTCGACCAACGCGAGTGGACCATCGCAAACAAGGAAGGCAAGCAGACAACCTTCATTGCCCACCATTCTCCGGTCAGCAAAGCCGGGCGCATCGTCGGCCTCTCGGTGATCCTCGAAGACGTCACAGACCGTAAGCGAACCGAGTCCGAGTTACTGGAGTCGGAACAGAAGTACCGGATCCTCGTCGAGCAGTCACTCCAGGGTATGGCGGTTGTTCGAGGCACCCCCCCTCGTTTCGTCTTTGCCAACAGAGCCCTGGCCGAGATTGCGGGATACACAGTCGACGAAATGCTCTCTCTCTCAGCCGACGAGACCGCCAGCCTGATACACCCGGAAGATCAAGACATCTTCTTCCAACGCTATCAGCAGCGCTTGAACGGGCTGCCTGCCCCTCCGCAGTATCAATTCCGCGCGATACGCAAGGACGGTCACGTGCGTTGGCTGGAAGCGCACGCGAGCCGCATCGAGTACGGCGGAGCACCCGCCGTCCAGGCGGTCTTTGTCGATGTCACAGACCAGAAACAGGCCGAGAGGGAACTTCGAGAGAGTTACGAGGTAGTGCGAAAGACCATGCTGGGAACGGTCGATGCTCTGGCAGCGGCGGTTGAGACGAGAGACCCCTACACGGCTGGCCACCAACGCCGTGTGTCCAACCTGGCGGCCGCCGTCGCCAGGGAAATGGGCCTCCCGCCAGATCAAACGAGCGCGATTCACATCGCCGGCATGGTCCATGATGTCGGCAAGATCTACGTTCCCGCCGAGATCCTCAGCAAACCCAGCCGGCTCACCGAGATCGAGATGATGATGGTTCGAACCCACCCACAGGCTGGCTTCGATGTGCTGAAGACCGTGGACTTCCCTTGGCCTGTTGCTGAGATCGTGCTTCAGCACCACGAGCGACTGAATGGTTCGGGGTATCCCCGCGCGCTCGCAGGAGAGGAGATCTCTCTGGATGCCAGAATCCTCGCCGCAGCAGACGTCGTCGAAGCGATGGTCTCCCATCGCCCTTATCGCCCGGCGCACCCCTTGGAGAAAGCCTTGGAGGAGATCGTGGCTAACAAGGTGGTGCTCTATGACCCTGACGTGGTCGATACCATGGTGAAGCTACTCACAGAGAATGGATATGATCTGAAAGGCGCAACTGACGACCCGAGGGACGACTGAGCGCCTCGACGATACCAATGCAATGGAGGGATCACCAGTGCCAGAAGGCAAACTTGCCATGGAGCTCGAAAGACTGAAGCTTCATGATCACGCATGCCTCATCCAGGAGGCCAAGGAAGAGTGGCCCACTGAAGTGATAGCCCCGTTTCTAGAGTTGGCGGTACGTCGTGGGGAGAAGTGTCTCTACATCCTGGAGGCGCACCGTGCCGACGATGTGCGCAGTCACCTCCGCAAGTCGGGTCTGAA
>CAZOBP010000158.1:0-6424 GCA_964577995.1 uncultured Anaerolineales bacterium
TTGGATCTGCCGACTGATAACCTCCCTCAGATCTTGCGTTGCCATGTGCGTTCTCCCCCTATTCCTCAGGCGGCAAGCCCAGCGCCCTCAGGGCCTGCTCATCAGGTATGCCTTCCTCGTCCCAGTGTCGCAGTTCGTAGTACAGTCTCTTGCTCTCCAAGTGCTTGTCGGGCTTCTCCATGCCGCCCACGATTCTCTGAGGGAGCACGTCCTGCGCGGATGACACACCCAGACGGGCGTTCATGAGTCTCTCCAACTGAAAGATCCGCTCTCCTACCTCCTTGAGCGATGGCACAGTGTAGTCCAGGCCGGTGACGCACTGCAATGCTCGGGCATACACCTTGTAGCCCAGGGTGGCGTGCAGGAACACACAGATGATGAGGGAATCACGCACGCTGCCCGAGTCCTGGCGGTCCTTGACCATGTCCGCCAATTGCTGAGCCGTGAACTCGTTGCCGAAGATCTCCGGTCGCACAGTCCACGCCCGGCAGTGGCATCCTCCGCGGTTGTTGGTGGCATAGGAGAGGGCCATACCCAAGAACGCTCTGGGGTCGTATGCCGAAAGTTCGAGACCCTTGGCATGCATTCCGAAATCCACCCCGAGTCTCTCCTGAGCGACGCGGACTCCAGCGGCGAGGAGGTCCCCTTCATCCTCCCGCTTACTGATCTTCTCAATCAACGGCAGGACCATCTCGGGTGAATCAAAGCTATCCTGGTACTCGCGGTAGAAGCTGATGGCACTGCCCGCGGAGATCGTATCCAGCCCGTACTCGTTGCAGAGGTCATTCGCTCTGACGATGGTGGTATAGTCGCTCACTGTGTTCTGCGGGCCAAAGGCCCACAGTGATTCATACTCCGGCGCTTCCAGTTCGATGCCATCTATGGTCACGTGCTTTCGACAGCGAACGGGACAGCCAGGGCAGGTTGTGCTCCTCGTGACGTAGTCCCGCAGGATGCGCTCCCCATCCAGGTTGCCGGCACCATCGAAGGAACGCCGCTGATGGTTGGCAGTGGGCCAGCCTTCGAACTCGTTCACCTGCGTGACCAGTTCCACCGTACCCAGTCGAGCCTGACGCTCCATCAGCTCTTCGTTGGCCTTGAGCGCCTCCACCGCGTCCCTGATGAGAGGTGCCAACCGATCGGGCTGGGCAACACTGGGGCGCTGCGTGCCCCTCACCACCAGGGCCTTGAGGTTCTTGCTGCCCATCACCGCACCCAGGCCGCAACGCCCGGCTGAGTGACCCTCGTCCCCGCGAATGCAGGCCATGTGCACAACGTTCTCACCGGCCGGTCCTATCAACGCCACCTGATGCCCGGGATACTCCGCCTCTAGCACTTCCCTGGCCTCAGATGTATTGAGGCCCCACACGTCGGCCCGGGCCAGGATTCGTACCTGTTCGTCCTCCACGAGGACAATAGAGGGCTCTGCCGCCCGTCCCCGCAGCACGTAGGCGGTGCTGCCGGTCCTGGCCAGTGCGTTGCCGAACCGCCCGCCCATCCAGGTGCCGGCCATGAGGCCAGTCAGCGGGGAATGCCCGTAGAAGACCACCCTGTTGGCGCCGGGCACACCTGTGGCGTTCAGTGGTCCCACCGCGACGATGAGGGGGCTGGACTCATGCAATGGCACCCAGCCCTCTCGGTAGAAATCATGCATCAACTTGGCAGCGAGTCCTAGGCCACCGATGTACTGCCGCTGGGTCTCCCCTGATACGGGAAGCAGCTCCGTTCGTCTCGCTGAGAGGTCAACGACCTTGGTGTTCATCGTACTATCCTTTGCGAGCGACGATGACGACCATGGGGCTGGGATCAGGCAGTCTATGGGCCACGGGATCCCCGAAACCTGCATCCAGCAGCCACTGCTTGATGTCGCTGGCAGGATACTCCGCGGCACCCTGGTTTTCCAGCATCATGAGCAGCGCAAAGGTGCCACTGACGGGGGGATTGACTCCGTCGTCCTCCAGGTAGAACTCGTTGACGACTACCAGTCCTCCCTCGATCAATGCGTCGTGGCTCTTGCGGAGAAGAGCCCTGCAATCCTCCTCGGTGTTGTCGTGCAGGATGTTGGCCAAGAGGACCACATCATAGCCTTCTCCAAGGCTAGGGGCATTGAAGTCCCCTCCCTGGAAGGATATGCGGTCGCTCAACCCATAGCTGGCGATGGTTTCCTCTGCCAACTCACGCACTGGCGACAAGTCGAGAATCACCGCCTGCAAGTCCGGGTTCTTCTGGGTCAGCAGCATGGAGTAGGTGCCCACCCCGCCGCCCACGTCCAGCAGCTTGTTGCGGCCATCCAGGTCAACGCAGTCCGGCAGGGCGGTGCCATTCATCAGTGCCAGGTCGTGGAGGGCGAGCAAAAAGTTGCGAGCCCTGGCCGCATCTCGCCGCAGGCGCTCCGTCATCGGGGGCATCTGAGCCTGGTCCGTTTGCACCGCCTGAGCCAACTGGCCCCAGGGTTGATAGAACTCCTGCTCTTTCGTGACCACGCGACCGATGTAGCTGGGTTTGCCTTTCACCAGGAACTCGTCGGCCGCGGGCGAGTTGGCGTATCTCTCCCCAGCCTTCTCCAGCAGTCCCTGAGCGACACACGCGTTGAGCAGTAGCTCGGTCGACCTGGCAGCGGCTCCCACGCGCGACGCCACCTCTGGCGCCGTTAGCGGATCCTCCGCCAGCACATCGTAGATGCCTAGTTCGTTGCTGCCCAACAAGATCGCCGATGCCTGATACGCGTACAGCATCTCCATCAGCGATCCCAGATCGAGTTCCGCCATCTATGCTCCTTGTCTAGTGCCGCGACAGATAGAACTCCCTCGCCGACTGCTCGGCTTGGAAGCGCTCCATGGCACGAAAGATCTTCAGATCGTTGCCCGTGAGCGGAGTAATCGAGTCCCTGGTCCGCTCCCAGGCTTCCCTGAACTCGGACAACACCGAATCCTGGTCCAGAGTGGAGAGTCTACCCTGCTCGACGACGATGCGCCCGTCGACGATGACCGTCTCCACAGAGCTCCCGTTCTCGCAGTACACCAGTTGACGGAACGCATCATTGAGAGGGGCAAAGAAAGAGGTGTCCATCCTGAGCAGGGCGATGTCGGCCAGCATCCCAGGTTTCAACTCGCCCAGTTCGCCCGCCAGACCCAGCGCCTTCGTCCCACCTACCGTGGCCATGGTGACCACGTCTCTGGCCGACAGCCAGCGCCGGTGGTCCAGCTCCCGCGCACAATGGATCAAACCTGTCAACTTCAAAATGTCGAATAGAACCTGGTTGTCGCTGCTGGCGGAGCCATCGGCACCCAGGGCGATGGAGACCCCCTTCTCCTGCATGTCCAGGATGGGAGCGAATCCACTGCCCAGCTTGAGGTTGCTGGCCGGGTTGTGCACGACCGTGGCCCCGGTCTCCGCCAGTATCTCTATATCGCGGTCATCGACCCACACGCAATGGGCCAGCGAAACAAAAGGCCCCAGCAGGCCCTGCCGGTCCATGTGGGCAATGGAGGAGCTACCGTAGATCTCCCGGCAGAGCAGCGCCTGCAATTTGGTCTCGTCCGCGTGCATGTGCACCCCGCCCTGAAACCGGGCAGCGATCTCCACCGAACCGCTCAGCACTTTCTCCGAGCACCATTGGGGGCCCGACGGCCCGGCTAGACATCGCAGCCGGCCATTCTCAGATCGATGCCACTTCTTGAAGAAGGCTCCCAACGTCTCTAGATAGTCAGGGACGTCGAGAGCAGGCTCGTAGTCATCGGGTCCGGACGACAGGTCAGGGTCGTTCTTGATCGCAGCCTTCAGCTCGGGGCGGAGGTCTTCCACCAGAGGAGCCACGGCTGCTCTTATGCCGACGTCTCGATATGCTTCCATCACCGGATCCAGGTCCTCGATGGTCATGCCACCGTTGACCCAGAAGTGGTCCAGCACCGATGTCGTGCCCGTCCTCAGCATCTCCGCCGCCCCAAAGGCAGCAGCCAGGTAACTCTCGCGAGGGCTGAAGCGCACGCCCGAGGAGAAGAAGTCGAAGAGCCATAGCTCGAGGGGCACTCTCTCCGTCATGCCCCTGAGGTAGTTCTCCGGCGAGTGAGCGTGTGCATTGACCAGGCCTGGCATGGCCAATAGCCCCTTACCAGGCAATGTTCTCTCTGCATTCGTGGTTTCTATGGGTGACGAACTCACCTGAGCTATGCGATTGTCCTCAACGAGGATACTCATGCCCTCTCTGAAACCGTGAGGCGACTCCTCGTCAAGGATGGAGCAGTTCTCGATCAAGATGCTCATCAGAGGTACTTCCTCAGCTTCATGAAGGCTCGTAGTAGGTCTCTAACCTTACCGACTCTATGACCGAGCCCCCGGCTTGAAGCAGATCTGACGTAACCCAGGTCCTCCAGGACCACCTGGGCGGTGTTATATCCCGGTATGCCGTTGAGGCCGCCGCCTGGATGCACGCCACTTCCCGAGAGGTACAGATCCTTGATGGGAGTTCGGTAGTTGCAGAGGGCAGGCGTCGGTCGATAGCCGAACAACTGGTCCAGGGTCATGTCCATGTGATTGGGGTTGCCAGCGATAGCACCCGTCCGACGGTACCAGTCTAGAGGTGTATGGATGACGCGACCTATCATCGCGTCCTTGATGTTGGGCGCGTACTGGGCGGCAACATCAATCAGCTGATCGGCTGTCTCCTCCTTGATGTCGTCCCAGCTTCGCCCGCCACTCAACTCGTAGGGGGCGAAGCAGGAAAGCCACAGGGTATGCTTGCCCGACGGCGCCAAGCTGGGGTCCTCCGCAGAGTGGACGGCGAACAGGAAGGCAGGTTCCTCAGGGAACTCGCCTCGTCTGATATCGACAAACTCGCGCTCCAAGTGGTCCACGCTAGGGCACGGCTGGACCATACTCACGATGAAGTCGGGGCCTCTCTCCCACCGCTCGAGGCTGGGCAGCTCGCTGAGAGCGCAGTCAAGCTTGAATTCGGACACGTTCGTCCCCGCCACCGTGATGTTCTTTATCTGGCGGATCAAGTGCGGCTCTAGCAGGTCCTGGTCCACAAGATCCAAGAACACCCGCTTCACGTCTATGGAGGAGACGATGCCGCGTCTGGCTTCGATTCTCTCGCCATCGCGGAGCTCCACCGCAGTGGCCCTGCCGTTCTCGACGACGATCTTGCTCACTTCCGCGTTTGCCCGGACCGTCCCTCCGTGATGCTCGATGGCCCGAACGAGCGACTCGATGAGCATCCCGCCGCCTCCCCTCGGTCGCCACTGGCCAGAGGAGTGACAGCCTCCCATGAGACAAGGGGCGTAGCCCGAGCCTAACGTTGACGGAGCGGTCTGGCTGACGGAACCGTAGTAGGCCAGCGCTGCCCTCACGTACTCGCTCTCGAACCATTCGCTGACGACGGCCCTCGGGCTGCTGAGCACAGTCCGGATCAACCGATCTGCGTCCATACCCACGGCTCCGGCTCCATCCATGGCCCCAGCCAGTTCACCAAATGACGGGGGTGGTCCGTAGCTTACTGCCCCGAGCAGAGCGAGAAGGGCGTTGGAGAACTCGACGAAATCCCTGTACGCGTCTGCATCTTGCGCCGAGATCTCTCCGATGGCCTCACACGTCTTGTCCACACTCTTGTAGATAGGAACAGCCACACCGTCTAGGAAGGGGAAGAAGTACATCTCCTCCCTGACCATGTACTCCAGGCCGAACTTCTCCAATTCCAGGTCGGAAACGATGGGCGTCTCGACAACACCGCCGTGTTCACTGGCACCGATGTTGAACTTGAAGCCGGGAGCCTCGGGCAGGGCCTCTTCTGTGCTTACAAAGCCCCCTAGAACATCGTGTTTCTCCAAGACGAGGACGTTCTCTCCGGCCTTGGCCAGGTAACCTCCGCAGATCAGGCCGTTGTGCCCTCCACCAATGACTATGATATCGTATTCTGGCATTCTGCCTCCCTAGATCAGGAGCTCTCCTTTGTCCCAGACGGTCTTTCCGTCAAACTCGACCGTGACATCTTTGAAGATAGCGTCGATGTGGCACGGTGCGAGGACGTTACCGCCGATGGCGTAGTTGCTGCCGATGCCCAGATGCCCGTGTCCCAGCCGTCCCAAATCCTCGAGGTTCGTGCTGTACTGACGCGCCTCAGGATTGAGACCGACCCCGAACTCAGCAGCGTTGTATGCAGTCTGGTCCTGAAAGGTCTCCAGCGATTCCTTGAACGTGTCGGCCATGACGCCGCCCTCCAAACCGGTCACGCGCCCGCCCTGCACGACGATCTTGACAGGCTCGCGCCGGGTGACGCCGATACTCATGATCCGTACGTCGGCCACCACGACACCTTCCGCTGTGCCTTCGAGGGGCGAGATGTTGAGCTCGCTGTTCGGCAAGGCGGCAAACGTGCCTGGCTCGCGGAACAGACCGGTCTCGTATTGCACGGGCCGACCGGTCACCT
>CAZOBP010000159.1:0-6385 GCA_964577995.1 uncultured Anaerolineales bacterium
GGTATGTTCTGGTCCTCTTCCCTGCCTTCATGCTCTGGGGGCGCTGGGGCAAGAACCACCGGATCCAGAGGTTGATTGTCTACCCGTCTGTCGCCCTGTTGCTCTATCTCAGCGGCCAGTTCGCCATTTGGGGTTGGGTCGCTTAGTGAGGATGCTGAAATGAGGCGTCTCACTCCACAGAAGCTACTGAACGTCAGCCTGATCGTCGTCTTCCTCTGCCTGGTACTGCCTTTCTATGCCGTCAAAGGGCTGAGCGACTCCATGGACCACGCCCAAGGCACGGGGGCTGTGGGTGGAATAGACTTCAAAGCGTACTACATCGCCGCCGACATGCTCCGCCAGGGCAAAGACTTCTACGATGTCGAGCAGCAGAGCCAGGAAGTGCTGGCACGAGGCCTGCCTCTCAACGAGAGCTTCTACATCTACCCGCCCCTACTTGCCGTCCTCTTCGTCCCTCTTACTGCACTCCCCATGCACACGGCGGCGCAGGTATGGTTCTTCCTCAACGTGGTGCTATATGGCGTGTCTCTCTTGGTCATGTGGCACGCCCTCGGCCTCGGCCGACTGAGCAGAAACCTGCCTCTGTTGTGGACCCTGGCCTTCCTCTTCCCTCCAGCGCTCTATACCATCTACAAGGGCCAGGTGAACATCCTGCTCCTGCTGCTCCTGGCGATGACCTATTGGCTCTGCAGCAGGAGTTCCCAACGATCGGCGGGCGTTGCCCTGGGCGTGGCGGCGATGGTGAAGGTTCTTCCCATCTTCCTATTGCCCTACTTCGCTTGGAGAAAGCAGTACACGCTCTGTCTTGCGACCATCGCTACCATAGCCGTGATCGCCATCCTTGGCTTGATGGTGGTCGGCATCGGCCCTCACCAAACATACGTCTCGTCGGTCCTTCCATTCCTTGCCCAGCCGAGGCCAAATCCAAGCAACCAGTCCCTCGGAGGCTTCTTCAGCCTCTTGCTCATCGACAACCCTTACTCCGACAGTCTTGGCCATAGTAGCACGTTGTGGAAGGCCGCGACCCTGCTCTCGTCAGCACTCCTGGTTGTGGGTGTGATCGTCGCTCTATGGCACAACAGACACGCCACCAGTGGCATGGACCTCGATCTCTCCCTCGTCATCGGCTCCCTTCCACTTGTGGCGAACATCGCCTGGGTTGACTTGTTCGTTCTGCTAGTCATCCCCTATGCCGTTCTCTATAGGCACGCGCTGCAGGGGCAGATGAGCAAACGGTGGATGCTCTTGACCGCCCTGAGCGTCCTGTGCATCAGCTTCCCTCGTCTGCAAGACCTGTTCACCAACCTGGTAGCCAGGTACGACTCATTCGTGCGCAACCCCTTCGCCATGGGCATACCCCTCTACGGAGTGATCATCCTGTGGATGGCGACGTTTGCTACCCTATGGGCAGTAGGCGGGGAGAAGAAATTGCACGGGCCAACACAATCGGTCGCCTAGGCGTCCCGCAGCCGCCTAGCTCCTTACGATAGCACTAAGTTGGTCCCGTGCGGCCGGGACCCATGCTCTGGCGGGCAGTGTTGCGGGCCCCGTTGCGTCCTGGTTGCCTAGCATGCCCATGTATGGCATGATACTTTTCTGGTTGACCGTTGGACATCTCATATCCAGACACAGAGAGTCCCCGCTCTTCGGAACCAGGTGCCCTTGACCCGGACGTGGAGGTGACTTCGAATGCCGAGTATCAGCAGCGAGGAAGTGAGGCTCGCGTCGCTCATCGCCGTCATTGTCCTCGCGGTCACATTCCTACCGTATGCACTCGGCTATCTTCTGGCACCCCCGGAGTGGGAGTTCGGGGGTGTGGTCATGAACTTCGAGGACGCCCACGGCTATCTGGCCAAGATGAATCAGGGAGCAGCGGGCAGGCTCACCTACCAGATACCGTTCACCTCGGAAGACCATGAGGGGGCATTCGTCGGCGGGTTCTTCCTCGCGCTGGGTTGGATCTGTGCACTGACCGGCTTGCCGGTGATCTGGATGTGGCATCTGTCGAGAGTAGTCTGCGGCTTCGTTCTTCTGTTGCTGGCCTACCTTTTCGCGGCCTTCTTCTTGGATGATAGGAAACAGCGGCTGGTCTGCTACCTCTTCGTCTGTTTTTCAGCAGGACTTGGCTGGGTGGTGCTGCTCACAGGTCGGTTCTCCATCCTGGGCTTCGACCTCATAGACTTCAAGATGCCCGAGGCACACACGTTCTTCACCATTCTCACCTTCCCCCACTTCTCTCTAGGAGCCTGTCTGCTGCTCGTCATCTTCATGCTGACCCATCTCTTCCACGCGACGCAGCGGTGGAGATACGTTGCCATGGCAGGCACCGCGGGCTTCGCCCTGACCATAGTGCACCCTTACAACGTACTGATCGTGACCGGCACACTTGCGGTATGGTGGGTGGCAATACTCTGCAACGACCGGCGAGTCCCAATGCGCGAATTGGCGGCGCTAGCCATCGTGGGGCTGATGGCCTTGCCTGTCCTGCTCTATTACCTCCACGTCTTCTCCAGCAATCCGGCCTTCGGCGCCTGGGCTGCCCAATCGGGAAGCGCTTCCCCCCACCCTGTTCACTATCTGATTGGATATGGCCCCTTGCTCATCATCGGCTTGCCTGCCATGATCCAGCAGGCGCGGAAAGCGGACGCGGGGAGCTGCCTGCCTTTAATCTGGATCATCGTAGTGGCCCTCCTGCTTTACGCGCCGCTCAAGCAACAGCGGCGTATGGTGGAAGGGGTACACATCCCCTTGAGCATCCTGGCCACGATGGGCCTGTACAACTGGTACCTACCTCGGATGGAGCGGTCGCCCAGATTGAGAAGACTGGTCACTCTCAGGAAGGAATCCTACTCCCCTCGCCGGATGAGGAACTTCATCATCTTCCTGGTGCTGGTCCTCACCGTGCCCTCCAACCTCTACGTCCTGGCCAGCCTAACTGCCACCATGGTGCAGCATCCGTACCCTTTCTTCCACGAGCGCGCGGAGAACGAGGCCATCGACTGGCTGGGTAGCGAGACGGTGCCCGCCGACACCATCCTTGCCGACTGGCGGACCGGGAGCTACATACCAGCGCGCGTCGATCACCGGGTATTCGTCGGTTACTGGGCCGAGACCGCTAACTTCGACGCGAAGATCGACATCGTGGATCGCTTCTTCGGTATCGGGACACTCGATTCCTGGCGAATACAGATCCTGGAGCAACACGACATAGTCTACGTGTATTCTGGTCCGCGCGAGAGAATGCTGGGCGCTTTTGACCCTGACGCTGCGGACTACCTGACACCTGTCTTTGCCAACGACCTGGTGACCATATACCGCGTCAGGGGGCTGGACAGGTGAAGGACCACGGGCCGAAGGCAGGTGTCGACAGTGGCCGTCGGAGTCGCAAGTCGTGGGAGCCCTTCGCGGTGTTCCTGCTGGCCGTGGTTGTCAGGGCCCTGGTGGCCTTGCCACAAGAACAGCCCCACTACTTCGACGCCTACTACTACTATGACGTCGCTGAGAACCTGTACCTCGGTCGCGGCTTCGTGGTGGACTTCGTCTGGAACTACCTCGACGCGCCATCTGAGGTCACGCACGCCAGCAACCTGTACTGGACACCTCTATCTTCAATCATAACGTGGGCCTCCTTCTCTGTCTTTGGACCGTCCTACCGGGCTGCCCAGATTCCATTCATCCTTCTGTCCTCGCTCCCTCCCGTGCTGGCATACTGCCTGTCCTATCACATGTGGGGAAAGCGTGAGCACGCGTGGCTGGCCGCCATACTCACGACTTTTGCCCCCTTTTATCTGAAGTACTGGGCCTCGCCCGACAACTTCGCCCCCTTCGCGGTCACGGCAGGGCTGAGCCTGCTGACCATGTATCTCGTGGAGAGGAAGCGGCAGGGACGCTACGCCCTGTTTACAGGCTTGCTTATCGGTATCAGCCATCTCTCACGAGCCGATGGAGTCCTGCTTTGGGTGGCCTTCGCCGTAGTCCTGACCGCAGCCATGCTGCAGAGCGGCCGCACCAGCTCGAGCGACACCGGCACACTCGCCCCGGATTCACGGCCAGTCACCCTGACCTCATGCGTCCAATGGTTGTTCCTAGCGGTGGTCGGGTATCTGGTGGTGATCACGCCGTGGTTCTATCGCAACTGTAGGCTGATCGGCGCTCCCTTGTCCAGCGCTGCCACCAAGACGGTCTTCTTGCGCAGCTACGCCGATCTGTTCAGCTACTCAGCGGAGCTCACCTGGCGAAGCTACCTGGATTGGGGCTGGTCCTCGATACTCCGCTCCAAGGCCTCGGCCGGTCTCCACAACCTGGCAGTGCTCGGCGGCGCCCTTCAGTTCCATCTTGCGCCCATGGCCGTGGTGGGTCTGTGGCAGGTGCGAAGGCAAAAGGAGTACATACCCGTCTATGCCTATGTCACTACCCTGTACGTGGCCATGACGCTGATCTTCACCTTCCCCAGCACACATGCCAGCATGTTACACTCCACAGGGGCGCTCCTGCCCTTCTTGTTCGCCGCCGCAGTACGGGGCATAGACGCGGTGGTAGGCTGGGTTGCAGTCCGCAGACGAACGTGGCATCGGCGAACGGCGCAGAGAGTCTTCCGAGTCGGCCTTACGGTGATGGTCGTGATAGTTACCCTGTTTGACTACTCCCAGGCCGTCTTTCTCTCCCTCGACCCGCTGGGCTTCCAGCCGCTTTGGAACCGCGCCAACACCGGCTACGTCGCGGTCTCTGCCTGGTTGGAGAAGAATGCGCCCGCCGATACGCTGGTGATGGTGGTAGACCCCCCGGCCTACTACTACTTCACTCACCGGCGAGCCGTCGTCATTCCCAATGAGGACGTGCCTGGGATCCTTGAGGTGGCCAATCGTTACGATGCCGACTACCTGATCGTGGAGCAAGATCACGTGGCCTCTCTTGACGGACTCTACAGAGGGGAAACTCTTCCTTCGTTGCATCTCCAACACACCTTGTTGGACGACAGTGGACAACTGATCCGAATCTATACCATCGGGAGATGATTCCCAGATGCGGCGACTGTTCTCGCCCATTGCGCTGTGCGTAGCTCTCGCCCTCGCTAGCTGTTTGCTGTACGTAGGCTACTCGCTGCACTTCGGATATGTGGGCTTCCCTCTCGACGATGCCTGGATCCACCAAACGTATGCTCGCAACCTGGGTACACATCACCAGTTCTCCTACAACCTGGGTGAACCTAGCGTGGGTTCCACCTCTCCACTTTGGACCCTGCTGCTGGCCCCGGCCCATGCGCTGCGCATTGAACCCAGACACTGGACCTACCTGCTGGGCACCATCCTGTTGGCTCTCACGGGCTGGGTGGCATACCGTCTCAGCAAGGTGCTGTTCCCGCACGACGAACTCGTGCCCGCACTGACCAGCGCCTTCTGCCTGCTGGAATGGCACATGGCCTGGGCCGCGTTCTCCGGCATGGAGACCATCCTCTTCGTGCTCCTATCGCTCCTGGCACTGGAACGGCACCTGGCAGGAGAACGGCCTCTCGTCACCGGTCTGATCGGTGGCTTGCTCACGATCACAAGGCCAGAAGGTGCACTCATGCTGCCCCTTCTCGTGCTGGACACAGCGTGGCGCCGGTCCCACGGAACCCGTTCCCTGACCTGGCGAGAGGTGGGCAAACATACCCTCCTCCTCACGGTTGGGTTCTTCATGCCAGTTGCGCCCTACCTAGCCCTCAACCTGACGGTCACAGGTAATCTCTTGCCCAACACATTCTATGCCAAGCAAGCCGAATACCAGGAACTGATCGCCTCGCTCCCGCTGTGGACGCGATGGGCACGCGTGGCACTACCGACCCTGGTGGGCGCCCAGGTGCTACTGGTCCCGGGTTTCCTGTATGCCGCATTCAAAGGCCTCTCCCTCAAGCAAAGGAGAGTAGCTCTGCCGTTGGCCTGGTGGTTCTTATTGGTCAGCATCTATGCGATACGACTACCCGTTACCTACCAACACGATCGCTACCTGATACCTGCCATACCCATCGCCATCTTGCTGGGCGTCTGGGGTACGACGAACTTGCCGGGACTCCACCGCATTGTACGCCGCGTCCTCTACATCTCCATTCCCGTACTGTTGTTGGTCTTCTGGCTGCGTGGGGCCGAACAGTATGCCACAGACGTGCGAATCATCGACAGCGAGTTGGCAGCAGCAGGAAGATGGGTCGCAGACAACACGCCGCCGGATGCCGTCATCGGCGCTCACGACATCGGCGCAGTTGGCTACTTCTCTCAACGGTTCCTGGTGGACACCGCCGGGTTGATCACACCCGAGGTGATCCCCTTCATCCGAGACGAAGAAGGGATACTGGCCTTCCTGGAGGCAAGAGACGTGGACTACCTGGTCATCTTCCCGTCCTGGTACC
>CAZOBP010000160.1:0-6368 GCA_964577995.1 uncultured Anaerolineales bacterium
CGCTCAACCCTTCCACTCATGCTCTGGTCACCGCCAACAACAAGGTCGTGGGTGAGGATTATCCCTACGTCCTGGCCTACGATTACTCCCTGGGTCACCGGGCGCAGCGCATCACGGAGCTGGTTGGCGAGAAACAGACCCTGACCGTAGAGGACTTCCAGCGCGTGCAAGGGGATACCTACTCCATCCCCGCCGAGATATTCACTCCCTACATCCTGCAAATCGAGCCAGAGGGCTTCCTTCAGGAGCGGGCCTTGAACGAGCTGCGCGACTGGGATTACCGGTGTGACGCTGAGAGCACTGGTGCTGCCATCTTCGAGGTCTTCTACGTGAAGCTGGTGGAGAACACCTTCGGCGACGAGCTGGGTGAGGAGCTTCTGGCCGACTACACTGGGAGCTGGAGCTGGCACCACATCGCTCTGGAGGAGATGATCCAGGAGTCCGATAGCCCCTGGTTCGACGACGTGAGCACAGCGGAACGAGAGACCAGGGACGACGTGGTCTTGCGCAGCTTCGCTGATGCCCTGGACTACCTGGGCAACAGGTTCGGAGATGTGCCGCACGCCTGGCAATGGGGGCGGCTCCACGGGGCGACCTTCGTGCACCAGCCGCTCGGCGAGTCGGGAATCGCGGTTCTGGAGAAGGTCTTCAACAGAGGCCCTGTGGAGGTTGGGGGTTCTGGGCAGACTGTGAACGCTGCCAGCTTCGACCCTGAGGAGCCGTACGCCACGACCGACGGCGTGTCACAGCGGTTGATCGTGGACCTCAGCGACTTCGACAACTCACTCAGCACCCACACCACAGGCCAGTCGGGGCTGGCTTTCCACGCGCACTACGACGACATGATTTCTTTGTGGCAGAACGTCGACTACCACCCGCTACTCTGGTCCAGGGAAGCGATAGAGCGAAACATGGAGGGCCTGCTCCTGCTCGAGCCGAGTTAGAGCGGTTCTCCCAGGATGTGCAGCCACATGAACTGGAAACCCCTGGTCTTCGTGCTCCTGGCAACTCTCGTGACCAGCGGCTGTGGAGGGGGCTCTATCAGCACCACTCCCACCGCGAGCGGGCCGGGTGCTGGGGTGGGCGATACGCCGTCTGCCAGTCCCACGGCCGTTCCTCCGCCGCCAGGCGAGGGCGTGTTGAGGATCATCGGCGGTCCGGGGTCCGCTGATGGTGAGTTCTCGACTCCGCACGGCGTGGCCATCGACGCTCAGGGCAACCTGTACGTAGCCGACACCGGAAACGCCCGCATCCAGGTGTTTGACCCTGAAGGCGTCTTTCTCCTGTCCATTCCTGACGCCCGCTTCGAAGGTCCTCGATACGTGGCCTTGGATGATACCGGCCGCATCTACGTCACAGACTCCTCGGAGAGAGTGCACGTGTTCGACGGCAGAGGAGACCCACTACAGAGCTTCGGGCAACCTGGCTCTCTGCCAAACCAGTTCTCAGGCATCGCGGATCTGGCAGTCGATTCCGTTGCGGGAGAGTTGTACGTAGCGGATAGCGGGAACGGCAGAGTGCAGAAGCTGAGCCTGCTCAGCGGCCTCGTCTTCACGCTCGGGGAAGAGGGCGAGGAGGCGGGTTTGCTGAGCCGGCCTCAAGGTATGACCTTGGATTCGGAAGCGAACATCTACGTGGCCGATGCCCAGAATGGACGGATTGTGAAGTATGCCCCTGGAGGCACCTTCCTGCGCGCCTTCGACACGGGCGTCGGCGAGTTGCGAGACATCACGCTGGATGAGCAGGGCTACATGTACGTCACGGATGCTGCTGCCAGAGTCGTCTACACCTTGGACGCTGAGGGGCGGATCGTGAGCCAAGCGGGTGAAGGGCACTTGAGCGATCCGTGGGGCGTTGCTGTGGATAGCTCAGGCGCCGTGTACGTGGCTGACGCTGGGCATCAGCGAGTCCTCGTTCTTTCGCCGTCGGGGGAGGTGCCCACTGCTGTAGCCGAGCCCACTGTGGAGGTCACTCCTACCGCCACCCTGGAGCCGGTGCAGGGTATCGCTCCCTGGCCTATGTATGCCGCCGATGCGCAGCACACGGGGCGCACCCTGGCTGAGGGTCCGGAGGCTCCCAATGTGAGGTTGATGTACCGGGTTGGACTTCTCGCCACTTCGCCGGCCATCGGCGCGGGCGGAGACATCTACCTGGGGTCCCTAGACGGCAACCTCCATGTTCTCGGCGGTGATGGGGTGGAGAAGTGGAGAGCCTCCTACGGCCAGGTCAGCGGGGTGCCGGCCTTGAGCGAAGAGGGCCAGGTCTACGTGGGCGTGACCTCCCCTATGGAAGAGATGTTCTATGCCTTGAACCGCGACGGCAGCGTGGCCTGGACGTACCACCTGGAGGGTCACATCGTGGAGAGCTCACCGGTCGTGGGTCCGGATGCGACCGTATACCTGGCGGCCAGCAATCCGCAGACCGGTGGCGGCCAGGTGATCGCTCTTGGTGGGGACGGCGCAGAGAGGTGGCGGTTCGACGCCGGGTCCAGGATACCCTTCTCACCTGCCCTGGGAGGCGACGGCACGCTGTACGTCGGGGCCAGCAACGGTATCCTGTACGCCCTGAACCCCGATGGCACCCCAAAGTGGCAGAGCCCGCTGGGCTCGGTTGATTCCAGCGCCGCTGTGGGGAGCGATGGGACCATCTACCTGGGTGCTGGCTCCAGCTATCTGGCGCTGGACCCGGTGGATGGAAGCCAGCTCTGGGCCTTTTCCCCGGTGGATGGGCAGGCCGATTCCACGCCTGCACTGGGAGCCGGAGGCAGGGTCTACCTCACCTCCAACAGCGACGAGCTCTACGCCCTCGATCCCGAAGGCACCGTGGCCTGGACCTTCGTAGCGGAGCCAGATGGAGAGAGGGAGGTGCACTTCAGTTCTCCCGTTACCATCGATGGCGCGCTCGTGCTCTACGCGGGAACGCGGGAGGGTGAACTCTTCGCCGTCAAGCCCGACGGGACCCTACGCTGGCGTTCTCTCCTTCCAGAGGGAGGGATGATCCTGGTCGGGCCTGCCATCGGCAACGATGGCACCCTCTACGTGGGCGCGGGCAGCAACCTGTATGCGGTAGGACAGTGAGCGCGCGGCGGCTGCCGGGCTTGTGCGAGAATCGGACAACAGACTTCCTGCCACCACCTCATCGTCTCATGCGCCCGTGCAGGTTGTATGATTAGTGGCCACGGTCTCTCTGTGTCGGGTTCGGACACTGGTACGTGTCGACTTTGTGAGATGTCATGGAAGTACCTCAACACCAGGAGGGCGATGATCGGGCAACGCCCGCTTCGAGTGGCGCGACCAAGTACGCGGCTCACTCAAGGTTTATAGCGCGGCACTTCGTGGCATGGATCTGTAGCATGCTTGTCTTGGCCTGTATCGTCATGGTGACCTTCGATCTGTACGATGTTTCTGAGGCCGAACTCTGGGAGATGTGGGAACCACCAGGGAATTTCTGTTGCTGTCTGGAGACAGGGGCACGTTTGGCGGTCGTCGTGTTTCTGCCCTCTCTGGTCGGGGAGTACGTCCTGATCGGGCGGCTGGGTTGGCGCTGGTGGGGACACCTTCCAGTGATGCCGGGTGCGTACTTCCTCGCCAGTGTTGTGGCTTCGGAGATCATACTGGTGGTATTCTTGGGACAGTTGCCGGACTGGTACAACTGGGCTGGACGACTGCACTATGATGCCATGGTGGGGCTGCAAGACATGGTATGGGGCTCCACGTATTGGCTTGTTCTACGCGGTTCCGATTCGCTCTTGCCCACCAGCCGGTGCAAGGGTGCAAAGGCACCATGGGACTTCGGCTAACCGCCCCATGACGACAGGGCAAGCGCACTGGAGTAGGCCATATCGAGTCTCAAACAGATGATGGCTTCCGCGTGCGAGGGGGCTGTGACCCGGACCAATGTAGGGGCAGGTTGTACCAGAAGGAGCGCCAGGGAGGTACATGGAGATGAAAGCTCTGATCTCGCTGCTTGGACTAGCTGCCGTCCTGACGTTTGCCTGTAGTCCGCTCGGGGGTATCCTTGGCCCTCCGACCAGCACGCCGCGTGAGACTCCCACGGTGAAAGAGGCGACCTCGACGCCCCCTGCTAGCGAGCCCAGTCCCACGCCTTTGCCGGCGACGCCCTCTGCTCCTGAACCTACCTCTACTCAACTACCTCCAGTGCCCACGGCTACCGAGCCGATCCCCTCGCCGCAGGTGGACGCGAGCGCCACTTCCTCGCCCACCGTCCCGGAGGAACCTTGGCGGCAGGTGCGTACGCTTCTGGTGGGTCCTGGGGAGCCAGGGCGCCTCTATGCTCTGATCGGAGAGCTGCCTGCGGGGTTCGACGGCGGAGGAACGTCCTGGCTTCTTGTCAGCGACGATTACGGCGAGACGTGGACCGACTTCCCTGGTGGCCTCCCTGCCCAGAACTGCGTGCTGAATGTGAATATGGACTACGCGACCGTGGACTCTCTGTACGCCAGTATGTGTGAGGGGCTGTACCATTGGTCAGGGAGTGAGTGGATTCCGCTTTCTCCGGTGGAGACCCGGATGGTAACCGTGGTGTACGGCAGCCCGGAGACGCTGTGGGCGGCTGGAACGCGCGGTGCGCCCGGCGCGGTCATACGGAGCAACGATGGAGGCATGACGTGGGCGCGAGCCGACGATGGTCTTGTCCAGTTCAACGGGGTGGCCACGGTGGCCCTGGCTCCGCAGGATGCCAACACTCTGTATGCGATCATCATGCCCAAGTATGCTGGCAGCTACCTCCGCCGAGGGACATCCGGCGGGCAATGGACAACCATGCCCACGCCGTTGGACAACAGCCAGATCGGTGTCGGCTTGACCATAGATGGAGCCAATGGAGACCTGTACGTCATGGTGAAGTCTCCGACCAGCCAACTCTGGGGGTCACAAAATGCCAGTACCCCGGACCTGGGTCAGGTTCAGTGGTGGCTCGTGCACGACTTCGGCCGGGACGTGGATGTGGAACTGCTCGCCTCCGGTTGGAGTGCCCAGGGCCTGGCACTGTATGCCAACCTATCTCCCCTGGAGTGGGAGGACGAGGGGTTCGCTGAGGTTGGCGTTCCGGAGTTGTTTCGATCACTGGACGGGGGGCTCACGTGGGTGCCTCTGCCTATACCGTTGTCGCCCGGGTGAGGTCTTCAGGAAGACATGCGTGGTCCCTCTTTGCTGTTCAGCTGGTTCGGGCGTGTCTGGATCAAGCGACCATCTTTGGGGACAAACGTGAAGGAGGTGTGATATGGCAGACAACAGACTGAAGGATGTATTGCGCCTGGTTGTGAGCATAGTGGTCAGCGAGGCGGCTGGGGGCCTGGGGGCCATTTTCACCACGCCGGCCATCCCTACCTGGTATGCCAGCCTCAACAAGCCAGCTTTCAATCCGCCGAACTGGGTCTTCTTCCCGGTGTGGACCACGCTGTATGCCTTGATGGGGATTGCAGCGTTCCTGGTCTGGCGAAGAGGGCTCCATGAGCGCCGGGTGCGGGTAGCACTGGTTTTCTTCGCCATCCAGCTCATCCTCAACTTCGCGTGGACGTTCATCTTCTTCGGCCTGTATTCACTGTTTGGAGCAGTGATCGCCATCGTCTTACTCTGGCTCGCCATCGTGGTCAACATCGTGGCCTTCTGGAGGATCTCCAAGGTGGCCGGAGCGCTGCTGATACCCTACATCCTCTGGGTGAGTTTCGCGGGCCTTCTCAACGTCTCGGTGTGGATGCTCAACCCGTGAAGGTGAGATAGCGGTGCGATCCAGCAGGAGAGGGTGAAGCCTCTCAACCAGGAAGCCACGGCGAGAGGAGAGTACGTACTCTACCGGATGCAGGCCTCGGTGAGGGCCGAGAACAATCACGCCCTGGAGTACGCCATCCGTGAGGCCAACGGTCCCGGCCAGCCGGGCATCGTCTACTCCTTCTGATCCCCTGGTCGCCTGGAAGGCATTGAATGCTGTATGCTTCTGAGTGCCTGCGAACATCGAGGCTGCTTTCCGGCGGCAGCGCAGGTTGAGCGAAACGTTCTGTGAGGATCGGGTCCTTTGAGTTCAATCTGGGAGAGCTGGCCGGCTCCATGGGAGACTTCGGCACGCTCTTCCCCCTGGCGATCGGCTACATCGCGGTCTGCGGGCTCAATCCAGCCGGGTTCCTGGTGATGATGGGTCTGGCCAACATCGCCACCGGGCTCTTCTATCGCCTCCCCATGCCCATCGAATCCATGAAGGTCCTGGCGGTGGTAGCCATCGTGCAGCAGTGGTCCCCGTCTATGGTCTACGCCTCCTCATTCGCGATGGGGGTCGTATGGCTGGTCTTCGGCCTCACGGGCATCATGGATTGGATGGCTAGGTTGGCCGCAGAGGTTAGGCCCAATGTGGAC
>CAZOBP010000161.1:0-6364 GCA_964577995.1 uncultured Anaerolineales bacterium
GGACCTCCAGCAGCGCAGCCGATGGATCGCCTCGGAAGTCCGCGCCCACCTTGTCAATCTCATCGAGCATGAAGACAGGGTTGATGCTCTTGGCGCGCCGCATGGTCTGTAGGATGCGACCCGGCAGCGCACCTATGTATGTACGCCGGTGTCCTCTGATCTCCGCCTCGTCACGTATTCCGCCGAGGCTGACGCGGACGAAGTTCCTGCCCATGGCCTTGGCGATGGATCTCCCCAACGAGGTCTTTCCAGTACCTGGAGGGCCGACGAAGCATAGAATAGGGCTGCGCATTCTGTCTCCGGCCAGCTTGCGCACCGCCATGTATTCTACGATGCGCTCCTTGGCCTTGGGAAGACCGTAGTGTTCCTGGTCCAAGAGTTTGGCTACCATCGAAACGTCTGGATTGTCCTTCGTCTGTTGCGACCATGGCAGGTCGATGAGCCAGTCCAGGTAGGTGCGAATCACGCCCGTCTCCGGCGACATGGGCGCCATCGCATCCAGACGGCTCAACTCCTTCTCCGCCTTCTCACGCACTTCGGCGGGCATGTTCGCCTCAGAGATATTGTCGCGGAGTTCGTTCTTCTCCGCCATCAGCGGATCCATCTCGCCCAGCTCGTTCTGGATGATCTTCATCTGTTCGCGCAAGACGTACTCTCGCTGGCTCTTGTCAACCTCCTCCTGGACCTGGGACTGGATCTGGTCCTCCAGTTCCAGAACGTCCAACTCCTTTGCCAACAGGACGCTCAGTTTCTGCAAGCGCACTATGGGATCGAGGGTCTCCAGTATCTCCTGCCGCTCATCGACGTCCAAGTTGAGATGGGATGCGATGACGTCGGCCAGCCAGCCAGAGTCCTCGGCGTTCATGGCAGTGACGAAGGCGTCGTCGGGAAGGGAGCGGCTCAAATCCACGCACTTCTCGAAGAGCGCCAGCGCCGCGCGCATGAGCGCTTCGGTGAGGGGTTGCTCTTGAATGTCCTCGAAGATGGGGGTGGCCTTGACCCGATAGGAGCCGTGAGTCTGCGTGTATTCGACAATCTCGGCGCGTTGCAGGCCCTCAACCAGGATGCTGGTGGTGCCATCGGGCATGCGGAGCGTACGGGCGATGGAGGCTATGGTGCCGACGTTGTACAGATCCTCAGGAGTCGGTTCTCGGATCTCGGCCTCCTTCTGGGCAACGATGATGATGGAATGATCGTCTTCCAGCGCCTCATCCACGGCCCTGAGGGAGCGATCCCGGCCCACGAAGAGAGGAATCATCATGTGGGGGAAGACGACGGCATCGCGAACGGCCAGAAGAGGGTATTCGACTACGTCAGCGCCCTCGTCTGGGACTTTAATGTCCACCTGCTCCATACCTGTGTCTCCCAAAGCGAAGTTCCTTCCAGATACATATTATACCATGGTTTGCCGTTTTCAAGTAATGTGGGGGAGGGTGTGACAAGCAGGAGTGTTCGCCGAACAGAAGACGCCGCTCCGGTGTGGAGTGTAGGGCAAACTGGAAGTTCGCCCTACGGGTACCGATGGGTCTTCGGCATCGAAACGAGGGGAAAAGGAGAGGTGGATCTGAGGTGGGTCTGCCTGCACCTGTCTCGTCAACCCCTTGACAAAAGACGGGCACGAGCATATGCTTGTGCCGGGAGGCGAGGACAGTTGGGCACGCTGCACGTCGTTGGCACGCCCATAGGAAACCTGGAGGACATCACCCTGCGAGCCTTGCGCATCCTGGGCCAGGTGGGCCTCGTCGCCGCTGAAGATACGCGTAAGACGCGCAAGCTGCTCACACACTACGAAATCAAGACCCCCCTCACCAGCTACTGGGAGCAGAACAAACTGTCCAAGCTGGACTACATCCTCGACGTCTTGCGGGAGCAGGACGTGGCGTTGGTCTGCAATGCAGGTATGCCGGGTATCTCGGATCCCGGGTACGAGTTGATCCGGGCTGCCATAGAGGACGGAATCAGGGTAGTGCCCGTGCCTGGACCGTCTGCCATAGTCACTGCTCTGGTCGTTTCTGGTTTGCCCACCGATGGCTTCCTCTATCTGGGATTCCTTCCCCGCAAGAGGGGGAGGCGCGTCAGCCTGCTCGCCTCCGTGGCTGGCGAGAGGCGCACGCTGGTGGCCTTCGAAGCCCCGCACCGTTTGCTCGCCACCTTGGAGGACGTGGGTGAAAGCCTCGGCCAGCGCCAACTGGCTGTGACTAGGGAGCTGACCAAGCTCCACGAGGAAGTGATTCGGGGGACCACCAGCGAGGTGCTCTATCACTTCAGCAGCCACCCTCCTCGGGGTGAGGTGACCCTGGTCATCGAGGGTGCAGAGGAAACGAGTTGGGACGGTGGTGAGGTGGAGAGGGCTCTCCAGAAGCTCAAGCGCGAGGGACTCTCGCCCAGCGAGGCTGTCAGAGAGGTAGCCAGGATGGGCCAGTGGCCCAGAGCCGAGGTGTACCGTATTTGGGTATCCATGGAGGACGAATGAGTGCAGTCGATCTGGACGACACCGTCTATCTGCGCAGCATAGACTCCGCGGATATGGCAGGGCGCATTGCCGAGCTTCCGAAACAGTGCAGAGAGGCGATGATCGTCGCCGGTCAGCAAGCTCTGCCCGAGGACTATAGGGCGTGCGACGCCATCGTGGTCTTGGGCCTGGGTGGCTCAGCCATCGGCGGCGACCTGGTGAAGACTCTGGTCGAGGGTGAGTGCAGGGCCCCGATGTTCATCAATCGCCAGTATGATCTGCCGGCCTTCGTCGATGAGAGGACTTTGGTTATCGCCTCCAGCTACTCCGGGAATACGGAAGAGATCCTGTCTGCCTTTCGGCAGGCGCTCGACCAGCGCGTCAAGCCGCTGGCTATCACCACGGGTGGAGAACTGGCGAGGATGTGCAGAGATCAGAATCTCCCCCTTTTCACTTTCGACTACGAGGCCCAGCCTCGTGCTGCCCTGGGGTACTCTCTGGTGACCCTGCTGGAAGTGCTGCGCCGGCTCAACTACGTCCGCGACCTGTCAGAGGACCTGCAAGAGGCCGTCGGAACGATGGAAGCGCAACAAGCAGAGATTGGCATCGAGGTCCCCGAGGAGCACAATGCGGCCAAGCAGTTGGCTCGGAGGCTGGAAGGAAGGCTGCCCGTAATCTACGCCGCCGGACACCTGACAGAGGTGGCGCGTCGATGGAAGTGCCAGTTCAACGAGAACAGCAAGGGCTGGGCTGTCTGGGAAGCGCTACCAGAGTTGAACCACAACGCGGTGGTGGGCTACGAGTTTCCGCTCTCCATGCCGTCGGTGGTTCGCGTGGTGATGCTGCGGTCAGATCTGTACTCAACTCGCCTCCGCCTGCGGATGGAGGTGACCGGAGAGATTTTGAGCGACAAGGGCGTTCCCCACGAGGCCATAGATGTGTCTGGGCTGAGCCCCCTGGCGCAGGTTCTGTGGTCCATTCATCTGGGCGACTACGTGAGCTACTACCTGGCTGCGCTGAGGGGCGCGGACCCCACCCCGGTGAAAACCATCGCCTATCTCAAAAAGAGACTGGCGCAGATTCCCTGAGCCCGCCGCGCGCCGCCACGGAGGGATCCGGTGAGCACTGACGGCCTGGACAACCTCACGCGTCTCCTCGGCTCCGTTCCCTACTTCGCCCAGCTCGACGCGACTACCCTGGAAGTCGTGGCCAGGGGCGCTTTCGGGCGTCGCTGCGCCAAGGGTCAGATGATCTTCCTGGAGGGCGAGCCCTGCGCCGGTTTGTGGGTCGTCGAGAAGGGACGCGTCAGACTCCTCAGGCTCTCCACAGAGGGGAGAGAGCAGGTGGTGAGACTCCTTGGCCCCGGTGAGTTCTTCAACGAGGTGGCGGTTCTGGACGGTGGTCCCAATCCGGTGAGTGCGATGGCTGCCATGGAGTCCATGTTGTGGGTTATCGAACGAAACACGATGCTGGATCTCCTGGAGAGGTACCCGGCCTTGGCGGCAGGGGTGATCGAGAACCTTGCCTCTCGCGCCCGCCATCTCCTCGCGTTGGTGGAGGACCTGTCTCTGCGCACGGTCAGTGCGCGCCTGGCGAAGCTGTTGCTGGCGCAGGCGGAAGGGGGTAGTGAAGCGCCTCGCCGTTTGACTCAACAGGAGATGGCAGCCCAGGTGGGAACGGTTCGAGAGATGGTAAGCCGCGTTCTGCGCGGGTTCGAGCAAGAGGGACTGATCCGTTTCGACCGCCACAGGCTCATCGTACTTGATCGGGAGGGGCTAGAGAAGGAGGCCAAGGTCTAGCTCAGGCAGGTTGATGAGACTTTTGTCACAGACACCCGGTCGGCTTTGACGTATGATGAAGACAGTAGAAAGCTGACCGGTTTTCGTTGTGGAGACCAGGATGGACAGAGGGGAAAAGCGAACACCAGAGATAGATGACGGGTTGTGCACCGGGTGCGGTGACTGCGTGGCAGCTTGTCCTGTGGGAGCGCTGGCGGTGAGGGAGCTTCGGGCGACGATCGTGCATCCAGAGGACTGCCGATACTGCGGCGAGTGCGAGGAGCTGTGTCCGGTGGGGGCCATATCGCGGCCCTTCGAGATTCTCTTTCCCGAAAAGGCGTAGTCCAGGGAGGCTGTCATGGTAAGAAGGCAGGTGGTGAGGATAGACGAGGAGTTGTGCAACGGCTGTGGGCTGTGTGTGATCCCGTGCGCCGAGGGCGCCATAGAACTGGTGGACGGAAAGGCCCGCGTGATGAGGGAGGAGTTGTGCGACGGAGCGGGGTTCTGCCTGGGCGTCTGCCCCACCGGTGCGCTGACCATCGAAGAGCGGGAGACGCTGGCTTTCGACGAGGCTGCGGTCGAGGAACGGCAGCGAGGGCGGGAATCCCTGTACATGGTCCAGAGCTGCTTCCAGTGCGGGGGTTCCGAAGAGGAGTCCACCCTGCTGCCCTGCCGTCGGCACGGGCAGAGTCTGTGGGTGTGCACCAGGTGCCTGCCCGCCCTCATTCATGGGTAGAAAGGGGGGAGACCATGTCGCTCTTCAGCGGCTGTCCCGGAGCGAGGGACGTCAGGGAAGTCAAGCCAGAGGACGTCGAGTGCCCTGAGTGCGGAAGGGAAGTGGAGATCTGGTCCGACGAACTCTCTGCGCGCTGTCCCGGGTGCGGGGCGCGCGTGACCAGGGCGCAAGGGCCGTCTTGCATCGACTGGTGCTCCTTCGCCGAGCAGTGTATCGGCACCGAGAAGTACGAGCGCTTGAAGAGGGCAGGACCTGGGCAGGAGAAGACATAGTGAGTGAGCATGGTCTGTGGGATGCCCTCAGCGCGGACTACGACCGCTTCGTGGATTGGCCTGGGCGGTTGAAGAGGGAGATGCCCACGCTGGAGAGCGTTCTCCAGGCGCATGAGGTGCGCCGGGTGCTGGACGTGGCCTGTGGGACCGGCCAGCACGCCATCGCCCTGGCCCAGCGGGGGTACGAGGTGCTGGGCGTCGATGCCAGTGCGGGCATGATCGACCGGGCACGGGAGAATGCAGAGACTGCAGGAGTGACCCCCAGATTCGTGCAAGCCGGTTTCGGCGCTGTGCACACGGTGGTCAGCGAGCCGTTCGACGCGGTGCTCTGTCTGGGCAACTCACTGCCCAGTCTGTTGAGCGAGGAGGCCCTCCTCGTAACACTCACAGACATGGCCGACGTGCTGGTTCCCGGCAGAGTGCTTTTCGTCCAGAACTTGAACTACGACCGGGTTTGGACATCGCGTGAGCGATTTCTGCCAGTGGAGAGTTTTCGCCAGGGCGATGACGAATGGCTCTTCCTGCGCTTCGTCGATTTCCACGAGCGGACTTCGACCTTCAACATGGTGGTGCTGCACAAGCAGGACCACCTCTGGAGCTACACGGCTGATAGCACAGAACTGAGACCCATCTTCAAGGACGACCTTCAGAGACTGCTGGACCGCACGGGTTTCGTGGCTACTGGTCTGTATGGAGACTACACGCTTCACCCCTACGAACGTCATTCGAGTGGGGATTTGATCGTCGTGGCCAAGAGAAAAGGAGGCAACGCAAGTGACAACGTATGATGTGCCAGAGATATCGCCGGGTGTCCGTTGGGTAGGAGCTAGAGATTGGAATCGCAGGGTCTTCGATGCCTTGATCCCGCTTCCGCAAGGGACGACCTACAACGCCTATCTCGTACAAGGCCAGGAGAAGACCGCGCTCATCGACACCGTGAATCCAGGCTTCGAGCAGGAGCTGGAGGGCAGGATCAGCCAGGTGACGAGCCTCGCGGACCTGGACTACCTGATCATGAACCACGCCGAGCCGGATCACGCGGGCGCCATTCCCCACGTTTTGCAGCGAAGCGAGAAAGCGCGGCTGGTGACCACGGAGAAGGGCGCGAAGATGGCGCAGGTGCAGT